>JBLNGH010000541.1:0-14265 GCA_050264575.1 Acidobacteriota bacterium | reverse complement strand
GGACCGGATCGACGAGCTGTTCGCGCGGGCCCGGTCCGCAGGTGCGCTCGCCGGCAAGGTTTGCGGGGCCGGCGGAGGCGGCTGTCTGTTCTGCTTCGTCGATCCCGAACGCCGCGACGCCGTCGCCACGGCGCTCGCGTCCGGCGGCGCCACCGTGCTGCCCTTCTCGCTCGAAGCCGATGGGCTTCAGATCGCCGAGAGCTGACGTGACCCCGGTCGATCCATTCGAGGAAATCCGCCGTCTCTATTACAACGCGACGAAGAAAACGATCCAGAAGGATCTCGCCCGCGCGGTGCAACTGCTGAAGTCGATGCCCACCGAAGACGATCGGCAGCGCGCCGCCGTCTACATGGATGGACTGTCGCAGATGCGCTCGGAATGGTGGGTACCGAGTCGCGGGTCAAGAAAGCAGTCGTGAGCCGTGTCCATCTGAAATGTGAAATCTGGGAATCTTCAATCTTCTGTAATCGGATAATCGTCAATCTGCAAACGGTAATCTATCTGGAATCTGGAATCGGGAATCTGGAATCGGTAATCTGGAATCTCAGGTCGCCGCTTTCGATTCCAGATTCCCGATTCCAGATTCCTCGATAGATTTCAGATTTCCGATAGATTCCCAGATTCCCCGATTGCGCGATTTCAGATCGAGATTGCAGATTCCCCGATTCCAGATTTCAGATGGACAGTGTCCTTATCGTTGGAATCTTTTGAAGTTCGCCTGCGTGACGGTGGCCTGTCTCGCTGACCCTGCCGCGCCGAGGCTGCGCGCGCGCTTGCCATTCACCGACCAGACGAAGGCGCCCGCGTCACCGACCTTGAGCCGCACCTCCTTCTGCGCCTGGATCCGCTGGCGCTCGCCGGGTTCCATCGCCTTCGAAAAGGACACGCGGCCGTCCGAGGCGATTTCGACGAAGCACGCGGACGTGACCTCGAATTCGATCGTCAACGGTTCGACCGGCGCCGGCGGCACGGGCACCGGCGGCGGCGCCTCGGGTGGCACGACGGTCGCCGGAGGGGCCTGACCCGTCGCGGGCGACGCGGCCGGTGGCGGTGCAGGCGTTGGCGTACGCGGCGGCGACGATCCGGCCGCCGAAGATGCGGCCGTTCCAGTCGAAGGTGGCGGATTGCTGCCCGGCGCAGACGCGGGCGAGGCAGGCGGCGACTGCGGCACCGGCGGGTTGGCGGTTGAGCTTGCCGGTGCTGCCGGCGACGTCGGCGCCACTGCGGCGGTCGGCGTGTCGGGCGCCGCGGACTTCTTCCACTTCAAGTATGCCAGCGCCGCGCCTGTGCCGGCGGCGACGACGACCAGCACACCCGCAATCTGCAGCAGCCGGATCGCCCGCTTCTGACGCTCGAGGAACGCGCGATCCTCCGGCGTCACCTCCGGGCGCGCGGACGCGACGCGCGCCGCCTCGCTTTCGGAGTGTTTAATCTCGTCGAGAAACTCCTGGACCGTCGTTTCCGGATCGAGACCGATCGCGATCGCGTAGCTCCGCACGAACGCGCGGCTGAAGATCCCGCCAGGCAGGCGTGAGAAATCGTTGCGCTCGAGCGCCTCGAGCGCCGACACGGAGATCTTCGTTTTGGCGGCGATGTCGCGGAGCGCCACGCCGCTCGCTTCGCGCGCGCTCTTCAGCCTAAAACCGAGGGGTTCGGTCAATCGCGAAGTACTCTAACAAGGTTTCCCTTGTCGGTGTGGCCGGGACGTCATCGCCTGGCGCAGCGCGTCGACCGCGCGCGCGACGCCCATCGCCAGCGGCGCCCGGCCCTCAGGCAGAAAGATCGAAATCGCCGCCACGCCCGCCGCACCCGCGGCGACGCAGGATGCCGCGCGGCCGGGGTCGATTCCTCCGATCGCAATCACCGGCGCGCGGGTGGCGCGCACCGTCTCGGTCAATGCGTCGATCCCCCCGATGCGACCCGAATCGCCTTTCGTCCCGCCGCCAAACATCGTGCCGAACAGCACGTAGCCGGCGCCCGCGGTGCCTGCCGCGCGCGCTTCAGCGGCGGTGTGCACGGAACGGCCGACGATCCAGTCGTCCGGACCGAGCTCGCGCACGCGGCCGATGGGCGCGGAGTCGGCCCGCAAGTGGACGCCGTGGGCGCGTGCCGCAGCCGCGACGTCGGCGCGATCGTTGACGAGAATCCGCGTCCGGCCGGCGCGCGCGCGATCGCAGAGGCGCGCCGTCAGATCGCGAAGCGGTCCGCCGTCCAGATCGCGCTCGCGCAGTTGGATGACGTCGACGCCCGCAACGAAAGCGTCGTCGAGCCACGTTTCGAGCGCGAGGATCTCGTCGCGAGTTGTCCGCGCATCCGGGGCCAGCCGGCGGCGATCCGTGACCAGGTACACGCACGGCCGCGGCAGCACGATCACGAGGGAGGAGAGGACGGAGGGTGCTCGCCGGGCTGCGGCGCGTCCCGCGGCAGCCGCGCCAGGACGGCGTTGGTCAGATCGCGCAAGCCCGCGAACGCAGTGACGACACCGATGCCGGTGACGCCGCCGCGCACGTACTCATTGGCCATCCACGCGCCGAGGGCCGGCACGGCGTCCGCAAAGAAATTGCGTTCCCAGAGCGCGGTCCACGGCGCCATGACGAGCAGGAGCCCCGCCTCGACGAGGTACGCAGCGACCAGAAGACGGGAGACGAAGCGGATGACGGCTCTCCGGCGCTCGGCGGCTCAGTCCGGGATGGTATCAAACAGGGATGGCGGCCTGAACGTGCGCCGGTGCACCGGCGAGTAGCCGAACCGCCCGACGGCGTCCAGATGCGCCTTGGTCGCGTATCCCTTGTGCTGGTCGAAGCCGTAGCGCGGATCGCGCGCGTGCAACTCGGTCATCAGCCGATCGCGCGTGACCTTCGCGAGGATGGACGCCGCCGCGATCGCCGTCGATCGGCGGTCGCCGTGGATGATGGGACGCTGCGGCATCAGCAAATCAGGCACCTTGAAGCCGTCGACGAGCACGAAGCCCGGCAGCGGCACGAGCGACAGGATGGCCTCGCGCATCGCCTGAAGCGACGCGCGGTGGATGTTGATGCGATCGATTTCCGCGGGATCGACGATCGCCACATGCCAGCTGACGGCGGCGCCGCAGATGCCGTCGAAGAGCCGCTCGCGATCCTCTGCCGTGAGCACCTTCGAGTCGGCGACGCCCACGACGTAGCACTCGGGCTTGAGAATGACCGCCGCGGCGACGACGGGGCCGGCGAGGCACCCGCGGCCGACCTCGTCCACGCCTGCAACGTGCACGTACCCATACCGGCGAATCGAATTCTCGAGGGTCCGTGACGCTCGAGGGCGTGTCACGACACCACTTTACGCCAATCGCTTCTGTTCCTTCATCCGCGCGGCTTTGCCCTTCAGATCGCGCAGGAAGTACAGCTTGGCGCGCCGGACCTTGGCGCCGCGCACGACGTCAATCCGGTCGATCGTCGGGGAGTGCAGCGGGAAGATTCGCTCGACACCCTGCCCGAACGACACCTTGCGCACGGTGAACGTCGCGCGCAGTCCGCCGCGATGCATGCCGATCACCATGCCTTCGAAAATCTGGATGCGCTCCTTGTCGCCTTCGCGCACTTTGACGTGCACGCGGACCGTGTCTCCGGACCGCATCGGCGGGCGCTTCACCAGCTGCGCCTGTTCGACCGTTTCAATCGCTCTCATCGCTCTCTCCCATCTATTTCTCCCGGTTCAGCAGGTCCGGCCGCCGTTCCTCGGTGCGCCGGACCCGTTGCTGCGCGCGCCACCGCTCGATCTCGCCGTGATTACCGGAGACGAGCACGTCCGGCACCGCCAGTCCGCGAAACACGGCCGGCCGCGTGTAGTGCGGATAGTCGAGCAGTCCATCCGCGAACGACTCCTTCACGACTGACTCCGCGTCGCCCACGACGCCCGGTACCAGCCGCGCGACCGCGTCGATCAGCACGAGCGCAGGCAATTCCCCGCCGCTCAGCACGTAATCGCCGATCGAGATCTCATCGGTCGCCAGCGCCTGGCTCACGCGCTCGTCGACGCCTTCGTATCGCCCGCAGATGACGATCATCCGCTCGAGCGCGCTCAACCGCGTCGCGACCTCGTGCGTCAGGAGCCGGCCCTGCGGCGTCATCAGGATCACCGGCGTCGGCCGCCGCGGCTCATCCTTCTCAACGTCAACCGCCGCCTCCACGGCGCGAAACAGCGGCTCGGGCTTCATGACCATCCCCGGCCCGCCGCCGTACGGCACATCGTCGACGGTGCGATGCCGATCCTCCGTGTAGTCCCGAAGGTCGTGCACCCGAATGTTAAGCACGCCCCGCGCGCGCGCCCGGCCCACCACGCCTTCGGCGAGCGCGGCCTCGATCATCGCCGGAAAAATCGTGATGACGTCGATTCTCAAACGCGACTGACCTCGAACACTCGTCTAGCGATTCAGATCGATCAACCCTTCAGGGGCGTCGATCACAATCGTCTTGGCCGCGATGTCGATCCGCCGGCAGATGTCTTCAGCCAGCGGAACCAGGATCTCCCCCTTTTTGGACGTCACTTCCAGCAGCGGTGTCCCCGCGTCCAACCGCACGTGGCCCACGGTGCCGACGAGATCGCCAGCCTGCGTGACCACACGGCATCCAACGAGGTCGTGCACGTAATACGCGCCCGGCCCGGGCGCGCGCACGTCTGCTGCGGGAATCCGCAGCTCCGACCCTCGCAGTGTCTCCGCGGCCTCAATCGACGTCACCTGCTCGAACCCGACGATCCAGCGCCCGTCGTGCTCGCGGCCCGCCGTCACGTTGAGCCCGTCGATCCGCCCGTCGCGGAGGACGCTCAGAATCGCTCCCGCTCGAAATCGCTCGCTCGCAAAGTCCGTTTCCGGCGCGACGACGACGTGGCCGCGAATGCCGTGGGGTCTGATGACCCTGCCGACCGTCACCATGTCGTCCCACCTGTTCTCAGTCACCCGCGCCGCCGTAATCAAGACAGAAGGCACAAGGCCAAAGGCAAACACACAATCTCAGTCGTCTTTGAAATCGACGACCACTCGTTTGCCGTCCAGCTCGCCTGCCGCCGCGGCCAGCGTGCGCACGGCCGCCGCGGTGCGGCCCTGCCGGCCGATGATCCGGCCCAGCTCGCCCGGCGCCATCGACAGCTCGACGATGAGCTGTCCCCGCCGGTCGGACTCTTCGACCTTCACCGCGTCGGGTCGGCCCGCCAGCGCGCGGGCCACGACCAGCACGACGTCGCCGGCCTTGCTCACGACGCGGCCTGTTCGACCGGCGCCGGCGGCGGCAGGCGATCGACCAGCGTGCGCACCGTGTCCGACGGCTGCGCGCCGGCTTTGAGCCAATGCGCCAGCCGCTCGCGATCGATGTTGAGCGTCTCGGGCTTCGTCCTCGGGTTGTACGACCCGAGCACCTCGACGAACCGCCCTTCGCGCGCCGAGCGGGTTTCCGTCACCACCACGCGGAAGAACGGCCGGTTCTTCGATCCCGCCCGCCGCAAACGTATCGCTAACATGTCACCTCCACTGGCACTGTCGATTGCAACTCAGAACTTAGAACTTAGAACTTAGAACTGGAACACCAAGCTCTCAAGTTCTGAGTTCTAAGTTCTGAGTTCTAAGTTCCGAGTTCTAAGTTCCCGCAACTCATCTCCCCATCTTCCCCAGCATGCTCATCAGCCGCTGGCGGCCCTTGCGCCCGCCACCGGCGACGCCCTGCACGGCCTTGAGCATCTTGCGCATTTCGACGAACTGCTTCAGCACGCGATTGACGTCCTCGACTTTCGTCCCGCTCCCGCGCGCGATCCGTTTCCGGCGGCTCCCATTGATGATCGTGTGATTGCGGCGCTCGGACGCGGTCATCGAGTTGACGATCGCCTCGAGCCGATCGAGCTCCTTCGGATCCAGCTCCGCCTTCTGCTCGTTCAGCTGCTTGAGCGCGCCGAACCCCGGGATCATGCCCAGCACGTGTTCGAGCGGCCCCATCTTTTTCAGTGCCCGCAGCTGATCGCGAAAATCCTCGAACGTGAAATCGTCGAGGCGCGTTTTTTTCTCCAGCCGCGCGCGGCTCTCGTCGTCGATCGCCTCTTCGGCCCGCTCGATGAGCGACAGCACGTCACCCATGCCGAGCAGCCGCGACACGAGGCGATCGGCGTGAAACGCATCCAGATCCTGGATCCGCTCGCCGACGCCCACGAACGCGATCGGCACGCCCACGACGCCGACGACCGACAGCGCGGCGCCGCCCCGCGCGTCGCCGTCCATCTTCGTGAGCACCACGCCCGTCACGCCGATGCGCTGGTGAAACTCGCCGGCGCTCCTGACCGCGTCCTGGCCGGTCATCGCGTCGGCGACGTACAGCAGATCGGCAGGCGCGACCGCCGACTTGATCGCCGCAAGCTCCGCCATCAGCTCGTCGTCGATGTGCAGCCGGCCGGCCGTATCGACGATCAGCGTGTCGAAGCCCATGTTGCGCGCGACGCCGAGCGCGCCGCTCGCCCGGCTCACGGGATCCGTATCGCCCGCCGGATCGTGCACCCGCATCCCGATCTGTTCGCCCAGCACCGACAACTGCTGGATCGCCGCCGGGCGGCGAACGTCGGTCGAGACCATGATCGGATGCCGGCCCTGTTTCGCCAGCCACTGCGCCAGCTTCGCCGACGTCGTCGTTTTGCCCGATCCCTGCAGCCCGAGCATCAGCACGACACGCGGCGTGGGCGCGCCCTCCGACAGTCCACCCGGCGCGTCGCCGAAGAGCCCCAGCATCTCGTCGCGGACGATCCGCACGACCTGCTGCGCCGGCGTCAGACTTCGAAGAACTTCGTCACCGACCGCTTTGACCCGCACGCGCTCGATGAACGCCTTCACGACGCGGAAGTTCACATCCGCTTCGAGCAGCGCCAGCCGGATTTCGCGCAGCGCGGCGTCAACCGTCGCGTCCGTGAGGCGGGCTTCCCCGCGGAGGGACCGGAAGACGTCCTGCAGCCGGGTGCTGAGAGTTTCGAGCATGGCAGTCCACGCGGCAGCTGGCGACCATCCGCCGGGCCTAACCGGCCCGAACGCAAACAGTTATCGTAGCAGGAATTGAGGAAAGGCTGGGAGCCTCGGAGGCTCGGAGGCAGGAAGCGCCTCCGCGCCTTCTCAGCCTCACGGTCTTCAGACGGAATTCAGCGTATGTCCGAGCTTGTCCTTCTTCGTCTTCAGATACCGCCGCGTGAATTCGGTCGAGGGCGCGATCTCGAGCGGCAGAGACTCGACGACTGCCAATCCGTAGCCTTCGAGCCCGACGAACTTTCGCGGATTGTTGGTGAGGAGGCGCATGGTGCGGACGCCGAGGCTTCGCAGGATTTGCGCGCCGATGCCGTAGTCGCGCTGGTCGGCCTTGAAGCCCAGCCGTTCATTGGCTTCGACGGTGTCGAGTCCCTGGTCCTGCAACTCGTACGCGCGGATCTTGTTCGCGAGACCGATCCCACGCCCTTCCTGGTGCAGGTAGAGCAGGACGCCCCGGCCTTCGAGGGTAATCCGCTGCATCGCGGCGTCGAGCTGCAGGCCACAGTCGCATCGCATCGAATGGAAGACGTCGCCCGTCAGACACTTCGAGTGCACGCGCACCACCACGTTGGATCCGTCGCCGATGTCGCCGCGCACGAGCGCGACGTGCGTCTGGCCGTCGATCAGGCTCTCGTACGCGTGGATGGCAAACGTGCCGTGGTGCGTCGGCAGCGTGGCCTTCGCGACCGGCCGCACGAGACTCTCGGTCCGCATCCGGTACCGGATCAGATCGGCGATCGTGATCATCGGCAGCTTGTGCCGCTTTGCGAACTTGGCGAGCGCCGGCACGCGGGCCATCGTCCCGTCCGTGTTCATGACTTCGCAGATGACGCCGGCGGCCGTCAGCCCGGCAATCCGCGAGAGATCGACGGCAGCCTCGGTGTGACCGGCGCGCACGAGCACGCCGCCCGTCCGCGCGCGCAGCGGGAACACGTGTCCGGGCCGCGCGAGATCGCGCGGACCCGAATCGGTTGCAATCGCGGTCTGGATCGTCCGGGCGCGATCGGCCGCCGACACGCCCGTCGTCGTGCCTTGCTTGGCGTCGATCGACACACACATGGCGGTATCCCGGCGTGAGGAGTTGTCGGTAACCTCGAGCGGGATGTCGAGGTGATCGAGCCGCTCGGGCGTCATCGCGAGGCAGACCAGCCCGCGGCCGTGCGTCACCATGAAATTGATGGCCTCAGGCGTCACCGCCGAGGCCGCCATCGTGAGATCGCCTTCGTTCTCGCGATCCTCGTCGTCGACGACGATGATCATCCGGCCGGCGCGAATGGCGTCGACGGCCTCGTCGACCGACGTGAACGGCGACTTCGGCTTCCGGCCCTTGGCAAGATGCAGCGAGCCCGTCATTTCATTCCTTCCAGTTGTAGGCCGGTCCTTCAGGGCCGGCACTCCGGCGGGGCTGAAGCCCCGCCTCTACAAGCTTCCCTTCGAGCAGACGCGCCACATACTTTCCAATCACGTCGACCTCGAGATTGACCGCATCGCCCGCGCGCGCTTCCCGGAGCGTCGTCTTCTCGAATGTGAACGGCACGATCTGGACGCTGACGCGATTTTCGGCCAGCGCCGCGACCGTGAGGCTGATGCCGTCGATCGCGATTGAACCCTTGTGAATGACGTACGCCGCCAGATTCGCGGGCAGCTCGATCTCCAGCCAGTAGCACTCGCCATCCGGACGAATCGTTGTCACACGTCCGACGCCGTCGACATGACCGAGTACGAAATGCCCCCCGAACCGTCCGTCGGCGCGGAGCGGCCGCTCGAGATTCAGAAGCCGGCCTTCGCTCGTCGTCAGGAGGGACGTCACCCGCAGCGTTTCCGGCGAGATGACGGCTTCGAAGCCCGACTCGTCGCGCGCTGACACGGTGAGACACACGCCGTTCACGGCGATGCTGTCGCCCGTCGAGAGCTCCGCGCCGAGCGGCGTCGAGACACGCAGCAGCCGTCCTGCGGGTGTTGCCGCAATCCGCTCGACCTGTCCGGTCGCTTCAATCAATCCCGTGAACATCGAACTCCGTGAGCACGTCGTCGCCGAGCTCGATCGTCTTCGGCGATCCCGACGCTTTTGGTTTCTGACGCACGAACGGCCGGACGCCCGTCGTCAGCTTCGTCGGCGTTACAACCCACTGCACTCGATCGACCAGTCCCGAATCGACGAAGGACTGCTGCAGCGTCGGCCCTCCCTCAACCAGGAGCGAGACGACATCGCGCCCGCCCAGTTGCGTCAACACGAATTGGAGTGGCTGATCGCCCCACCGTTCGAACGTGACTCCCCGGCGCTCGAGCAATTCGACGCGTGCGGGATGCGATCGAACGGCGGCCTCGGACACGATCATTATGACCGGCCCGGCCGGCAGGGTCGAGAAAACGCGGGAATTCTCAGGGATTCTGCCCCGCCGGTCGAAGATCACCCGTGTCAGCGGCCGCTCGCGGTACGCGCCGCGCGGGGTGAGCGCCGGGTCGTCGATCAGCACCGTCCCTGACCCCACCGCGATCGCATCGACCTCGGCCCGTTGCCGGTGGAAGTAGCGGTCGGCAACGGCGCCTGTGAGTTTCACCGGACCATCGGCCCGGCCGACGAATCCGTCAGCCGAAACCGCCGCCTTGAGGATGACGAACGGCTGTCGGCGGGTGACCCACTTGAAGAACGCGGCGTTCAGAACTCGCGCGCGCTCGCGGCCAACGCCCGGCAGGACCTGCACGCCATGCGCCCGCAGAAAGTCGAATCCCCGGCCGGCGACTCGAGGGTTCGGATCTTCAATGGCGGCAACCACGCGCGAGACTCCCGCGCTGACGATGCGCTCGACGCACGGTCCGGTGCGTCCCGTGTGCGCGCACGGCTCGAGCGTGCAGTAAAGCGTCGCGCCTTTGGCGCGGCTGCCGGCGACGTCGAGCGCGACGATCTCGGCGTGCGGTCCGCCGGCCATCAGATGCGCGCCCTGACCGACGACGATCCCTTCCGGCGAGACCACCACCGCGCCGACGATCGGGTTCGGGCTCGTGCGGCCGCGCCCGCGCTCGGCAAGAAAGAGCGCGCGATCCATCCACGCGACGTCGTCGATCATTTGTCGGTAAAGAGCGCGTCGACGTACGCTCCGGCATCGAACGGCACCAGGTCGTCGATCGCCTCGCCGACGCCGAGGTATCGAATCGGCAGCTTCAACTCGTGGGCGATCGCGACGGCCACGCCGCCTTTCGCCGTACCGTCGAGCTTCGTCAGCACGATGCCGTTGGCGCCGCTCGCCGCCATGAACTCGCGGGCCTGGACGAGCCCGTTCTGGCCGACCGTCGCGTCCAGCACGAGCAGCACTTCGTGCGGCGCGCCCTCGACCTCGCGCGCGACGACGCGCCGGATCTTGTCCAGCTCGGCCATGAGATTCGTCCGCGTGTGCAGACGGCCGGCGGTGTCGACGATGACGACGTCGCGGCCGCGCGCCTTGGCGGCGGCGACGGCGTCGAAGGTCACGGCGGCAGGATCGGCGCCGGATTGCGCGCGGATGAAGTCGGCCTGCGCGCGCTCGACCCAGACGGCCAGCTGTTCGACCGCTGCGGCGCGAAATGTGTCCGCGGCGCAGACCAGCACGGACTGGCCATTCGAGTGGTAGAAGTTCGCGAGCTTGCCGACCGTGGTCGTCTTGCCGGTCCCGTTGACGCCGACGACGAGAATGACGTGAGGCCGGGTGGAGATCGCCGGAGCGGCCGGAACATCCGTGAGGATCCGCTGCATCACGCGGCCCACGCGCTCGCCGAGCGATCCGCGTCCGTCGGTGCGGACGGCCTCGACGATTTTCGCGGTCGCGGGAAGGCCGACGTCGGCGGCGATCATCGCGTCCTCGAGCGCGTCGAATGTGTCGATTCGCTCGACGCCGGCCGCGCGCGCGGCCGACCGGACCGGCGATTCGGCTTCGATTTCGACCGTCTCGCCCAACCGCTCCCGAATCTGCCGCGCGGTCTTGGCCAGACCGTCACGGATCCGTCCGAACCACGAGGGCATTACACCGCCTGCACGTCGGCCTCGTCGCGCTGTGGCCGCAGCATCAGATGGCCGACGGCTTCGCGCGGCGTCTTCTGGCCCGACAACACCTCCGCCATCTGCGCGGTGATCGGGAGCTCGACTTCGTGACGAAGCCCGAGTGAGAGCGCGGCGGTCGTCGTACGCACTCCCTCAGCCACCATTTTGGTTCCCGACAGAATGGCGTCGAGCGTCCGGCCTTGTCCCAATTCCAGTCCGACGCGGCGATTTCGACTGAGCGAGCCCGTGCACGTCAGCACGAGATCGCCGAGACCGCTGAGGCCGGCGAGCGTCTCCCGCCGCCCGCCCATCGCGCACGCCAGACGTGAGATCTCGGCCAGCCCGCGCGTAATCAGCGCCGACAGCGCGTTGTGGCCGAGATGAAGCGACTCGACGACGCCGGCCGCGATGGCGATCGTGTTCTTGAGCGCCGCGCCGACCTCGACGCCGACGACGTCTTCCGATCCGTACACCCGAAACGCGCGCCCGCGAAGCGCGTGCTGGACGGCGGGCACCGCGTCGCGATCGGCGGACGCCGCGACGAGCGCCGCCGGCAACTGCCGCGCCACCTCCGCCGCGAAGCTCGGGCCCGATAGCACGACTACGGGATGCTTGCCACCCGTCTCTTCGACGATGACCTGGGACATCCGCTGCAGCGTGTCCGTTTCCAATCCCTTTGTCGCGCTGACGAGAATGGCCTCGGCGGGAATATGAGGCGCGGCGGCGCGCACCACATGGCGCAATCCGTGTGACGGGACCGCGACGATCACATAGCACGCGCCCGCCAGCGCGTCGCCGAGCGACATCTCGACACGGACCGGTGCGGGAAACCGGATCTCAGGAAGATACGTCGGGTTGCAGCGCCGCGCGGCCATCTCGTCGAGCAGCGCGGGGTCGCGGCCCCAGAGCGCGACGTCGTGGCCTTCGTTGGCCAGATGGATCGCGAGCGCCGTGCCCCAGCTGCCGGCGCCCAGAACCGCGGTCTGACGCGTCGGGTCCGATCGCATGAAGACTCATTCTAAACGCAGCGCGACGCGCTGGACCGCGTCGTACCGCGGCGTTGGACCGGAGAGATCGCTGAAGTAGAGCGTGACGTCGCGCACGTGCCACAGAATGCGACTGACCGGCACGCGGCTTAATTCCGCCGGCAGCCGGCGAACGCGGCGCCGTTCGGCGTCCCGCACCCGAGCCAGCGTGAGATGCGGCGAGAACGGCCGATCCTCGATCGTCACACCGGACGCGCGCAGGCGAACACCCAGCTCCCGGTGGATCGCGGCCAGTTCCTGTCGGCCGTCACGCACCGCGATCCAGAGGATCTTTGGCGGGCCCGACGCGGGAAACGTCCCGAGATCGCCCAGAGACAAGTCGAACGGCGCCGTTGCGAGCGGTTCGGCTAATCGCGAACGAACCGCCGCCTGCCGCGCCCCATCCAGATTCCCCAGAAAATGCAGCGTCAGGTGAATGTTTGCGACGGGGGACCAGCGAAGCGCGGGCGTCGCGTCCGGTAGCAGGCGCTCGATCTCCAGGCGCAGCGATTCCAGCTGCCCTCGCGACGCGTCGTCCGGCGCGATTGCGAGAAACGATCGCTGCGATCCTTTTACGTTTTCCGTAATACGGCCTCGGAGGTCTTTCGACGGACCATGTCCAGCGCCGCGGCCACGGACTGCAGCCGTACCATCTGACGGTCACCGAGAAAACGAAACGTTCGCACGCCGTCGATCGCGCCGGCGACCGCGATGACGACGGTGCCGACCGGTTTTGCGTCCGACCCGCCCGACGGTCCTGCGATGCCGGTAACCGCGACGCCGATATCGGCGGCGAGCGAGGCTGCGATGCCTTCAGCCATCGCGCGAGCGACCGGTTCGCTCACCGCGCCATGCTCCTCGAGGAGCGACGCGGCGATTCCGAGTTGCCGCATCTTGACGTCGTTCGCGTACGCGACGACGCCGCCGATGACCCACGCCGAGCTGCCTGGAACCTCCGTCAGACGCCCGAGCACGAGTCCGCCGGTGCACGATTCCGCCACCGCGATTGTCCATTTGTTCTCGTGCAGTGAATCGCCGACAACCGACTCGAGACTGCGCCCGTCGACGCTGAACACCGCCGGCGAGAGAGCCTCTGCGAGTTGCGTCACGCCCGACTCGAGCGCCTCGTCCATCGCCGCCACGTCGGTTCCGCGCGCGGACAGATGCAGCTCGATCTGTCCCGGCGTCGCGAGGATGGTCGTCTGGATCGGGATCGGCCCGTGCGCGAGCGGCGTGTAGATCGGCTGGGCAACCTCGTCCACCTGCGATTCCGCGCGGCCGGTGAGCTTGAGCACGCGGCGCCGCAGCCGCTGTCCGGGCGCGCGCGCCTCGAGTCTCGGCGCAGCGTGCGTATCAAAGATCGTCTGCAGCTCGCGGGGCGGACCGGGCAGCAGGATCAGAATCCGCTCGCGCGCTTCGATCCATAACCCTGGCGCTGTGCCGTTCGCATTCGGGAGCACGGTTGCGCCGCGCGGCACGAACGCCTGGCGGCGGTTGCGTTCGGGCATGGGGAACCCGCGCCGCGCGAAGCGCGCGCGGATCGACGCGAGGACCTCCGCGTCTTCGTCGAGCGCGAGATCGAGGACCTCGGCGACGGCCTCACGGGTGAGATCGTCCTCGGTCGGTCCCAGCCCGCCGCTCGTGACGACAAGATCGGCGCGAGCCAACGCGTCACGCAGCACGGCGCCAAGATCGCCGCGGTCGTCGCCGACGACCGCTTTGGTCCGGACGTCAATCCCGAGCTCGTTCAGGCGGCCGGTGAGGAACAGCGAGTTCGTGTCGAGCCGATGCGCGGTGAGCAACTCGCTGCCCACCGCGAGAATCTCGGCCGTGCGCACCTCGCGCATCAAGCCGCCCCGGACAAAACCCTGGCGCCAATCTGCAACAGAACGTTGCCGTAGAGAGCCACCATCAGATCATCGGCCATGATACCGAGCCCCGACGGCAGCGTCTCCATGCGTCGCGCCGGCCAGGGTTTGGTGACGTCGAGCAGCCGGAAAAGGAAAAAACCGGCGACGACCCCGAGCGGCCCGGCGCCCGTCAGGAGAAGCGTCACCCATTGTCCGGAGACTTCGTCGATGACGACCTGACCGGGATCGTGACGGCCGAAATGGTGCGCGGCCACACCAGCCGCCCAGATACCCGCGATGGTGACGGCTGCCGCCAGCCCGATCTGCCAGGAGGCCGGCCAGTGGCGCGT
>JBLNGH010000540.1:0-15881 GCA_050264575.1 Acidobacteriota bacterium | reverse complement strand
GGCTCGCGATCGGGCGCGTCTGGGGCTGTCATCGGTTCTGGCGGCGCGGGTTCGATCGCGTGCCGCGGCCTGCCGCACGAAACGCGGCGGGGGATCGGCCGTAGAGGCGCCGCGTCTCCATGGAAAAGCGCGTTTTCCTGGCCATTTTTCTGTGCTTCGCGGTTGCCGCGATCTGGCAGTCGTACTTCGTGACGAAGCCTCCACCGCCGCCACCGGTCACGACAACGGCACCGGCCGGCGCGGTTGCGCCGGGCGCGACCGCTGCTGCGCCAGGGAATCCGGCGGCCACTGCGCCGGCCGCTGGCGCAGAAACGCCGCCGGCCGCCGCGCCGCTCGTGGCCGACGCCTCCGCGCGCGACATCGTCGTCGAGACCGACTCGATCCGCGCGGTCATCTCGACTGCCGGCGCCGTCCTGACGAGCTGGAAGCTCAAGAAGTATCCGGGAGAGGTCGACAGTCATCAACTGCTCGAGTTGGTGCCGCAGGACATCCCACCCAACACGTATCCGCGGCCGTTCACGCTCGCGACCGACGATCCGGGTCTTTCGCAGACGCTCGCGCACGCGCTGTTTCAGCCGAGCGCGGATGGGTTGTCGCTCGGCAGCAAGCCCGGCACGCTGAGCTTTCAGTACCAGGACGCGGCCGGACTGAACGCGCGAAAGACGTTCTACTTTCAACCGGACGGCAAGTCGTACGTCGTCAACGTCGAGGCCGCGATCGACGTGCGCGGGGCGTCGCAGCCGGTCGTGCTCGAATGGGGACCGGCGCTCGGGCTCGGGTACACGCCGAACGGATCACAGACTCTGCCGGTGCGTGCCGTGCAGTTCCGCAGCGACAAGGTCGAGCGCCTGACGGCGGACAAGCTGAAAGAGCAAGGGAAGTTCGAAGGGCAACTTCGGTACGCCGGCGTCGAAGAGCATTACTTCCTGACCGCGGCGCTGCCGGGAACGCAGTCGGTCGCCGTGCAGTATCAGCCGGTGACGCTGCCGCTGCCGGGCAACGCCGAGGGCAAGACCCGCACGTTCATCGCCTACACCGTCCGCGCGACGTCGGCAGGACAAGGGACGGCGACGCTGCCGTTCTTCATGGGGCCGAAGGACTTCGACGTGCTCAAAGCCGTCGACGTGGAGCTCTCGCGCGCGATCGACTTCGGCATGTTCGCGTGGCTCGTCGTGCCGCTGCTGCAGACGCTGAAGTGGATCAACGGATTCCTCGGCAACTTCGGCTGGTCGATCATCGCGCTGACGGTGCTCATCAACCTGGCGATGTTCCCGCTGCGCCACAAGAGCATGGTCTCGATGCGGAAGATGCAGGCGCTTCAGCCCGAGATCAAGTCGATCCAGGACCGGTACGCGAAGTACAAGCTGACGGATCCCGAGCGCCAGAAAATGAACCAGGAGATGATGGCGCTCTACAAGCAGAAGGGCGTGAATCCGGCGAGCGGCTGCGTGCCGATGCTGCTGACGATGCCCGTGCTGTTCGCCTTCTACCAGATGCTCGCGTCGTCCATCGAGCTTCGCGGCGCGCCGTTCATGGGATGGATTCACGATCTGTCGAAGATGGATCCGTATTACGTCACGCCGTTGATCATGGGCGGGACGATGTTCTGGCAGCAGCGGATGATGCCGACGACCGCCGATCCGGTCCAGGCGCGGATGTTCATGTTCATGCCGCTGGTCTTCACGATCATGTTTCTGTGGGCGCCGAGCGGCCTCGTGCTCTACTGGCTGATCAGCAACATCATGGCCATCGGCCAGCAGACGATGACGAACCGGATCATCGGCGCGCCGGTTCGTCCGCCGGTACGCCCGATTGCCGCGCCGATCGGCGACAAGAGCAGGAAACGGACATGACGACAGATCTCGACGGCAAGGTCATCGACTTCATCCGCCAGGTGGTCGGGGCGATGGGCCTCGAGCTCGATGTAGCCGTGGAGGAAACGCCGGACAACATCCGGCTGAATCTCAGCGGCGCCGGCGCCGACGCGCTCCTGCGGCGAAAGGCGGAGGCCCTCGACGCGCTGCAGGTCATCGTCAACACCGCGTTCCGGCGCGACGCCAGGGGCGATCGGCACTACGTCGTCGATGCGATGGGATTCCGCAAGGACAAGGACATCGAACTGCGGGAGATGGCGAAGTTCCTGATGGACAAAGTCAAGGCCTCCGGCTCGCCGCAGGAAATCGGCCCGCTCAATCCGTACGCGCGGCGCATCGTGCACCTCACGGTGGCGGAAGACACCACGCTGTCGTCAGAGAGCGTCGGCGACGCTTTTCTCAAGTCCGTCGTCATTTCGCAAAAAGATCGCGTGAAATCGTGATTTGGTGATCTGAGGACGAGATGATCTAAGAGCCTCTTGTCCTGACAAGCAAGCTCTCAAATCACCAGGTCTCCAGATCACCACATCTTAGATGCAGGGTTTTAGTACGGAAGACACCATCGTCGCCATCGCGACGCCGCCGGGACGCGGCGGGATTGGCGTCGTGCGTGTGGCGGGGCCGCGCGCCGTCGAGATCGCGCGGTCGCTGACCGGACGCGAGGAGCCGCTCTGTCCGCGGCACGCGACATTCGCGCGCATCGTGGGGCCGGCGTCAAACGGCGGCGGTGACGCGCCCGCGAGTCCTCGCGCCGATCGTGCAATCGATCAGGTTGTCATCACCTGGTTCGTCGCGCCGCATTCCTACACGGGCGACGACGTCGTTGAGATCAGCGGGCATGGCAGTCCGCTGCTGCTGAAACAGGTGGTCGAGCTGGCGATCGCCGGCGGTGCGCGGCTCGCCGAGCCGGGCGAGTTCACGCTGCGCGCGTACCTCAACGGCCGGATCGATCTCGCCCAAGCCGAAGCCGTCGCCGATCTCGTGAACGCCGTGACGCCGCTCCAGGCGCGATCGGCGATGGATCAGCTCGAGGGCACGCTCACGGGCGTGATTCGCCGCATCGATGCCGCGCTCTTCGATCTCGCCGCGCGGCTCGAGGCGTCACTCGATTTTCCCGACGAGGGTTTTCACTTCATCACCCGCGAGGAGACTGTTGCCGCGCTGGCGGCGGTGCGAGCCGATCTGGATCGGCTGGCGGAAGAAGGGCGTGCCGGACGGCTCGTCCGTGAAGGGCGCGTGATCGTCATCGGCGGTCCGCCGAATGCCGGCAAATCGAGCCTGTTCAACGCGCTGCTCGGCGCGGATCGCGCGATCGTGACCGACGTGCCGGGCACCACGCGTGACGTGCTCAGCGAGCGGGTCGACATCGGCGGCGTACCCGTCACGCTGGTGGATACGGCCGGCCTGCGTGAGGCATCGGATGCGATCGAGGCGGAGGGCGTTCGTCGCGCGCGCGCCGCACATCACGTCGCGGCGATGGCCATCCTCGTGCTCGATCGATCGGCTCCGCTTCCAGAGAATCTCAGCGAGCTTTTCTCACACGGCGGCGCGGAGCCCATCGTCGTCGTCAACAAGATTGATCTGCCAGCGGCGTGGGATGTGGAGATCCTTTGCAAGGGCAGAGGGCAGAGGGCAGAGGGCGTCGTGAGAGTTTCGGCGCTCACCGGATCCGGTCTCGAGGATTTGCGCCGTCGTCTCACGAGCGCACTGACTGATCGCGAGGACCTGCGCGATCCGCCGGCGATCTCGAATGTGAGACACCTGGCGCTGGTCGATGACGCGCGTGAGGCGCTGGCGCGTGGCGAAGAAACGTTGGCAGCGGGAGCGACCGAGGAGCTCGTGCTGGCAGAGCTTGCCGCCGCCCGCCGCGCCCTTGAAGAAATAACCGGGCGCCGGACGGCTGACGATGTTCTGGAGCACATTTTCAGCAGTTTCTGCGTAGGGAAATGAACGTGAACTAACGCGTGTCGGTTCCGGGGTTCCAGAGTTCCGGAGTTCTGCGGTTCTCAAGATCGGAGTTCCGAAGTTCGAGAACCCCGGAACTTCGGAACCTCGGAACCGGCAGAGTTCTTCAATGTCTGATCACTTCGACGTGATCGTCATCGGTGCCGGCCACGCGGGCTGCGAAGCCGCGTGGGCTGCCGCGCAATTGGGCTGCACGGTCGGACTGTGCACGCTCTCGCCGGACACCGTCGCGCTGATGCCGTGCAACCCGGCGATCGGCGGCACCGCCAAGGGACATCTCGTTCGCGAGATCGACGCGATGGGCGGGCTCATGGGGCTCGCCATCGACGCGACCGGCATTCAGTTCAAGCTGCTCAATCGCAGCCGCGGTCCGGCCGTGTGGTCGCCGCGCGCGCAGGCGGACAAGCGCCGGTACGGCGCGTGGATGCACGACCGGCTTTCCGCCGAGCCGAACATCACCTGGCTCTATCGCCGCGCCGGCCGGATCCTCAGCGAACACGGTCGGATCAACGGGCTGGCGTTCGAAGACGGCGGCGTCGCGACGTGCGGCGCCATTGTGGTGACGACGGGCACGTTCCTGAATGGACTGGTGCACATCGGCGACGAGCAGCGGCCCTCGGGGCGCGCGAACGAGCCGCCGACTCACGAACTGGCCGAATCGCTGCGCGCGTTCGGCTTCGAAATGGGACGGCTCAAGACGGGCACGCCGCCGCGCCTCGATCGCCGGACGATCGATTTCTCGAGATTCCCGGCCGAACTCGGCGACGATCCCATCGTGCCGTTCTCGTTCACGAGCGGGCGCATCGAGCGCGATCAGATCGCCTGCCACCTGCTCTATACGAACGCGCGGGTGCACGACATCATCCGCGCGAGCATCGGCCGGTCGCCGCTCTACAACGGTCAGATCAGCGGCATTGGCCCGCGGTACTGCCCGTCGCTCGAGGACAAGGTGATGCGCTTCGCCGACAAGGAGCGGCATCAGATCTTTCTCGAGCCCGAAGGCGAAGGCGTCGACGAGATCTACGTGAACGGCCTCTCGATGAGCTTGCCGCGCGACGTCCAGGAGGCGATCGTCGGCGCGCTCCCGGGTCTTGAAGACGCGCGGATCATGCGGCATGCGTACGCGGTCGAGTACGACTTCATCCAGCCGACCGAGCTCGATCGCTCGCTCGAAGCCAAGCGCGCGCCTGGATTGTTTCTCGCAGGTCAAATCAACGGCACGTCGGGCTACGAGGAGGCCGCGGCGCAGGGGCTCGTCGCCGGTCTGAACGCGGCGCTCTCGACCCGACGGCGGCCGCCGGTGGTGCTGCAGCGCGACGAGGCCTACATCGGAATTCTCGTCGACGATCTCGTCACGCGCGGCTGTCTCGAGCCGTATCGCATGTTCACGTCGCGCGCGGAGCATCGCCTGCGTTTGCGGATCGACAACGCCGATTTGCGGCTCACGCCGATCGGCCGCGCGGCGGGGCTGGTCGACGACGGACGGTGGTCGCGATTCGAGGATCGTCGCGCGCGGCTGGAGCGCAATCGTGCGCTCGCGTCGCGGACGCGCGTCGTCGTCGGCGGAGAGCGGACGACGGCGGCGCAGGCGTTGTCGCGGCCGGCGGTCGCGCTCGAGGATTTGCGAGCTCAAGGATTTGCGATTGAGACTTCGTTTGACGTCGCGCACGTCGACGAATCCACGCTGTTCGCGGAACTGAAATACCAGGGCTATCTCAAAGGGCAGGACACGCAGCTTGCGCGGGCGCGCGCGCAGGAGCAGCGGACGATTCCGCAGGAGTTCGAATACGCCGGAATTCCAGGTCTTTCTCGAGAGGTGGTCGAGCGGCTCACGCAGGTGCGGCCCGGGACGATTGGTCAGGCGTCACGGGTTCCCGGTGTCACGCCGGCGGCGGTCGCGATTGTGGCTGCCGCGCTGGCGAAGCTAAAACATGAACCGGAGGGTCATGCCCGGGCTCCAGGTTAGATTCCATAGACCGCTGTTCGGCATGCCGCACGTAAAGCAACTTCCTGAGCTGACCCAGTAAAGCCTGAAGGACGGCCCGGCGCGCCAGCGACGGCAAGATCGATACCGGCTGTCAGCCCTGCCCGCGAAAACCACTCATGTCCAGGTGGGCCGACGTGCAGTGTTCCGAATACGTCACGCTGCTCGGACTGCGACCAGCGTTCGGTCGACGCCATGAGAAGTCCGGCAGATGGTTGAACCTCAATGGGTCCATGTCGAAGGAAATGAAACCGCATTCCAACGGTTATCAATAGATCGCGTCGTTCCTCGGTAGTCGTTGTGTCGTACCTGAGCCCCTCGCGAAGAGGCCCCACCCGACCCGGTCGCAGCAGTTCCACTTCAAAGCTCGCGTTATGGAACAGCAAAAAGCCGGCGCCTGCCATCCAGCCAAGCGTCGTGCCGCCAGGTGAGGTGGGGACAAGGTAGATCTCTCGGCGTGGCGCAGTCGGCCCACCTTGCGTCGGCATCATCACTGAACCAGTGATGTAACCGGTAGATGGAGGCGGGCGTTGTGCGGCGCACGGCGCAATACCGAAGGTCGCGACGAAGATGCCCGCGAACCAGAATGGCCGAAGGCTCCATTTCGGCATGTCGTTCTCTGTCCTGGGGGCGGACGCCAAGATACCGCTGGATTGCGGTCAACGTCATCACAAATGTCCCACAATAGCGGCCATGTCGAGCCCGACTGCCGCAATCACGCGTCGAGTGTCGGCGGCCCGACTCTCGGTTGATTCTGGCGTCATCGAGAAGCTCGGCGCATACGTGGAGCTGCTTGCGCGGTGGAACAAGAAGATCAATCTCACGGCGCTGCCGCTCAATCCACCAACGGATCAGACGCTTGACCGGTTGATCGTCGAGCCGCTGATTGCGGCCGGTCGAGTCGAGGCGAGCGATCGGCTGGCGGTTGACGTCGGCTCGGGCGGCGGGTCGCCGGCGATCCCCCTCAAGCTCGCCGCCAGCCATCTGCGAATGGTCATGGTCGAATCGAGGACCAGGAAATCTGCGTTCTTACGTGAGGCCGTGCGCGAGCTCGGGTTGCCCGATGTCGAGGTGGCGAATTGCCGGCTCGAGGAATTGACTGCCCAGGGCGAACTCCGCGGGGTGGTCGACGTGGTCACGATGCGCGCGGTCGGCCCGTCGGAGGCGCTGTGGGCGGAAATCCGCGCGCTCCTCGGGCCCGCGGGCCGGGTCTTCTGGTTCGGTGGCGTATCGACCGGCACGGGCTATCCACCCGGCATGCGGACATTTGAGGTCGTCCCGACGCCTGCCAGTCAGCTTCTGATTCTCGAGGCGTCATGAGCGGTTATGCTTTGTAATACCAAATACACTACATTGCAGAATAACCGTGAGGCTCCGAGGCCGCTTTCCACTTACCTCAGCCCGATCGTGATGTTTCTCAACGGTGTTTTCCTGGAGCGGTTTCGACTTCGGTGTAGCGGCGCTGGTGGGGGTCAGACCGGGGTCAGACCCCGAACCCCAGGGGTCTGACCCCGGTCTGACCCCACCACGGCGAGGACTTCCTCTGATGCGAAACCGCTAAGCCGTTTTCGCAGGCTACATGGAAACGAAAACGGCTCTGGGTTCTGTTCCATAGAAACCGGCAGCAGACAACGCAGCGGTTTCTCACCGGAGGGCCAGACAAACCAAACAGGCGGGGACTCTAGGCGAGGGTGACCAATGGCGCCAAATTGCTCCGGGACAAGCGCCAGTTCTCGTGGAGGCGCTACTCGGTCAGTACTAGAGACGCCTCAAGCCCAGCCACCAGAAGGGCCCTGAAATCAGCAGCATGATCGAGCTGAACGCAACCTGTGGCCACACGACCTGTCCTACCCACACCGGAGGGCTGTCGATGAATGGGTTGTGCCGGGGCACGTCGTAGCCGATGAATCCGGCTACCAGGTAGAGCAGCGCCGCGGCCGTGATCGTGAAGGCCATCCAGAGCGGATTCCACCAGGGCCTGCCTGAGCGTCTGTAGAGAAAGTACTGCCAGCCGATGCTCAGGACCAGAATTCCGGCAATTATCAAGATCGGGGTTATGGACATTGTCTTCCCACGAAGAATCTACGCCCTCAGGCTGACCATATTCAAACCGAACTCACCTGCCTCAGTGGCCTATTTTTTCGCGTCGAGTCGCCTGACAACCTCGCTGGACACATCGAGCCCAGGCATCATCGCCACCAGGTTCTCGTTCATCACGAGCACGGCCCAGAGCTGCTTTTCGGCGCGAATGCTTTCGACGCGACTGGCCGAACTTTGACGCTGAAATCGCTCATCAGGTCGTCGTTCAGGTTGCTCAACTCCCGGTCGGCGCTCTGTTTGGCGTACTGAATCTCCAAGGCCGCGCGATCAATCTCCTGTTGCAGCCTTTCAGCGGCGTCTTTCGTGAGAATCCCGGTCGCTGACGCTTGCTTGTCCTGCAGCGCTTTCAGGGTCTGGCCCTTCGCCTCGAGCTCTGCGAGTCTGACGCCGCTGAGCTTGTTGATGCGCTCCGCCGCCGCCTTGCCGATGGCTGATTCCTGCGCGATGAGCTGAATGTTGATGAAGGCAATCCTTGGCACCCTCCGGAAAAGGCGTGGCGGACTGCTGGGAAAAGAGCTGCGCAGGAAGGGAAGAACCTGGGAGCGGCCGAATCGGGGGTCCGGGCAAATGCTGGGCTGCTCGCAAGCACTACGGCGATCGCAAGAGCGTTCATCGTCTTTGACATCCTTCGCCTCCGAGGATGGTGGACGTTCAGACGCCTGACGATTTATCGCGGCCGCGGCAAGGCGCGTCGGGCCGGCGTAAGCAGCCCGATGTTCCACGTGGAACATACCTGCCAAGGCTCGTGCCCAGAATTCCAGGACCTACACTCTTTGGTCTTGACCAACCGAAAGCTCGGGCCGACAATCCATACGGCCCTAGCCAGACACGATTTGGCTAAATGACCAAACATAACCGCGTCATCGCCATCGCCAACCAGAAAGGCGGCGTCGCCAAGACGACCACCGCCATCAACCTCGCCGCCTCGCTGGCTATGGCCGGCCAGCGGATCCTCGTCGTCGACCTCGACCCCCAGGCCAACCTGACGAGTGGTCTGGGCAAGAAGAGCCAGCCGCCAGACGCGGGGACCGTCTACGAGGCCCTCACCGGCGAGCACGACGACCCACTGGTCTTTGTAGTGCAAACTACTTTCGACCATTTATCGCTGCTCCCCTCCGACCGCGACCTCACAGGCGCCGAAATCGAACTCGTCGCGTTCGGCGATCGCGAACAGCGGCTGCGCAAGCTCATCACCAAGCTCCGCAGCCGCTTCGACTACATCTTCGTGGACACGCCGCCGTCGCTGGGGCTTCTGACCTTGAATGCCCTCGTCGCCGCCGACACCGTCCTGATTCCGCTCAACTGCGAATACTTCGCACTCGAAGGCATCGCCGAGCTTCTTGCCACCATCGATCGCGTCCGCGGCTCGTTCAACCCGGACCTCGACGTCGAAGGCGTGCTGCTGACGATGTACGACGACCGGACGAACCTGGGCCAGCAGGTGAGCCGCAACATCCGCGATTTCTTCGGCGAGAAGGTGTACCGGACGGTGATCCCGCGGAACATCCGCCTCGGCGAAGCGCCGAGCCACGGCGTCCCCGTGATCCTCTACGACGCACGCAGTCGCGGGGCCGAGGCATACATCACCCTCGCGCATGAATTTCTCGCGCGCGATCTCGGTGTGGCGACCGATGTTAATGAAGGCTGACGTTCCCGCCTCGAATTCGTGTCTCCTCAGGAGGTTTCCATGCCCGAAAAGCGCCCTGCCCTTGGTCGCGGCCTGAGCGCGCTGATTCCGGTCGCGCCGCCGCCCGCGCCGCGCGAGCGCGAATTCCCATCGCAACGGCCGCCGGAAGTGGACATCGATCTCCTCCGGCCGAACCCACACCAGCCGCGAATGCAGCTCGACGACGCCCGTCTCGAGGAGCTGGCGCAGTCGATCCGCAGTCACGGGATCATCCAGCCGATCCTCGTCCGGCGCGGAGACGACGGATTCGAGATTGTCGCGGGTGAACGGCGCTGGCGCGCGGCGCAGCGCGCAGGCCTTCTCAAAATTCCCGTCGTCGTGCGCGAAGTCGGCGACGATCAACTGCTCGCCGTCGCGCTCATTGAGAACATCCAACGCGAGGATCTGAACGCCATCGAGGAAGCTCAGGCGTATCTGCGGCTCGCGGACGAGCTTCACCTGTCGCAGGACGCGATCGCGGCCGCCGTCGGCAAGGACCGCGCGACGATCGCGAATTACATCCGGCTGCTGCGGCTGCCCGTCGAGGTCCGCAACGAGGTGGCGTCGGGCGTGCTGTCGATGGGCCACGCGCGCGCGCTGCTCAGCCTGACGGATGAATCCGCACAGCGCCGCGTGGCGCGCGAAGTGGTTGCGCGCGGTCTGTCGGTGCGCGAGACCGAAGCACTCGTTCGCCGCGAATCGGCGCCCGCGGTTCCACCGGCGCCACGCAAAGTGGATCCCAACACGCGCGCGGCGGAAGATCGCCTGAAGCTCGCGCTCGGCACGCGCGTCCGCATCGTCCGCAAGGGCACCGCGGGGCGGATCGAAATCGATTTTGGAACTGAGGACGAGCTACAGAGGCTCTACAAGCAACTGACCGAAAAGACCTAAAGATTAGAATCCCTGTCGGTTCCGAGGTTCCGGAGTTCCGGAGTTCCGGAGTTCCGGAGTTCTAGAGACCGGTTCGGAGTTCTCCGAAGGCACGGTCTCGGTATCGACGACCTAGGAATCCCGCGCGTACCCACGCCCCGTCCCTGAGAACCCCGCGAACCCCGGAACCTCAAGAACCTCGGAACCTCGGAACTTCGGAACCTCAAGAACCCCGGAACCTCGGAACTTCGGAACCTCGGAACCGACACGCTTCCAGCTACACTCTTTTTGATGAACAGACGGTTGACCGACTACGCCGCCTGCGCCGGTTGAGCGAGCAAACTCGCCGCAGGCGAGCTCGCCCAGGTGCTGGGTGACATCCCGCGCGTCGACGACGACCGGGTCCTGGTCGACTTCAGGACCGGAGACGATGCGGGTGTGTACAAGTGGCAGGGCGGACCGGCGTTGGTGCAAACAGTCGATTTCTTCACGCCGGTCGTCGACGATCCCTACGTCTACGGCCAGATTGCCGCGGCGAATGCGTTGAGCGACGTGTACGCGATGGGCGGCGTGCCGCGGACGGCGCTGGCAATTGCGGCCCTGCCGAAAGACGGCCCGGGCCCCGACGTCGTAAAGGCGATCTTCCGCGGCGGGTACGACAAGCTTCACGAAGCGCAAACGGCGCTTCTCGGCGGCCACACGGTCATCGATCAAGAGATCAAGTTCGGCTACGCGGTTACGGGCGAGGTCGATCCCGATCGCGTCTTCACCAACGCGCGTGCGCGCGTGGGCGATCGATTGCTGCTGACCAAGCCGCTCGGGACCGGCATCATCGCGACGGCGCTCAAGTTCGGCCGCGCGTCGGAGCGGCATGTCGACGCCGCGATTGAGTCGATGGTCCGGCTGAACCGCGACGCGGCGCAGATCCTTCGCGCGCTGCCAGCCGGGATCGTCAGCGCGTGCACTGACGTCACGGGGTTCGGGCTGGCCGGCCACGGGGCGGGGATGGCGGCCGCGAGCGGCGTGACGCTCGTTTTCGAAACCTCCTCGCTGCCGTTGCTCGAAGGCGCGCTGGGACTTGCCGCCGCAAACACGCCCGGCGGGGGAAAAACCAATCAGTCGCACTTTGGTCCCCGCGTTCGAACCACCGAGTCCGTAACCGACGCGATGCGCCTGGTCGTCTTCGATCCGCAAACATCGGGAGGACTCCTCGTGGCGGTCGATCCTTCATCAACTGCGCATGTCGTCGGCCGGCTTCAGGACGCGGGCGTCCCCGCAGCTGTCGTCGGCCGCGTAGAGCACGCGGATTCGGCCGGTACGCTAGTACAAGTGGAGTAAGACCTTGGGTGTCTTTTCTGCCAAGGCACGCCTCAAGAAAAGACACCCGAGGTCTATCGATGGTATAAATTGTCGTTTCGACAGGGCGTGATGTGACGAGTCTGTGAGCCTCGTCTCCGCCCGGCGGAGGCAGTGTTGCTCGCGGACTCAATGATTCCGGATGCGTCGGCCTTCCTGATTACCGCGCTCGTCCAGATGTTTTTCATCGCGCAGCACCAACCGCGGCATAGTGGGTCGTGTAATTGCCCCTGACGGGGTGTCGCTTCGGCCGGATTCTGGTCGATGGATGGCCGGACGTTCAGGTCCGGCCGACAGGGAGACAGAGTTTTTGTCCTCACTCATAGACATGCGCCGGTGCATCCGCGCCGTCAGGTCGACGCAGCACCCGCGGGCATCCACGTCGCGTATTCTGGACCGGCGCCTCATCGGCGACGAGCACGACACGGGGGCGCGCCAGTCGCACCAGACCCGCAGGCGCATCTAGGAGTCATGGCGAGCCTGTCCTTTTCCGTCGCGTCGGATCCCGGCCTGCGCCGCGAAGAAAACGAAGACGCGTACTGCGCGCGCGCGGATCTCGGGCTCTACATGGTCGCCGACGGCATGGGCGGCCACGCCGCGGGCGAAGTCGCGTCGCGGCTCGCCGTCGAGGTCGTCGAGAACTTCATCAACGACACCCGCGACGCCGACATCAACACGACCTGGCCCTTTCCGTACGACACCACCCTCAGCCTCGATGGCAACCGCCTGAAAGCCGCGTTCCGCCTGGCCAACCGGCGCCTGGCGACGGCGATGGAGAACGACGAAACGCTGCGCGGGATGGCGACGACGGCCGCGGCGCTGCTCGTGGGACACAAGCGTCCGGCGGTCGCGCACGTCGGGGACAGCCGCGTGTACATGTGGCGGGAGGGCCGGCTGCGCCAGGTCACCCAGGATCATTCGTGGGTCAGCGAGCAGGTCCGCGCCGGCGTGCTGACCGAAACCGACGCGCGGCGCCACCCCTGGCGCAACGTCGTGACCCGCGCGCTTGCCGGAGGTGACGATCCGGACGTGGAAGTGACGGAGATCGAGGTTCGAGCCGGCGACCGGCTGCTCATCTGCTCGGATGGGCTGTCTGGGGTCGTGCCCGTGGATCGGCTGGAGGCGATCGTGAGCCGTACGCAGGGTCTCGAGGAGACCTGCCGGGCGCTCATCGCCGCGGCCAACGATGCCGGCGGGCCCGACAACATCACGGTCGCCATGCTCAAGGTCGATGTGGCATAACCTGGCACAGCTCGCGCGGTATCGCGGGCTCATCCAGAGTCTCGTCGCGCGTGAGTTGAAAGCGCGCTATCGCGGATCGGTCCTCGGCTTCTTCTGGTCTTTCGTCAATCCCCTCCTGCTGCTGCTCGTGTACACGTTCGTGTTCACCTACATCCTGCCGGCGCGTTTCGAGAATGCCGAAGGCACGGGCCAGCTCGATCACTACTCGCTGTTTCTTTTCTGCGGGCTCCTGCCGTGGACCTGGTTCTCGTCGGCGCTGCTCGACGCGGCCGGCGCGCTCATCACCGGCGGCAACTTGATCAAGAAAGTTCTCTTTCCGGCCGAGGTGCTGCCCATCGTCAGCGTGCTCGCGAACATGGTGCATTTCTTCCTCGGGCTCATCATCCTGGTGGTGTTCCTTCTGATCTATCGGCACGTGC
The DNA here is from genome assembly GCA_050264575.1 of Acidobacteriota bacterium. Lineage (GTDB taxonomy): Bacteria > Acidobacteriota > Vicinamibacteria > Vicinamibacterales > SCN-69-37 > DASQFI01. The sequence continues at coordinate 2,405 of JBLNGH010000540.1, read as the reverse complement.
CGGATCTCCCGGGTTTGGTGTGGTTTCCGATCGCGGTCGCGGTTCAGCTGGTCTTCACGCTGGCGCTCGCCCTGCTGCTCTCGGCGCTCACCGTGCACTTCCGCGACATCCGCGATCTGCTGTCGAACCTGCTGACGTTCTGGTTTTTCGCGACGCCGATCGTCTACCCGTACTTTCTGAAGAGCGTCGCCCAGTTCAAGTGGCTGTTCAATTTCAATCCGTTCTTTCATCTGGCCGCGTCGTACCAGGAGATCCTGTATTTTCCCGGCCCGGTCGGTCACGCCAAATGGCTGCTGGCGCTCGGCGCCGCGTCGGCCGCCCTGTTCGTCGTTGCGTACTGGATCTTCGATCGCCTACGCGACTCGTTTGCCGAGGCGGTATGAGCGCGGCGTCGCCAGGCAGGGTTCCGGCCGTCATCGAGTTCGCCAGCGTCTCCAAGGCGTACCGCCGCTACGGCGGCCGTCACTTCGCAACGCTCAAGAGCGCGCTGCTGCAGCGGAGCCTGCTGCGCGACCTCCGGCCGAGCGAGATCTTTCCGGCGCTGACGGACGTGTCGTTCTCCGTTCCGCAGGGCAGCACGTTCGGCGTCGTGGGCCGGAACGGATCGGGCAAGAGCACCGCGTTGAAGCTCGTCGCCGGCATCACGAAGCCGACGACCGGCCGGGTAACCGTCCGCGGCCGCATTTCCGCGCTGATTGAGCTTGGCGCCGGGTTTCACCCGGAAATTTCCGGACGCGAGAACATTTACATCAACGGCACCATGCTCGGCCTAACGAAGCGCGAGATTCAACGACGCTTCGACGAGATCGTCGAGTTCGCGGAGCTGCAGGAGTTCATCGACGCGCCGGTCAAGACGTACTCGTCCGGCATGTACATGCGCCTTGGATTCTCGGTCGCGATCCACGTCGATCCCGAGGTGCTGCTGGTCGACGAAGTCCTCGCCGTCGGCGACGAGGGGTTCACGCACAAGTGCCTGGACAAGTTCGGCGAGTTCAAGCGGCGGGGCCGGACGATTCTGCTCGTCACGCACTCGCTCGGCCTGGTCGAGCGATTCTGCGACCAGGCGATCTGGCTCGACGCCGGCCAGAAGCGCGCCGAAGGCGATCCGAAGCGCGTCGTCGGCGCGTACGTCACCGACGTCGAGCGTCACGAAGAGCAGTTCCTCGCCGCGTCGGACGCGAAGACGCAGCACGATGTCGCCGTCGCCGAACGGCGTCAGGAGGGCCCGGTGGACGCCGGCGAAGCCGCGATGGACATGTCGCGCGCGGCGGAAGGGCGCTGGGGATCGGGCGGTGTCGAGATCACCGACGTGCGGCTGATGAACGATCAGGGCCAGGCCACCCACGTGTTTCACACGGGCGAGCCGCTCACGCTGCGGCTGCAGGTGCGGGCGGCGCGGCCGACCAACGATTTCGTCTTCGGCGTCGGCATGTTCAACGCCGAAGGGGTCTGCGTGTACGGCACGAACACCGACATCGAGGAGCATGAAGGCGATACGCTGAACGGCGCCGCCGAGATCTCGCTGGTCGTCGAAGCCCTCGACCTCGTCGAAGGCACGTACAAGCTCGATGTCGCCGTGCACCGCCGCGACGGCGCGCCGTACGACTATCACCGGCTGCTGTACACGTTCCGCGTGAAATCGCGTCTCAAGGACACAGGCATCTACCGTCCGCGCCACCATTGGGAGTTTTCGGGCGGCGTCAAATTCAAGAGAACTGTCTAAATGCACCCATGTGTGCTTTGGGACGGGCGAATGATTCTCAACCCGGACCAGGCCGCCGATTTTGCCGAACGCGAGCACCGCGCCGGCCGCCGCGTCGTCTTCACGAACGGCGTGTTCGATCTCCTGCATCCCGGCCACATCCGCTATCTTCGCGCCGCACGCGCAGAGGGCGACCTCCTCATCATCGGCGTGAATTCCGATCGCTCGGTGCGGGCGATCAAGGGGCCGTCGCGTCCGATCACACCCGAGGCCGAGCGCGCGGAGATTCTGTCGGCGTTGACGTCCGTGGACGCCGTAACGATCTTCGATGAGGACACGCCGGCGGAAATCATCCGCCGCGTTCAGCCGGACGTGCTCGTCAAGGGTGCCGACTGGGGTGAGAACGCGATCGTCGGCCGCGACACGGTCGAGTCGCGCGGCGGCCGCGTGGTCCGGATGCCCATTGAAGAAGGGTGGTCGACGTCGGAGCTGCTGAAGAAAATGAAATGAGATCGATCTATCGGGCGATCGATCTATCGATCTATTTCAAAGCATCCTGTTTCAGCCAATAGATCGATAGATCGATGATCGATGCAGCGTTTTTCAGAAGGTGACGTCGAAGGTGCCGTTGGTGACGACTTTCGTCCCGCTGGCTCCCGTGTCGATGGTCGCGAGCGCCGTGAATGTGAACGTGCCGGCTGCG
>JBLNGH010000539.1:0-6135 GCA_050264575.1 Acidobacteriota bacterium | reverse complement strand
GCGGATCCTGGTACTGGCGATTGTACGTCCGGCGGCCTACCCGCCGTGGCGTCGCAGGAACGCCGGCACATCGAGAGGCGAACTGCTGTCTGCCTCTGGATCGTCGGTTGAGCCGTCCCCTGCCGGCGGCAGGGCCGGCGGCGCTGGAGTGACCGGCAGCATGGGGAGATCGATCGCGCGACGGCGCGAGACGATGACCCGGTTGCCTTTGGCGAGCAGGCGATCCTGCTCCTCGGTGCGGACACCGGCGTAGTTGCTCAGGTCGACCGGCGTCTGCTTGGCCGCTTCCGCGGCTGGCGACTGCGACACCCGCAGCCGGTCGAATCCCGTGGCGATGACGGTGATCTTCACCTTGCCGGTCATCTGCGGGTCGACGACGGCGCCGAAGATGATGTTGGCTTCATCGTGCGCCGAGTTGTAGATGATCTCGGAGGCCTCGCTGACTTCGGCGAGCGTCAGATCGGGGCCGCCGGTGACGTTGATGATGACGCCTCGGGCGCCCTGCATCGAGTTGTCCTCGAGCAGCGGACTCGACACGGCGGCAGTTGCGGCGAGCCGCGCGCGATCCTCTCCCGTCGCCACGCCGGTGCCCATGATCGCGATCCCCATCCGCGACATGATCGTCTTCACGTCGGCGAAGTCGAGGTTGATGAGGCCGGGCACCAGGATCAAGTCCGAGATTCCCTGAATCGCCTGGCGCAGCACATCATCGGCGCGCGCGAAGGCGTCGGACATGCTGGTGGCGCGATCGATCGTCGAGAGCAGGCGCTCGTTCGGGATCATGATCATCGTGTCCACGGCATCGGCCAGTTCGTTCAATCCGAACTCCGCTTGAAGATGCCGCTTGCGCCCTTCGAACCTGAAGGGCTTGGTGACGACGGCGACCGTGAGCGCGCCCATCTGGTTGGCGAGGCTCGCGATCACCGGCGCGGCGCCCGTCCCCGTGCCGCCGCCAAGGCCGGTCGTCACGAAGACGAGGTCGGCGCCGGTGAGGACCTCGAGAATCTTGTCCGTGTCTTCGAGCGCGGCCGCGCGTCCGACATCCGGGTCGGCGCCGGCGCCCAGGCCCTGAGTCAGCTGCGCGCCGATCTGAATCTTGATCGGCGCGGAGTTTTGCAGGAGCGCCTGCTGGTCGGTGTTGGCGACGATGAACTCGACGCCGGAGAGGCCGCCTTGCATCATCCGGTTGACGGCGTTGCTGCCGCCGCCGCCGACGCCTATCACCTTGATGCGGGCCCCGGCGCGGACCAGTTCTCCCTCCTCGAGCAGCAATCGAAGTTTTTCCGGGCGGCGGGCGGTCGTGCGAACGTCCATGGTGGTGCTCCTCGTGTGTCAGGCGTAATCAGAAGAATTCCTTGAACAGCGTGCGGAGTCGTCCGGTGAGGCGGCCGATGGTGCCGGCCCCCACGCGCGGCGGGTCGGTCAGCAGATTCCGGTGCATGTAGAGCACGAGCCCGACGGACGCCGCAAACGCCGGGTTGTTGACGTGATCGGCGAGGCCGCCGACGCCTTCGGGCGCGGCGCGGCGGACCGGCAGATCGAAGATCTGTTCTGCGATCTCGGCCATCCCTTCGAGCATCGCCGCGCCGCCGGTCAGGACGATGCCGGAGTTGAGCGACTTCTCGTAGCCGGCGCGGCGGATCTCGTCCCAGAACATGTGGCAGATTTCTTCCGCGCGCGGCTGCAGGATCTCCGACAGCACGCGCCGCGGCATCACGCGTGCGCGCCGGCCGGCGATGCTCGCCACCTCCATCATCTCGTCTTCGGGCACGAGCGACGTCAGCGCGCAGCCGGATCGCCGCTTCAGCTTCTCCGCGTCCGGAATCGGCATGCGCAGTCCGACCGCGATGTCGTTCGTGAAGTGATCGCCGCCGATGGCGAGGACGCCGGTATGCCAGAGGCTGCCGCGCTCGAAGACGGCGAAGTCCGTGGTGCCGCCGCCGATGTCCACGAGCGCCACGCCCAGCTCCTTCTCGTCGGGCGTCAACACCGCTTCGCTCGCCGACAGTTGCTCGAGCGCCGTCTCGACGACCTCGACGCCCGCGCGATTGACGCACGCGATCATGTTCTGCATCGACGACGAGCTGCCGGTGACGACATGAACGTTGACTTCGAGGCGGCTTCCCGTCATGCCGACCGGCGCGGCAATCCCATCCTGATCGTCGACGACGAAATCCTGCGGCAGGACGTGCAGGATCTCGCGGCCGCCGGGCAGCGCGACAGCGCGCGCCACGTCGATCGCGCGCTTGACGTCGTCGCGCGCGATTTCCCGGTTCCGTCCGGCGACCGCCACGACCCCGCGGCTGTTGAAGGCCTTGACGTGGGCGCCCGACAGCGCGAGGTAGACGGTATCGATCTCGACGCCGGCCGTGAGCTCGGCTTCGTCGAGCGCGCGCTTGATGGCTTCGGCGGCCGTGTCCACGTTGTTCACGACGCCGCGCCGGATCCCCTTCGACTCGGCCAGGCCGATACCGATGATGTCGAGCCCGCCGTCGTCCATGACCTCGCCGACAATCGCGGCGACCTTGGACGTTCCGACGTCGAGTCCGACCAGATACCGTTCTTTTCGCGCCATCACCGCCTCATGTCCCGCGTCCGCCCTGGGGAGCGTCGGCGGGCAAGCACCCCGCTCACTTCTTCACCGCTGTCTGCACGCGTCCGTGCGGCCGCACGTACACGCGCTCGTCGAAGCGCAGATCCACGTACTCGACGCCGGAAAACTGATCGTGCAACGTCTGGCTGATCTCGAAGTAGGTGTTCAGGCGCTCGACGAACTGCGCCTCGCCGAGGTGGAGTGCGGCCGGATCGCCGTCGAGAATCACGACGAGATCGTGCGCGTTGGAGACGTCCACCTGCGAAATCCGCCGTCTGAAGTCGGGCCGGGCGTCGAGCGCGTCCAGAAACCTGCCGGTCAGCTGCACGCGAGCCGCATCGGCGACCGGCGGCGCGCCACGGCTCACGGTGCGGACGAGGCCATCGACAATCGGCAGGTCGAAGTCGCGATACTGGGGACCGAACTCGTCCATGATGACGCCGGCGTGATCCACCAGGTACAGCTGTGGACCGAGGCGCGCGACCGCCATCGGCACGCGCTCGACCAGCCGCAGCTCGACCGTCGATGGCAGGATCCGCCGCATCGAGACGTCCGCGACCCACGGCGAATCCAGGACGCGCTTGCGGTACGCCTCGAAGTCAATCGAGAGAATCCGCTCCGACTTGATCCCCTGGAGGAGCGATTCCACTTCAGCCGCCGTCAGCCGCGTGTTGCCGTGCACGACGATGTTCCGGACGTTGAGCAGCGACGACTCGAGCACCGCCCGGGCGGTCCACGTGCCGGCAGCGACGGTGATGCCGATCACGGCGACGGCTCGTCCGAGCCGCCACGCGAGCTGACCGATTTTCTTCCGCGTACCGGGGCGGATATCAGGCCGCCTGAACCGGCGATCGGCGGGTGCGGCGACTCCGGCCGCCGCCGGCGGCAGCCCGCGACGCGATCTTGCCGAACGCGGGCTCACGACCTGACCTCCTCTGCGCGCAGGACGCGAAGAATCCGGTCGGGCAGCGTGCCGATGGACCCTGCGCCGAGCGTGACGACGACGTCGCCCGGACGCGCCAAGCGTCCAATCGCGGCCGCGGCGTCGTCCAGGTTCGGGACGACGTGCAGATCGGGCACGGTCCCCCGGACCGCTGCCGCCAGCGTGTCGAGATTGATGCCGGGAATCGGCGGCTCGCCGGCGGCGTAGATGTCGCTGAGCACGACCATGTCGGCCAGCGCGAGGGCCGGACCGAATTCGTCCAGGAGATCGCGGGTACGGCTGTATCGGTGCGGCTGAAAGACCGCGACGATCCGGGCCGGACGTCCGTCGCGGGCCGCGCGCAGCACGGCCGCGATCTCCGTCGGATGATGGCCGTAGTCATCGACGATCGTGATGCCGTTGACCGTGCCCCGCACCTGATACCGGCGCTCGGCGCCCCGGAACTCGGCGAGCGCGGCCACGATCCGATCGAACGGCACGCCGATTTCGAGACCCACAGCGATCGCGCCCAGCGCGTTCTGCAGGTTGTGGCGGCCTGGCACCGACAAGGTCAGGACGCCGGCGCCCGTTCCGTCCGGAATGCCGCGGACGAGGTACTGCACTCGACAGCGCCCCGACTGGCCATCGGTGACCGGCTCGATGCCGCGCACGTCGGCCGACTCGGAAAACCCGTACGTGACGATGCGCCGCGTCAGTCTCGGCAACAGCGCCGCCACCGGACCGTCGTCCACGCACGCGATCACGGCGCCATAGAACGGCACGCTGCCCGCGAAATCCGCGAACGCGTCCACGAGCCGTTCGAATGTGCCGTACGCCTCCATGTGCTCGCGATCGATGTTCGTGACGAGCGCAATCGTCGGCGACAGCTTGAGGAAGGACCGATCGCTTTCATCCGCTTCGGCGACCATGTACTGTCCGCGCCCGAGCCGCGCGTTGCTGCCGAAGGCGCTCAGCCGGCCGCCGATCACCGCCGTGGGATCGAGTCCGGCGCGCTCCAGCATCCACGCCACCATCGACGTCGTGGTCGTCTTGCCGTGCGTGCCCGCAATCGCGATGCCGGCGCGAAGCCGCATCAGCTCCGCCAGCATCTCCGCGCGCGGGATCACCGGCACGTGGCGGGTCCTGGCGGCGACGACCTCTGGGTTGTCCGCCTGCACCGCGGAGGAGACGACCACGACATCGGCGTCACCGAGGTTGCGCGCGTCGTGGCCGATGGAGGCGCCGACGCCGAGTGACGCGAGCCGATCGGTGATCTCGGAACGACGCAGATCGGACCCGGTCACGGCGTACCCAAGGTTCACGAGCAGCTCCGCAATTCCACTCATGCCGATTCCGCCAATCCCGACGAAATGCACGCGGCGAGTCCGGCCCAGCATTCAGCCTCCCGCCAGTTCCAACACCCGATCGACGATCCGCGCCGCCGCGTCGGGCCGCGCCAGCCCGCGCATCGCTCGACTCATCGTCGCGAGCCGCGCCGGGTCACCGAGCAGTCCGTCGACGACTTCGACGATCCGCCGGCTGTCCGCGAGCTCCGATTCTTCGACCACCTTCGCGCCGCCCGCCGCCTCGACCACCCGCGCGTTCCGGCGCTGGTGGTCGTCGGTCGCCGCCGGAAACGGCACGAGCACCGCGGGCCGTCCCGCCGCCGCCAGCTCGGCCAGCGTCGTCGCGCCGGCGCGCGCGATGACGAGGTCGGCCGACTTCATCTCGTCGGCCACGGCGTCCAGATAGGCGACGACGCGCGCCGCCACGCCCGCACGCTCGTACCCTTGACGAACCTCGGCCAGGTGACGCTCTCCGGCCTGATGAACGATCTCGAGATCCGCCTGTCGTCGCGCCAGCTCCGGCGCCGCCGCCACCAGGGCCAGGTTGATCCCGCGCGCGCCCTGAGAGCCGCCAAGAACTAGGACCCGGGCTCGCGACGATCGATCCCGAACGTGCGGCGCGTCACCGATCGCGAAAAACTCGCTCCGAACCGGATTTCCCGCGACAAACCCCCTCCCTGGAAAATGGGTCAGCGTCTCTTCGAATGTGACCGCTGCTGCGCGGACCCAGCGCGCGAGCAACCGGTTCGTCAGTCCGGGCACGGCGTTCTGCTCGAGAACCATCGTGGCGATTCCGCGAATCGCGGCCGTGAGCACCACCGGCCCCGAGCTGTACCCGCCGACGCCAATCACGACCTGCGGCCGCCGGCGCGACAGGATGCGCCACGCGTCGGCGAATCCGACCGGCAGGAGCGCTGCGCCGCGCAGTCTCGACGCCAGCGATTTCCCTTTGATCCCGGCGCTGCGAATCAAGTCGAGCTCGAATCCTTCCTTCGGGATCACGCGCGCCTCGAGGCCGCGAGCCGTGCCGGCAAATGACACGCAGGCGTCCGGGACTCGGCGAAGCAACTCGCGCGCCACGGCAACGCCCGGATAAAGATGGCCGCCCGTGCCGCCTCCCGCCACGACGACCGCGAGACTCCGCCGCTCCACGCTCATGCGCGCGCACCTGTGGATGCTCCGTCACACCGACGCCGACGCGGCAGCCGTCGGCGACGACTGCTGCGAGATGTTGAGAAGAATGCCCATTGCGATCAGATTGATGACGAGCGACG
>JBLNGH010000538.1:0-13527 GCA_050264575.1 Acidobacteriota bacterium | reverse complement strand
CCGATGAATCCGACGGTGTCTGGCATTGGTGTTGTAGGGCGGACTGGGTTCAAATCCGCCGGATCGGGTTCCAAGTCCGCCAAGTCTAACGGAAACTCTGCGGCTTGGTTGGCGGACTTGGAGACCAGTCCGGCGTGCTTCTGTTTCAGACCACGCCGTACGGCCCGGTCGGCCTCGACGGCAACTCCGTCGTCATCACGTCCGATGCGGGCGTGCTGATCTTCGATACCAACGGCACGCGACGCTCGAGCAGATCGACGCGCTCGATCCGTCGATCATCGTTCCCGGCCACGGCGATCCGATGCGCGACAAAGAGCACTTGCACGCCACGATGGCGCACCGCGTCTATGACGAGCTCGACGGCCGCTTGACCGACGCCATCGCGCCGATTCCGCCGAATTGAGCTCGTGGACCAGTTTCCCGCGCCCGTCTACCGAGTCGCATGGAAGACCATGCGATCCTGCCGGAACGCGGGTGCGAGCTGATTCTTGCCTTTGAGACGATGCGCGATGGCGCGAAGCCCACGATACATGGCCGATCGTTCGCGGGTCACTGTACGGACATTCGTGAAGCCAACGCTATGCAACATAGCGTGCACCGCCGCAGCATTGGGCCCCCACCAGTTCGTCGGATCGTCGTTCAACTGGCGGCCGGGATAGAACGCGGCGGCTGGCCGCCGGAATCCCACGAGATCGACGACGGTCTCGAGAATCAGGAGACCTCGAGTAACGGACGCGACGCGTTCGAGGGCGAGCAGAGGATGGGGCAGGTGGTAGAGCACGCCGAGGAACAGGACGACGTCGAAGATGCCGGCTCGCTGAGGTGACAACTCCATGACATCGATGTCGACGTCTTCCACCTTGGATCCGAGAACTTGTCGCGCGAGCCGGAACCCGGCTTTGGTGCCCCAGCCTGGCCCGTGCCATGAGTACGAGTCGGTTGCGACCACTCGTGAGGCGCCGCGGCGCTCGGCTTCGAAGGAAAAGAAGCCATCCCAGGCGCCGATGTCGAGGACGCTACGTCCGGCGAGTGACGCGGGAAGATCGAGGCGGGCCAGCCGGAACGGCGTGTCGTCGATTCCTGGAGTAACGATGCCTTCGCCGAGATCGATGGTGTGGTACCAGCGAACGCCGGCCACCCGTGAAGGCAGATCGCCGTCGGGCATTCGACCGATCCTATTACGCCGACGCCGAAGGTCGGTCGAGTTTCGTCCGAGATTACAGAGTTCTGAGTGACGTCAGCGGATTCACGCGAGCGGCGCGGCGCGCCGGGCCGAGACACGCGAGCCCTGCCGCGATTGCGATCACCGACACGGTCGCGATGTAGGCGGCCGGATCGTGCGGCTCGGTTTCGTAGAGCAGCCGCTGGAGCAGCCGTGACGCGGCGAGCGAGCCAGTCAGCCCGATCGCCAGGCCAATCGCCGTCAATCGCAACCCCTGGACGAGCACCAGGCCCTTCAACTGCCGCGGCGATGCGCCCAGCGCGGCCCGCAATCCAAGCTCCCGCTGGCGCATCGAGACGACGTGGCTGATCACGCCGTAGATTCCGATCGCGCCCAACGCGAGCGCCGTAACGGCCAGTATCGACAGGAGCATGGCCATGTACCGGTCGCCGGCCACCGAGTCGCGAGCGATGGCGCGCAGCGTCGCCACGTTCGACACGGCGAGGTCCGGATCGAGCGCGCGAACCTCGCGCCGAATCGCGGACTCGAGGGCCGCCGGCGATCCGGCAGCGGACCGCACGACGACGTTCATGAGTCCCCAGCTGTTTTGCGTGTGCGGCACGTAGACCTGTCGCCAGATTTCGCGTTCGCTCAACCCCGTGTAGCGCACTTCGCCGACGACGCCGACGATTTCACGCAGCACGTTCTCGTCCCGCCACGAACGGGTCCTCTTGCCCACCGGCGACTCGTCTCCGAACATCCGCGTCGCGAAACTCTGGCTGACGATGGCGACTGGAGTGGTGTCGGCCCGATCGTCGCGCGTAAAGCTGCGACCCTGCAGGAGAGGGATGCCGATCGTCCGGAAATACTCCGGCGTGACGACATTCCACTGCGCCGACACGTCGCGGCCGGCGGGCGGCTCCGGCCAGCCTTCGGCGAGAAACACGCGGCCGAGCCCGAAGCCGCCGCCGCCGATCGGGACGAACGAGGTGGCCGCCGACGACTGGACACCGGGTTGCGCGTCGAGCCGCTCGATCAGTCGCTGGAAGAACGCGGCCGACTGTGCGTCGCTGTCGTAGCGTCGTGACAACGTAATGCGCGCGGCGAGGACGCGATCGACGTCCACGCCCGGATCCACGTGCTGCAGCCGCCAGAAACTTCGGATGAGCAGCGCCGCGCCCGCGAGAAGAACCACGGCGCCGGCGATTTCCGCGACGATCAGACTGTGCCTGAGGAACCGTACGCGACGTGACGATCCGGCGCCGGGCGAGCCGTCTTTCAATGCCGGGCCCGGCTGCACCCGTGACGTGGCGATCGCGGGAAGCACGCCCGCGAGGAGCACCGCCAGCACGGTCAGGATGGCAGTCGCGGCCAGGACGCGGACGTCGAGGCCAAGATCTTCGATGAACGGCGTCTCCTGTGGCACGATTGCTGCGAGCGCGTGAATCATCCAGACCGCGAGCGCGACGCCGGCAACCGAGCCGGCGGCGCCGATCAGCAGACACTCGACGCCGAGTTCGCGGACCAGCCGCGCGCGGCTCGCGCCCAGCGCGATTCGGACGCCGAGCTCGCGGGCACGGCCCAGACCGCGGACGAGCCCGAGATGCGCCAGGGTCGCGCATCCAATGAGCAGCACGGCGCCGACGGCCCCGAGCAGCACCCAGAGTCCGCGGCGCGCCTCTTCGGACACCAAAAACTCCCGCACGGGCTGCAGGCGGTTAGTCCAGCCTTTCCGCGACTCGGGATGCTCGCGCTCGATGCGCGCCGCAATCGTCGCGAGCAGCGCGTTGCCCTGCTCGAGGCTCACGCCGTCGCGCAGACGCGCAATCGAGAAAAAGATCAGATTGTCGCGGCGCGTCAGCGTGTCCTCGCTCATCCGCGCCGGCAGCGGCACGATGAGCGAGACCTCATTGGGGAAGACGACGCGTGAGGGCACCACGCCGACGATCTCGCACGGCACGCCGCCAACCCGCACCGTGCGTCCGACCGCATCCGGCGTGCCGCCGAAGAGCCGCTGCCAGAGCCCGGACGAAATCACGGCGACCCGAGGCGCCTGACTCTCGTGATCGGCCGACAGGAGCGTGCGGCCGACCACCGGCGTCATCGTCATCACCTGAAAGTACTCGCGCGAGACCTGCACCGCTCGAATGCGCTCGGGTTGACCCACGCCGGTCAGGTCGACCGTCACCGGACGCCAGAGCGCCACCGCTTCGAAGATGTTCGATTCCCGCCGCCAGTCGGTGTAATCCGCGTAGCTGACGCTGGCATTCGCGAGGATGCCGCGCCCGACGTTCTCGCTGACTGGCACGACGAGCCGGTCGGGGTGCGCGTACGGCATGGGTCGCAGGAGGATCGTGTCGACCGCCGCGAAGATGGCGGAGTTGGCGCCGATGCCGATCGCGAGCGTCAGCAGCGCGACCGCGACGTATCCGGGCGCACGGCGGAGGGATTTGAGAGCGTGGATGACATCGCGGCGGATGCCGCTCACCAGTGTCCCCACGGACCCGGTGCCGGCCGGCATCTGGAGCGTCGGATCGGTCCAGCGATCGACGATCAGTCCGGGCAGCGAGCGGCGCGCGGTGACGAGGTCGCGGCCCAGCCGGTCGCGCTCTTTCGGCAGCGCAGCGCAGACGATGCGAAACGCGTCGTCGTCCGTTCGTCCTTCTGCGCGCGCTTCGTCGTAGAGGTCGGCGAGGTGCTGCGACAACTCGTCGAGGATTTCGGGTTCGCGCTCGAGGTCGGTCGGGGAGAAGTGCGCGCGGACAACGGCGCGCCAGTCGCGGGCCATGCCAGAGTCCTTTCGTCAGCCGGTCGAGATTCGCGCGACGCGATCGAGCGCAGACACCAGCGATTGCCATTCGCGGCGCTGGGCGGCCAGCACCTTCCGGCCGGCGGGCGTCAGCCGGTAATACCGGCGGCGCCGCTGGCCGCTTTTCTCAATCCAGCGGCCGTGAATCCAGCCGCGGCGCTCCATCCGGTACAGCATCGGATACAGCGAGGCGACATGGAACCGGAGGAGGCCGCCCGACGCCTCGTCGATGCGCCGCGCGATGTCGTAGCCGTGCCGCGGGCGATCCTCGACGACCGCCAGCACCATCAGCTCGGCGCTGCCTTTCTTCAGATCGTGCTGCGGTCCCGCCATATATGGTCGAACAACATATTAACGGATGAGGGGACGCGACGGCAACCGGCGTTTCTTGCAAACCCCCGGCGGAAGAAGCATAAAGAGACGAGACCCCCGATGAGCGACGACGACCTGTATCTCCATCTCGCGGCGATCGTCGACTCGTCGGACGATGCGATCATCAGCAAGGACCTGACGGGCCGGATCAAGTCGTTCAACGCGGCAGCCGAGCGTCTGTTCGGGTACACCGCCGCCGAAATCGTCGGCCAGTCGATCCTCCTCCTCATTCCCGAGGACCGGCATCAGGAAGAAACCGAGATCCTGGCGCGCCTCAGCAAGGGTGAGCGCATCGAGCACTTCGAGACGATCCGGCGCGCCAAGAACGGCCGGTTGATCGAAATCTCACTGACCGTCTCCCCGGTGCGCAATGAGTCAGGGACGATCATCGGCGCCTCGAAAATCGCGCGCGACATCAGCGATCGCAGACGCGCCCAGGTCACGTCGGCCGAGCTCGCCGCGATTGTCGAATCCTCGGACGATGTCATCCTCAGCAAGGATCTGGTGGGCACGATCCGATCGTTCAACAAAGCCGCCGAGCGCATGCTGGGGTACACAGCGGCCGAGATCGTGGGCCAGTCGATCCTGAAAGTCGTCCCGCCCGAGCTTCGCCACGAAGAGCAGGAGATTCTGGACCGGATTCGACTCGGACGCGTGATCGAGCACTACGAGACCGTACGCGTGACGAAGGACGGGCGCCGGGTGGACGTCTCGCTGACCGTCTCGCCGATCCGCGGCCCGTCCGGTGAGGTCGTCGGGGCTTCGAGCATTGCGCGGGACATCACGGAGCAGAAGCGCGCGGCGCTCGAGCGGGAGCGGTTGCTGCACAACGAGCGCGCGGCCCGGACCGAAGCCGAACGGGCGAACCGCGTCAAGGACGACTTCGTCGCCATGGTGTCCCATGAGCTGCGCACCCCGTTGAACGCGATTCTCGGCTGGACCGATCTGCTCAAGAGCGCCGGCGGCGACACCGACTTGTTGGCGCGAGGCGTCGACGTGATTGCGCGCAATACGCGGCTGCAGGCGCAGGTCATCGGCGACCTGCTCGATGTGAGCCGCATCGTGTCCGGAAAAATCGCCCTGGACTTGTCACGGCTGGACCTGACCAGCATCGTCACGAACAGCGTCGAGGCGTTGCAATCCCCGGCGCTCGAGAAAGGCGTGGCGCTGACGACGCGCATCGCGCTCGGGCCGATCGCCACGGTCGGCGATCCGGCGCGCCTGCAGCAGATCGTCTGGAACCTGCTCTCGAACGCGATCAAGTTCACGCCCAAGGGCGGATCCGTCACGGTCGAGCTGCGACGGCTGGATGGTCACGCGGAAATCGTCGTCACCGACACCGGCGCAGGCATCCCGAGCGACTTCCTGCCGGATCTGTTCGAGCGATTCCGGCAGGCGTCCGCGATGACGACGCGGCGGCACGGCGGTCTGGGACTTGGACTCTCGATTGCGAAGCATTTGACCGAGCTTCACGGCGGATCGATCCGGGCCTCGAGCCGCGGGGAAGGGAAGGGCGCGACGTTCGTCGTGACGCTGCCGCTGAAATCGGAGGAGCCGATGTCGCTGCTCACGGACCGGCGCCGGGACAGCGACGAAGCGGCGGCTCAGGCGGGCAAAGTGTCGCTGACCGGCCTCAGCGTGCTCGTCATCGAGGACGATCAGGACACGCGCGATCTGATTCGACGGCTCCTCGAATCGCACCGGGCCCACGTCGTCGTCGCCGCGACCGCGCCCGAGGCGCTCGAGGTACTGCAACGGGATCGTCCCGACATGATCGTGAGCGACATTGGCTTGCCCGACGTGGACGGGTACGAGCTGATCCGGCGAATCCGCGGTCTCGACGATGCGCTGGCGCAGACGCCCGCGGTCGCGCTGACCGCCTTCGCGCGATTCGAAGATCGGACCCGCGCGCTCGCCGCCGGCTTCAACGCGCACGTCGCGAAGCCTGTCGAGCCGTCGGAGCTGGTCATCACCGTCGGCAGCTTCGCGAACCTCATCGCCGCCAGGCGCAGGGTTGGCGTGAAGGCGAAAAAGGTCGGAAGGCGCGGAGACCAGGACGAGTGAGAAGCTCTCCTTGACAGTCTAGGAGAGCAGGGCGTATTCTCCTCCTAGACTTCCTAGGGAAGCCCGCAAACACCCATCATGGCTGGTACGGCTGAGCTTCTACCCGGCACGCTCGACCTGCTGATCCTGAAGGCGGTGTCGCTCAAACCGCTCCATGGCTACGGCGTGCTGCTTCGCATCGGCCAGATTTCGAAAAACGCCCTGCAGATTCCGCAAGGTTCGCTGTACCCGGCCCTGTACCGGCTGGAACATCAGGGCTTGATCGCCTCGAAGTGGGGCGAGAGCGACAACAAGCGCCGCGCGAAGTACTACACCTTGACCGCCGCGGGCCGGAAGCGCCTGAAGGAAGAGGCGGCGAGCTGGAACCGGCTCGCGACTGCGATCGCCTCCGCGTTGAACACGACGCCCGACGAGATCTGAGACGGTGAGGCCGAGGAGGCGCGGAGGCCAGGAGCCGATGAGGCTGAAAGCCAACCTGTTCACCCGCGGCAACCGTCAGCCCGGCGCAAGCGCTCAAGCACGACTAACGCGCTGAAGAGGCGAGCCTTCAAGGCCCTCGGGTTTCGCTGTCGACAGGTGACTCCACAGTCGGGATCGAGCCCACCAAACCCGAGGTCTTGAATTACAATCGGCGTACTATGGAACGCAGAAAAGCCTCCGAATATCCCCAGGAACTTCTCGACCTCTTTCACGAGTACCAGCACGGGAACATGAGCCGTCGTGACTTCATGGATCACGCGAGCCGGTTCGCGGTCGGCGGCATGACCGCGGTCGGAATCGTCGAGAGCCTGGAACCCCACTTCGAGTGGGCGCAGCAGGTGCCCAAGGACGACGCGCGGATCAAGACGAGCACGGAGACCGTGCAGTCGCCGCAGGGCAACGCGACGATCAAAGGGTACTTCGCCGCGCCGGCCAAGCCGAGCGGCAAGCTGCCCGCGATTCTGGTCGTGCACGAGAACCGCGGACTCAATCCGTACATCGAGGATGTCGCGCGGCGATTTGCCGTCGCGAACTTCATCGCCTTTGCGCCGGACGGCCTGACGTCGGTCGGCGGCTATCCGGGCGACGAGCAGGCGGGCGCCGCGGCGTTCCGCAAAGTCGACGGCACGAAGATGTTCGAAGACTTCGTCGCGTCGGCGCAGTGGCTGAAAACGCATCCGATGTCGTCAGGCAAGGTTGGCGCCGTCGGCTTCTGCTTCGGCGGTGGAATCGTCAACCAGCTCGCGGTGCGGATGCCCGATCTGGCCGCCGGGGTCGCCTTCTACGGCCGCCAGGTCAGCGCGGAGGACACGGCGAAGATCAAGGCGCCGCTCCTCCTGCACTACGCGGGCAACGACCCGGGGATCACCGGCGCCTGGCCGGCGTACGAGGCGGCGCTCAAGGCCAACAACAAGGTGTACACGGCGTACACGTACGACGGCGCGCAGCACGGGTTTCACAACGACACGACGCCGCGGTACGACGAGGCGGCGGCGAAGCTGGCGTGGTCGCGGACGCTGGAGTTCTTCAACAAATACTTGCGCTAAGGCAGAAGGCAAGAAGCCGAAGGCACCGGGTTCGAGCTTCTGCCTTTTGCCTTGTGCCTTAACGCACTTCGGCTCTTCTCGCGACCGCGTCGCCGAGCCTCTCGATGTCTTCCCAGTCGTTGTAGACCTGCACCGACACGCGCGCCCAGAGCTGGTCGTGCGCGGCGTGTACCTGCACTTCGATGCGATCCGCGAAGAGCAGCGCGTCGCGAAGCCGGGCGGCATCGTCCGTCGTTCGTCCGAGCGACGGCGGAAGTGGAACTGTGGCCATGAACCCGACGGCGGCGTCGTCAATCCCGAGCGTCGTGCGCCAGCGGCTGGTCAGGGCTTGTGCGGCGCGCCAGGCGAGGTCGTGATTGTGCCGCCAGACGTCGTCGGGTCCCAGGTCGCGCAGGTACGCGATTCCTTCAGGCGCCGCCAGCCATGGCGACGGGTCGCGCGTGCCGACCCAATCGAATTCGGCCGTGTAGCCGGCGTCCAGACCCCATGAGATCACGGGCGGATGGAGATCCGCCTGCCGCGACGGGTGCGCCCAGAGGAACGCGGAGCTTCGCGGCGCGCAGGCCCACTTGTGCAGGTTCGCGGTGTACCAGTCGACGCCGAGCGCGGGAATGTCGAGCGGGAGAACGCCGGGCACGTGCGCGCCGTCGACGAGCACCGGGACGCCGCGGGCGCGGCACGCCGCCGCCAGTTCGGCGATCGGGAAGATCAGCGCGCTCTCCGACGTAATGTGATCGAGGACCGCGACGCGCGTGCGCGCCGTGATCGCCGCGGCGACGGCGTCGACGAGCGCCGGGCGATCGTAGGCCGGGTACGGCACGGGGACGGCGATCACGTGTGCGCCGCGTTCCCGCGCGACGAACTTCGCGACGCGGGCGACGGCGCCGTAGTTGTGGGCGGTGATCAGGATGTCGTCGCCGGGCTGGAGCGGCAACGAGCGCAGCACCGCGTTCACGCCGGTCGTCGTGTTGTCGACGAACACGAGGTCGTCGCGCGCGGCGCCGGCGAATGCGGCCACGACGCCCGCCGCCTCGCGCAGCCGCGACGGCCGTCCGGTCGGCACGCCGACGAGGCTCGACACCTCGCGCAGAAGAAATTGCGACGGCGCCCGCTCCATCTCGTCGCGAATCGCCTGCTGCGCGGCGAGGACCCGGCGCGGCGCGACGCCGACCGTCCCGTGATTGAGATACGTGACGCCCGGATCGAGGGGCCAGTCAGCAAGCCGCGTGCGGCCGAAGGACATGCGCAAGTCCGGATTCACTCTATCAAGAGTGATCCGATCGTTGCCGGCGGCGCTTGACCCGGTACGGCGCGAGCAGCGTGCGCACGTCGCGGCGGATCCAGTCGGCGAGCCGCCCTTCGCGGTGCACCGCCCAGTTGAGGAGAGACCCGTTGAGCGTCGCCTGAACCGCGGACGCGAGCCGGTCGGGGTCGCACCGGATCAGCTCGCCGCGCTTGATCGCGTCTTTGACCAGCGCGCGAATGCCGGCGCGCATGCCGCGCGACGCCGTGAGCGCATGACGATGGAAGTCGGCGTCGCTGAGCTCGACGCGAAAGAACGCCAGGTTGTTGCCGATCTCGGCCGGCGTCGTCCCCATGAGCTCCATGCAGTCGGCGAGGCCGGCGAGCGCGGCGACCGGCGAGGCGTATCGGGCGCGGAGCGCCGGAAAAATGTAGGCGTCGCCGCCTGCGGCGTCGGCGGCGGTGGCGAGCAGCAGGGCCCGCTTCGATCCGAAGCGCTGCACGAGCGCGGCCGCGGAGATGCCGGCCTCCCTGGCGACGTCGGCCAGCGTCAGCGTCGCCGGCCCGATGCGTGCGATGGCGCGGAAGGCGGCTCTCAGGATGTCTTCGTCGCTCGCCTGGCGGGGCCGGGGGCTCACGCCGCAATTGTAAACCACCGTTAAGTAATAGCTTGATTTATTAACAGGCATTAAGTTACTGTGGGTGCCGGCTCACCACAGGAGGTGCCCCATGCGTCGGGTGCGCTACAGCGTCGCCATGAGCCTGGACGGGTACATCGCCGGCCCGAACGGCGAAGCCGACTGGATCGTCATGGATCCCGAAATCGGCGAGGGATTCGCGGACTTCTGGAAACAGTTCGATACGCTGCTGATCGGCCGCAAGACCTTTGCCGCGATGGTGAAACCCGGCAAAAAGGGCGGCGGCGGCGCGATGCCCGGGTACAAGACGGTGGTGTTCTCACGGACGTTGAAGCCCGGCGACTATCCCTCAGTCACCATCGTGTCAGACGATGTCAAGACGGCGGTCACGAAACTGAAGGAAGCGGACGGCAAAGACATCTGGCTGTTCGGCGGCGGGGAGCTGTTCAGAAGCCTGCTGGATCTGGGGCTCGTGGACACGATCGAAATCGGCGTTATTCCTGTGTTGCTTGGCGGTGGGATTCCACTGCTGCCGGCGCCGGCCGGCCGGGCGACGCTGACGCTCGTGAAGCAGCGCGCGTTCGCGAAGACGGGGACGCTGGCGCTGGAATACACGGTCAACAAGCCGGAAAGCCGCGGGTCCGCCAAGAAATCGCGAGGCCGACGAGCCACGTAGCCGCGGATGGAGTACTCGGGTGTCAATCTTCGAACGTCGCCGGACAAGCTTCGATGATGTCGCGGACCTCTACGACGAGGTTCGGCCAACGTACCCGGTCGGCGTGATCGATCGTGTGATCCAGTTCGCACGGCTTCAGGACCAATCCGAGATTCTGGAAATCGGTTGTGGCACCGGACAGATGACCGTGCCGTTCGCCGAGAGGGGCTACCGGATTCTCGCGTTGGAACCCGCACCGGCACTTGCCGCGATCGCGGTCCGGAAGTGTCAGGGTTTTCCGGGCGTTCGCGTGCTGACGGAACGATTTGAAGACTGGGCGCCGTCCGGCCGGCTGTTCGATCTCGGCCTCTCGGCGCAGGCATTTCACTGGATTCCCCCAGAAATCGGCTGCCAGAAGCTCGCGGCGGTCATTCGCGCGCAGGGCGCCGCTGCGCTCGTGTGGAACAAAGACATCTCGCAAGGGACGCCATTCTGGGAGGCCACTCAGCCCATCTACCACGAGTACTTCGAAGACCCGTCCATGCGTCGATCGGACGACGTGTCCTACCGGGAGTTGCTGCTCGCAACGGGAGCATTCGCCGATGTTCAGGAATATCGCGAGGAATGGCAGCAAACGTACACGGCAGAGAGGTACTTGCGGCTGCTCGAGACGCACTCGGACCATCGACTGCTGGATCCGGCCCGCAGAAAAGATTTCCTGGAGGCCGTTCACCGCGTGATCGAGGCGTTCGGCGGATCCGTCACCAGGCGATATCGAACGGTGGCCTTTCTGGCTAAGCGACTCTGACCGTCTCCAGACACTCGCCAAGCAGATTCTGCGCGACGGCGAGCCGGTAGCGCGCAGTCGATCGCAGATCGTCAATCGGTGAGATGTCACTGGCGAGCGCCTGCTGCGCGGCCGCGAGCGTGGCTCCGTCGAGCGGGCGTCCGCGCAGCGCAGCCTCAGCCTGCCGGGCCCGAAGCGGGACAGGCGCCACGCTGCCAAACGCGATCCTGACATCGCGCGCGTGGCCCCGACCCTCATCCAGATCGATCTCCGCGGCGAGACACACCTTCGAGATCGCCTGCGCGCGCCGGGTGCCGACCTTCCGGTAATACTGCCGCCACACGGACGGCCGCTTCGGGAGCACAATCCGCGCGATCAGCTCGTCGGCGGCGAGGTCCATCTTCTTGTAGCCGAGATGGAACATGTCGTACGGCACCCGCCGTGTTCCCCGCACCGAGACGAGCTCGAGCGCCGCGTCGTAGACAAGCAGCGCCGGCGGCGTATCGGCCGCGGGCGAGGCGTTGGCGATGTTCCCTCCGATCGTCCCCCGGTTCTGCGTCGCGACGCCGCCGGTTTCCGCAGCCGCGCGGCAGAGCAACGGAAACTGTTGTTGCAGCGTCGGATGGCTGAGCACATCGGTGTATGTCGTCAGTGCGCCGAGCACGATCGCATCGTCACGATCCTCGATCCCGCCGAGCTCGCGCAACTTCCAGAGCCCGAGATATCGCCCTTCGGGCAGCCTGCCGGCTTCGAACAGCACCATGAGATCCGTCCCACCGGCGAATGGCCGCCAGGTACCGGGCTCCTGTGCGAGGATCTTCAATGCCTCCTTCAGTGTTTCGGGCGCCCGAAGATCGTACGCGGGCAGGTACGCTCTCATCGCGACGGCTCCGCTCGGCGTGCCTGGCGCTGGGCCTGGATCACGGCCTCGAAGATGCGCATGTAGCCGGTACAGCGGCAGAGATTTCCCGCCAGTCCGACGCGGATGTCTTCCTCGGTGGGATTCGGGCAGCGCTCGAGGAGCGTCGCGGCGGCGAGCACCATGCCGGGCGTGCAGATGCCGCACTGCGCGCCGCCGTGCGTGATGAACGCCTGCTGGACCGCGTGCAGCTCGTCGCCGCCGGGCGCGAGTCCCTCGATCGTCGTGATCGACGTGCCCTCGGCCTGGAGCGCCGGAAGGAGACAACTGTTCGCGAGCGCGCCGTCGATGACGACGGAGCAGGCGCCGCATTCGCCTTCGCCGCAGCCTTCTTTCGTGCCCGTGAGATGCAGGTCCTGGCGAAGCACGTCGAGCAGCCGCGCCATCGGATGGACGCGAACGGTCACGTCACGATGATTCACGCGGAACCGGACGTCGACGCGAGGATCGTCAGGCATCACGCTCCGTGAGCTGCTCCATCAACGTCTCGGGCGTGACCGGAATCCGGCAGACGCTGGCCCCGGTGGCGTGCTCGATGGCATTGACGATCGCCGGCGCCACGCCGTCCATCGGCAGCTCGCCGATCCCCTTGGCGCCGGCCGCGCCGTGCGCGTAGGGGCGCTGCTCGAAAAAGACGCGAATGGGCGGTACGTCCATCGACGTCGGCATGATGTAGTTGGTCATCTGCGCATTCGCCATGCGGCCGTCGCGCCAGACCACGTCTTCGTGGAGCGCGTACCCCACCGCCTGCGCCACGCCGCCTTCAATCTGACCACCTGCGAGGACCGGATGGATGACCGTCCCGACCTCCTGCACGGCGACGAGATCATCGACCCGGGTTTCACACGTGGTCGTATCGACGCTGACTTCGGCGACGTAGGCCGCCCACGCGTAGGTGCCGTACGCATCGCCCTCGTATTTCTCGTCGTCCCAGCGGATGCCGGGCGGCGGCTGGTACTTGCTGCTTCGCCGGAGCGGACCGACCTCCGTGACATGCCGCCTGCACGCCGTCCTGAATTCCGCGGGCGTGTAGGGTTCGTGAAGCAGACGGGACTCGACGAGCGCGCGGCGCACGCTTTGGGCCGCGGTCTCGACGAGCTTGCCGACGACCATGCAGGTGCGTGACGCCACCGTCGGCCCGCTGTCCGGCACGGCAGCCGTGTCCGCCGGCGCGATCTCGACGTCGTCGAGCTCCACGCCGAGTGCGTCGGCGGCGAGCTGACTGAAGATCGTGTTCGTGCCCTGGCCGATCTCGGTGCTCGCGGCGAGCACCCGGAGGCGACCTTCGGGAGTGATTTCGACGTCGACGACCGACGCCAGATGCTCCTCGCCCGATCCGGTGAACCCGGCGCC
>JBLNGH010000537.1:0-3303 GCA_050264575.1 Acidobacteriota bacterium | reverse complement strand
CGATGTCGATATCAGCTGACGCCCTGGCGTTCGTGGTGCCAACGCCGGTCAGCACAGCTTTCCGCTCGACGGAACTCGCCGATTCGGATTTCGTCGCGAAGTCGCCCCGCAACAGAATCTGGCCGCTGCCGTCCAGAATCTCGACGGACTTCACGGCATTGAGATCGGCAATTGTCTGCGGCAGCGGCTGCTCGACCTTCTTTGCGCACGAGGCGACCATCATGACGACGGCGGCTAGAACGATTCCTACTCGACGCATGGATTCCTCCCGTACCGGTTTCCTTCGTACCGGTCCTCTTCACATCGAAGCAAAGCGTGCGCCACTCAGGCCGCTCTCCTCCGGCCCGGATCGAACCTTAATTACCGGGAGTACGTCGAAACGGACGCAATCCAGTACTCTGACGGCATGAGAGTGCGCCTTTTGTCCCTTCTGCTTCTTCCCCTGATCGCGGCGGTCGATCAGCCACAACCGGGTCTCGATCCCGCGCTCTTCCAGGAGCTGACGTGGCGCAGCATCGGCCCCTTCCGGGGCGGCAGGACGAAAGCCGCAGCGGGGATCCCGACGCAGCCGAACGTCTTCTACGTCGGCGCGGTGAACGGCGGCGTGTGGAAGACGACGGACTACGGGCGTACGTGGTCGCCGATCTTCGACGATCAGCCGACGGGATCCATCGGCGCGATCGCGATCGCGCCGTCGGATCCGAACGTGATCTACGTGGGCAGCGGCGAGGGACTGCAACGGCCGGATCTGTCGACCGGCGACGGCATCTACAAGTCCACGGACGCCGGGCGCACCTGGACCCATCTCGGACTGCGCGACGGCCAGCAGATTCCGCAGATCATCGTCGATCCGCGCGATCCCAACCGGCTGTTCGTCGCCGTCCTCGGTCATCCGTACGGTCCCAATCCCGAGCGCGGCATCTTTCGATCGACCGACGGCGCGAAGACATTCGAAAAAGTGCTCTACAAAGACGAGAACACCGGCGGGATCGACGTCGTGTTCGATCCGGCCAACGCCAGTACGGTCTATGCCGTGCTGTGGGAGTCGCGGCAGGCGCCCTGGGAAAACGGCGTCTTCAGCGGACCGGGCAGCGGGTTTTTCAAGTCGACCGACGGCGGCACGACGTGGCGTCCCGCCGGGAAAGGCCTGCCGGCGTTTGCGGCCGATGGGCTCGGCCGCATCGGGATCACGGCGGCGCCGAGCCTGCCGCAGCGGTTGTTTGCGACGGTCGACGCGCGATCACGCGGCGGACTGTATCGATCGGACGACTCCGGCGAGACATTCGCGCTCGTCAACGACGACCCGCGCGTGACGAGCCGCGGCTCCGACTTCGCCGAAGTCAAAGTCGATCCAAAAAACCCCGACGTCGTCTACACCGCCAGCATCGTCGCGTGGAAGTCGACCGACGGCGGCAAGACATTCACGGCGTGGCGCGGCGCGCCGGGCGGCGACGACTACCATCGTCTGTGGATCAACCCGCTCAATCCCGAGACGATTCTTCTCGCGTCCGATCAGGGCGCCATCGTGACCGTGAACGGCGGCAGGACCTGGAGCTCGTGGTACACCCAGTCAACCGCGCAGTTCTACCACGTGAGCACCGACAACGCGTTTCCCTATCGCGTCTGCGGCGGCCAGCAGGAGAGCGGATCGGCGTGCGTCGCGAGCCGCGGCGACAACGGACAGATCACGATGCGCGAATGGACGCCGGTCGGGGTCGAGGAGTACGGCTACGTCGCCGCCGATCCGGCCGATCCGGACATCGTCTACGGCGGCAAGGTCACGCGGTTCGATCGCCGAACCGCGCAGGTGCAGGACGTGGGACCGCCGAGGGGACCGAATTTCCGCGTCCTGCGGACGGCGCCGCTCCTTTTCTCCACCGGCTTCGAGACGCGTCTGGCGACTGGCCCGCTCAACACGCGCACGCTGTTGTTCGCTTCCAACACGCTGTGGAAGACGACGAACGGGGGGCAGCAGTGGACCGAGATCAGCACCGATCTCACGCGCGAATCGTGGGAGCTCCCGGCGAACATCGGCGTCTATCGCGACAGGCCCGAGGCGCGTGTCACGCGGCGCGGCGTCATCTACACGATCGCGTCGTCACCGGTCGACCCGGCGGTCATCTGGGCCGGCACCGACGACGGGTTGATTCACCTGACCCGCGACGGCGGGCAGAAGTGGACCGACGTCACGCCGTCGGCGCTGGTCCCGTGGGCGAAGGTGTCGCTGATCGAAGCGTCCCATTTCAACGTAAACATCGCCTACGCGGCGGTGAACACATTCAAACTGGACGATCTGCGGCCGCACATCTATCGCACCAGGGACGGCGGCCAGACGTGGACGGAAATCGTCAACGGGATTCCCAACGGCGGCATCGTGAATTGCGTGCGGGAGGATCCGCAGCGCCGCGGCCTGCTCTTCGCCGGCACGGAACGGGCCGTTTACGTTTCGTTCGACGACGGCGACAGCTGGCAGTCGCTTCGCCTCAACATGCCCGCGACGTCCGTTCGCGATCTGGTGATCAAGGACGCCGATGTCGTCGTCGGCACGCACGGCCGCGGCTTCTGGATTCTGGACGACATCAGCCCGCTGCGCCAAATCACGCCGGACGTGGCGAAGGTGGACGCCTTTCTGTTCCGTCCGGCGATCGCGTGGAGATACCGATGGAACCAGAACACCGATACGCCGCTGCCGCCTGACGAGCCGGCGGCGCCCAACCCGCCGGACGGCGTGCCGATCAGCTACCTGCTCGGATCTGCGGTGAAGGGGCCAGTGACGCTCGAAATCATCGAAACCCTCACTGGTGACGTGATTCGGCGGTACTCGAGCGACGATCCGATCGACCCGCCGATTCCCGGCCGCAACATTCCCGACTACTGGATCCGGCCGCCGCAACGGCTGGCAACCACGCCCGGGCTGCATCGATTCGTGTGGGATGTGCGATATGCGCCGCCGCCCGTCGATCGGCCGTCCTACCCGATCGCCGCCGTGTTCGCGAACACGCCCAGGGAGCCGCGCGGGCTGCTCGTGCAGCCGGGCACGTATCAGGTTCGCCTGACTGCCGCCGGGAAATCGCTGCGCCAGGCGGTCGTCGTTCGAATGGATCCGCGAGTCAAGACGTCCCAGGCGGATCTGGCGCTCCAGTTCAAGCTCTCGAGGGCGCTCGACGACGCCCTGCGGCGAGTGGCGAAATCACGAACGGAAATCGCTTCGCGTCCCGCCGGCGCGAGCGGCGCGACGCCGCCGCAGAATGCCGCGACGGCGCTGGAGCAGATCGCCTCGCAGCTCCAGGATTTGTTCGAGGC
>JBLNGH010000536.1:0-38464 GCA_050264575.1 Acidobacteriota bacterium | reverse complement strand
CACCGTCGTCGTCGTGCTCGCCGGAGGCGTGCGCGAGGAACTGCAGCGCGCGTTCATCCTCCACCGGTTCGAACAACGCCTGGGAGGCGTGCGGCTCGGCCTGGTTCTCTTCAGCGTGTCGTTCGGATTGATGCACGTCAACCAGGGACTCGACGCGGCGCTGGCTGTCGGCCTGCTCGGCGTCATCTGGGGCGTGCTCTACGTGATCCGCCGGTCGGCCATCATGGCCATGACCAATCACGCCGGCTTCAATGCGGCGCAGGTGCTGCAGCTGGTCCTCAGCAAGACGCTCGGGGCGTGATGTGAGCACGCGTCTGCCGGCCGAGTGGCCGTTCACTCGACGCGAGCTGCTGGCTGTCCTCGCGGGGTTTCTGCTCACGCTGCCGTTCGTGACGACGCGCATCTACGCGTCCGACGAAGTGCAGTACTACGCCTGGCTGCGGTCGGGGGCGTTCGATCGGAACGTCGATTTCGAGAACGAGTATCAGCACTTCTACGACGCCGGCGTCGCGCGGAACACGCCGTATCACGAGACGTTCCTCGAGCGGCGCAACGAGGCCGGCCGCAGGGAGAACTACGCACCGATTGGATCGGCGCTGCTCTGGGCGCCGTTCTTCGCCGTCGGCCACGTCGTGGCGCTCGCGACCGGCGCGCCCGCCGACGGATACAGTCAACCGTACATCTCCGCCGTGTCGTACGGCTCGGCGATTTACGGCGGCCTGGCCGTCTTGCTGTCGGCGGCGATTGCCCGGCGGATGATTGGACGCGGTCTCCTCGCCAGTTTGATCGTGAGCCTCGGCACGCCGCTGGTCTTCTACATCTACATCGCGCCGCCGATGTCTCACGCCAATTCGGCGTTTGCCGTCGCGCTGTTTCTCTGGGTCTGGCTCTGCGTCCGTGAACGGTGGACCGTCACGGGCCTCGCGTTGCTCGGCGTGACCGGCGCTCTCATGGCGATGGTCCGCGACCAGGATCTGTTTTTCGCGGCCGGACCCGCGATCGATCTGGCGAGACATTGGGCTCGCGCCCGCCGGCCATCGCTCGCCCAGGCAGTCGCCGGAGCCCTGGCGTTCATGCTGGCGTACAGTCCGCAGCTTCTGGCCACGTCGGCGCTGCACGGCCATTTCGGTCCGAGCGAGGTCGTCGCGCGCAAGATGACCTGGACCTCGCCGCACGGACTGCAGGTGCTCTTCTCGCCGCAAAACGGGTTTTTCGCGTGGACGCCGCTTGCGCTGCTGGCGATCGCCGGACTTCTGCTCCTGGCGTTCGGGCGCCTCCCACTGACACGACAAACGTCCGACCGCGATGCCGCCTGGATTGTCACGCTGTCCTTGATCATGATCGCGATGAAGGCGTACATCTCCGGCGCCGTCGAATCCTGGACGGTCGCCGGCGCTTTCGGCCAAAGGCGATTCGTGGGATTGACCCCAATCCTGACGCTGGGAGTGGCCGCCCTTCTCGCGGCTGTGGCCGACCCTTCCCGGCGTCTCGGAAGGATCGGCGCGCGGGTGCTTCTCGCGCTGTGCATCTGGTGGAACCTCGGGCTGATCATCCAGTTCGGGACACATCGGATGGATCGCCAGCGCCTGACCTTGAGAGAGAATGCGTGGACGACGTTTGTCGTGCTGCCGCGGGAGGCTCCCACGCTCGCCTGGCGCTATCTGACGGATCGCGCGTCGTTCTACGGCCAGCCGCGCCGGTGAGAGCGACATCTTTGGAACACTCCGCGCGGCTCACCGCTGCAGGTCTTCTTGCCGGTCTTTTCGTGATTTACAACGCGAACGGCCGCGAGATCGGTACGGTCGATTCGCAGCCGGCAAAGTTCACGGCGCGCGAGGTGGCCGTCGCCGGCACGTTGACGCTGGATCGAGTCGTCGCGGAACGTCCCGCGCTGGCGGAGCGCGCGGCATTCGGCCGCGATCGGCAGGGTCACTTTCGATCGTCGTACCCGCTGCCATCGGCGCTGATGGCCGCCATTCCCGCGACGCTTCTTCACCATCTGGGGCTCGTCGACATGGACGCCCCGCTCGCGCCGAATCTCGTGGCCAAGCTCACGGCGTCGTGCCTCACCGCGGCAGCCGTCACGTTGATCTTTCTCTCCATCCGCCGAATCGTGCCCGGCCGCATCGCCGTCGTCACCGCGATCGCAATTGGTCTCGGCACCAACTACTGGGCCGCCGTGAGCCAGACGCTCTGGCAGCACGAGTGCGTCGCATTCGGGCTGTCGGTCGCGCTGTGGGCGTGGCTGCGGCCGGCGGCAGACATTCGACCGCGCGATCTCTGGCTCGGCGGTCTCGGTCTCGCCCTGGCCGGGGCGGCGCGCCCGCAGATCGCGCCGCTCGTCGCGGTGATGCTCGGCTGGCTCGTCGCACGCGCAGGCGCGCGCTCTGCTGTGGTGCCGGCGCTCATCGTCGCCGCGGCGGCGATCTCGAGCCTTGCGACCAACTATTACTGGTTCGGCCACCTGCTCGGCGGTACTGCGCTGCTCGAAGCCATGCATCCAACGATCCACGGCGTCGAAGGCTCGATCAGCACCGCGCCGTGGGTCGGCGCGCTGGGGCTCCTCGTGTCACCCAGCCGCGGCGTGTTGCTGTTCAGCCCAATCGTGGTTGCCGGGCTCGCCGGGCTCGGACGACGGCCGGCGCCGGCCGGGATGGGGCTGCGCTGGCTCGCGGCCGGTGTCGCGATCCAGTACGTGGTGTACTCGCTCTACAGCGTGTGGTGGGGCGGACACACCTACGGACCCCGGTACGTCCTGGATCTGATCGTGCCGTTCTCGCCGGCGATGGCCCTGGGTCTCGTTCGCATGACGGGCACCGGGTGGGGCAGAATCGTCGCCGGTATGCTGCTGGCCTGGTCCCTCCTCGTCGCAGGCCGGGGGGCGTTCGTGTATCCGAACGAGGCGTGGAACACGAACCCGGCCGAGGTCGATCGCGAGCACCATCGGCTGTGGGAGCTGCGCGACTCGCAGCTCGTCCGCGTGTTCCGCCGGGACTCGAGTCCCCAGAACTACAGTCTGTTTTCCGAGGGAGCCATTCGCCGGCCGGCGTCCTGAGATGAGCTGCGCGTGACGGTTCTTTGTTTCGCGGACACCCGCTTCCCGATCGAACGCGCAAACGGTTTGCAGACGATGGCGACGTGTCAGGCGCTGGCCTCCCACGGGCACGACGTGACGCTCATCGTCAGGCCGGATTCCGCGCCCGTGGCGCGCGATCCGTTCGTCTTCTACGATCTGCCTCCTGCGAATCGTCTCCGGATCGAGACGATCGCAAGGTCCGCCGGCCGGCGGGCCAGCCGGATCCGGTTTCTCTTGTCGGCGCTGAAGCGAACTGCCGAGCAAGCCGATGCGACGGTGTGGACCCGCGATCTCGGGCTCGCGGCGTTCCTGCTGCAGCTGCCCGCTGCGCGACGGCCGACCGTCGTGTACGAATCGCACGGCGTCGCGCCGGTCGTGAGCGCCGAGATGCCGCGGCTGCTCGGCAACCCTGCGATCGCGCCGACGCGCCGGAAGCTGCAGCGCCTCGACGCGCGCGAGCGCCGCGTCTGGCGCCGCGCGCCCGCCTACGTGACGATCACCAAGGCGCTCGCCGACGATCTGGCGGATCGATACGGACCGCGGCCCAACGTCTTCGTCGTTCCCGACGGCGCGACGCTCGCCGCCGAGGGAGATGCAGTGCCCGCTGGTGTCAGCGCAGTCCCGAGTTCAACACCGCGGACAATCGCGGCGTACGCAGGCCATCTCTATCCATGGAAAGGCGTGGACGTCTTCGTCCGCGCGCTGGCGCTCGTCCCGCGCCTCGGCGGCCTGATTGTCGGCGGACATCCGGGCGAGACCGATCGCGCGCGCGTCGACGCGCTGGTCGGCCAACTGGGGCTCCGCGATCGGGTGCACATCACCGGGCTGGTTCCCTTCCGCGACGTCCGAACGTACCTGCGCAGCGCGTCGATCCTCGTCCTGCCGAATTCTTCGTCTGCGATTTCGGAGCGCTACACGTCTCCGCTGAAGCTGTTCGAGTACCTCACGCTGGGACGTCCGATCGTGGCGTCCAATCTGCGATCGATTCGCGAGGTGCTGACGCACGAACGCACGGCGCTCCTGGTCGCGCCGGACAATCCCGCCGAGCTCGCAAGCGCGCTGGATCGGCTCGAATCGGATCCCGAATTGGCTCAGTCGCTCGGGCGCGGCGCGCGCGCGCTCGCTTCGGAGTACACGTGGGATCGGCGCGCCAGGCGCCTGGAGGCTGCCCTGGCCGCCGCACGCCCGGCATGATTTCGTCCGGCTTGCTCGCGATCGTGCGGTGCCCCGACTGCGGGCGGGTGCTCGCCAGGAACGGCGACGTCCACTGCACCGGCTGCGGACGCCGGTTCCAGGCAGCGGGCTATCTCGACCTGCGCCCGGCAACGGCGTTCGACGAGCAGACGAAGTACCTCGACGAGGCGCTTCACGCCGACGCGCGTCACGAATCCATCGCGCCACCGGTGCTCGGCTCGAAGATCCGCAACGACATGCTGCGGCGGTTCCTCGCGCCGGCGCCGGGCGATCGCATCGTCGATCTCGGCTGCGGGAGCGGACGGGCGCTGGCCTGGAACGCCGACCGCGGCGCGGCGGTGGTCGGCATCGACATCAGCCCGCATTTCGCCCGCGAGGCGATCGATCGCTGGGATCTGGTGCTCGGCGATCTCCGGCGGCTGCCGCTTCAGTCCGCCGCCTTCACCAAAGCGTGGTCGCTCGACGTGCTCGAGCATCTCTCTCCGGACGCGCTGCGGGAAATGCTGGGCGAAGCGCATCGCGTGCTGGCAGATGGCGGCCGGCTGTTCGTGTACACGCATGTCCGCAAGAACGGGTGGATCGCCAAAGGCGTGCGGATGGTCAACGGGCTGGCGCGCGGCTTCGAACGGATTGGGCTGATCGATTTGCGGCAGGAACGGCTTCGCAAGTCCGATCACCTCAATCCGCTGGCGGATCACGACGATCTCAAACGCGTCCTCGATGACGCCGGGTTTCAACTCGAGCGAATCACGTACTACACGCCCATCGTCGGCGCGTTCATCGAGAACATCGTCGTCCGGATCGGCGAGCGTCTGCTGGTACGGGGGGCCGCCCGGCAGCTCGGCGCGGCGAGCGACGATCCGGCAGCCGTTCGGAGCGCACGTTCGTCCGCCCAGGCGCGGGTGCAACGGCGCGGCGCCACCTACGTCGTGCTGCGCGTGCTCTCCGCGATCATGATGCTCGACGTGTGGCTCTTCGGGCGGTTCAGGTCCGGGCCGTTCTTCGCGCTGTTGCGTAAGAATGGCGCGAGGGGAGCGACGTAGCTTTTTCATGCGCGTGCTGTATGTCGCGCTCGACCAGCAGGTGCCCGGGACGCTCGGCGGCTCGGTCCACGTTCAGGCTGTCGCCGAGGGGCTGGCGCAGCTGGGTCACGAGGTGCACGTCGCCGCGCGCGAGGACCTCGGGTTCAGACGGGGGTCAGACCCCGTACCCCAGGGGTCTGACCCCTGTCTGAACCCGAGGTCTTTTACGCTCCATCCCATGGCACCTCCTTTCGGCCTGCCGCAGCTCAGGTGGGCGCGGCGATCGGCGATCACGCAGCTCGCGCGGCGCATCGGCGCCCAGACGATCATCGAGCGGTACTACAACTTCGGCGGCGAAGGGATCGTGTCCGCCAGGCGGCTGCGTGTCCCGGCCGTGCTCGAAGTCAACGCACCGGTGATCGACTATCCGGGCTCGGCCAAGGCGCGGCTCGATCGGCTGCTGGTCGTCGAGCCGATGCGTCGATGGCGCGACCGGCTGTGCCGGATGACCGACCTCTTCGTCACGCCGAGCGCGGCGATCCTTCCTGAATGGGTCGATCGGCGCCGCGTCCTTGAAATCGAATGGGGCGCGGACGTGGATCGCTTCCGGCCCGGCGTCGACGGTCCGCTGCCCTTCGCGCGCGACGACCAGCGAATTCTGTGTGTCTTTGCCGGCGCCTTCCGGTCGTGGCACGGAGTCGTCCATCTTTCGGAGACGCTCGCGCGGCTGAACGCCGCCGGCGACTCACGCTTCGGCGCCGTGCTGATTGGCGATGGTCCGGAGCGTGACGCCGCAGAACGTGCCGCGCGTGACGTGCCCGGAATCGTCTTCACCGGCGCCATCCCGCACGATCGCCTGCCGGCCTGTCTGGCGGCGGCGGACATCGGCGTCGCGCCGTTCGATCCGGCGAAGCATCCGCCGCTCTCGCTCGGGTTCTACTGGTCGCCTCTCAAGATTTTCGAATACATGGCGGCCGGGCTGCCCGTCGTCGCCCCGGCGCTGCCGCGTCTCGAACGGCTCGTCGAGAACGGACGGGAAGGCGTGCTCTACAACCCCGATGATCCCGGCGCGCTGGCGCGCGCGCTTGCGACCCTGGCCGACGCGACCGTCCGGCAGCGGCTCGGCGCGGCCGCCCGCGACCGCGTCGTCCGTGAGTTCAGCTGGCGGGCTCACTGCGCGGCGCTCGACGCCCGTCTTCAGCGCCTGGTGGCCGCGTGAGCGTTCCCCTTCGCGTGATCCTGGCAACGGATTCGTTCCCGCCCGTCTGCGGGGGCAGCGGCTGGAGCACGTACGAGCTGGCGCGTGGGCTCGCCGCGGGCGGTCATCACGTCGAGATCGTGAAGACGGAGATCGGCCTTTCACCGGGCATTCACGAGAGCAAGTACGAGTCTTTCCGCGTCACCACGCTGCGCGGCCACACGCCCGATCTCCCGATCGTGCGAAACGTGATCAAGAACGAGAAGATGTGGGCGGATCTGTCGGCGTATCTGATCAACGAGCGGCTTCAGCGCGAGCCCGTGGATGTGATTCACGCGCAGCACGTGATGTCGACGGTCCCCGCGATTCGGGCGGCCCTTCGGACGGGAACGCCGGTCGTCGCGACCGTCCGCGACTACTGGCCGGTCTGCTACTGGTCGGATCTCATCTACGACCCCGAATCGCCCCACCTGTGCCCTGAGTGCAGCGTACGGATGATGTCGAAATGCGTGCTGCCGCGCGCCGGCGCCGCGTCGGTCGGCGCCTGGCCGCTGATTCCCTATATGCGTCGCAACCTCCGCACCAAGCGCCGGACGCTCGCGGATGCGGGCGCCATCATCGCCGTGAGCACCTCCATCGCCGACGACTTGCGCGTCCGCGCGCCGGAGATCGCGCAGACGCCGCTCTACACGATCCCCAATCCGGTCGATATGGTCGCGCTCGACGAGATTCACGACCACATGGCACGGCCGCTGCCCGGCCCCTACGTCCTGTACGCCGGCAAGCTCGCGCACAACAAAGGCGTGCAGTTCCTCCTGCCGGCGCTCAAGGCTGCCGGCATCGACTGGCCGATCGTCGTGATCGGCGACGGGCCGCTGCGCGGGAGCCTGGAATCCGAAGGGCGGGCGCTGGATCTCGATCTCCGGGAACTGGGCTGGCTGCCGCGCCGCGACGTGTGGATCTGGATGCGGCACGCGACGATGCTCGCGTTTCCGTCGTACGGGCCTGAGTCGCTCAGCCGGGTCCTGCTGGAAGCGGCCGCGCTCGGCGTGCCGATCGCGGCCATGGCGACGGGCGGCACGCGCGACATTCTGCACGCAGGGACGACCGGGTTGCTCTCGGCGAATGCGAACGAGTTCGCGCGCGATCTCGCGCGGCTGGCGGCCGACGAACGCCTGCGCGCCTCCCTGGGCGCCGCCGCGCGGGGCGACGTCCGCGTCCGGTTCGCGGCGCCGTCGGTCGTCGCGCGCGTCGAACAGGTGTATCGATCGCTGCTGTCGCCGCGGGCCGCGTGATGAATCCTCTCCGAGTCGCGGTCGTCGCGCGCGCGGTGATGCCGATCCACGGCGTCGGCGGACTCGAGCGCTCGGTCCGCGATCTCGTCCGGCATCTGGCGGCGCACGGCGTCGGGGTCACGCTCATCACGCCGCCTCCGCCGGCGATCGGACGGCAAGCGGCCGGCGATCCGTTCGCGTCGCCGAACATCCGCGTGCGGCACGTGCGATACCTGACCTTTCCATTCGCCAATCGCCGCGGCACCACCATCATCGATCGAAGCACGGCGTATCTGTTGTTCGGCTGGCGCGCCGGACGGCTGGCGCTGTCGTTCGTCAACGACGGCGACGCCGACATCGTGCATGGATTCGGCGCGAGCGTGCTCGGGTACGCCCTCGCGCGCGAACGCCGGCATCGAATCGCCGCCGGGGGGACCGCGCGCACCGGGGCCACCGCGCCACTGGTGTTCAACCCGCAAGGCCTCGAGGAATTCGGCGCCACCGCCGCATCCCAGCCACGGCTCAAGCGCCTTGGATATCTGCCGCTCCGCCGCGCCGTCCGGCGCTGCGCCCGAGCCGCCGACTGCGTCATCGCGACGGACACGTCGCTCGAATCGACCGTCGTCCGCCATCTCCATCCGCGTGCCGATCGGATGAAGACGATTCCGAACGGCATCGATCTGGCGGAGGTCAGCGCGTTCGCGGGTCCGGCCGAGGGCGCCATCATGCGCCAGCGCTACGGCATCGCCCCCGGCGAGTTAGTGCTGCTCAGCGTCGGCCGCCTCGAGGTCAACAAAGGGTTCGACGTGCTCGCCGCCGCGCTCGGCCGCGCCCGGCAGAATCCGGCGCTGGCCGCGGCCGGCTGGCGATGGGTCATCGTCGGCGCCGGACCGTTCCGCCAACCGATCGAGGCGGCCATCGCGCGGAACGGTCTCGAGTCGCACACGCTCTTCGCCGGCCGCGTGGCCGACATCGATCTTCACGGCTGGTACGAGGCGGCATCGATCTTCGTGCACCCGACGCGCTACGAGGGCAGTTCGCTCGTGACGCTCGAAGCCATGGCGCATCGCAAGCCGGTCGTCGCCACCCGCGCCGGCGGGCTGCCCGACAAGGTGCGGCCCGGCGAAAACGGCTGGCTCGTCGAACCCGACGATGTCGACGGGTTGGCGCGGGCGATCGAGGAGGCGGCTGCCGAACGCGCCTGGTTCGCCGCGATGGGCGCCAGGAGCCGTGAGATCGTCGAGCGCGAGTTCAGCTGGACGGTGCTCGTCGAACGGCAAATTGCGGTGTATGAAGAACTGCTAAGGCACGCATAAGGCCTTTTGCCTTGCCTGTAGAATCCACCAGTGCTGTCTCCCCGGCTGGCGATGATCGGCATTCTGATTCTCGGCGCCGCGCTGCGGTTCTCCGAGATCAGCAACGGCATCCCGTACACCGTCGGCGTCGACGAGCCGGAGATTCTCGATCGCGCCGTGCGGATGATGAAGACCGCCGATTTCAATCCGCACTTCTACGACTACCCGGGTTTCACGTTCTACTTCCACACGGCGATTGCCAGCGCGCGCTTCCTGACCGGCGCCATGGCCGGCCGGTGGACGTCGCTCGACGACGTGTGGTCGGGCGACTTCTATCTCTGGAGCCGGATCGCCACGGCGTGTCTCAGCATCCTCACGATCTACATCGTCTATCGCGCGGCGCTGCGCTGGGGCGATCCGGTCGCGCTCGTCGCCGCGCTGGCGATGGCCGTCCATCCGCAGCTCGTGCAGAACGCGCACTTCGCGCTGACCGACACGCCGCTCACGTTCTTCGTCGCGCTCACGCTGCTGACGTCGATCACCGCCGCGATCGAACAGCGCACGCTCTGGTTCTTTCTGTCCGGAGTGTTCG
The DNA here is from genome assembly GCA_050264575.1 of Acidobacteriota bacterium. Lineage (GTDB taxonomy): Bacteria > Acidobacteriota > Vicinamibacteria > Vicinamibacterales > SCN-69-37 > DASQFI01. Next base: position 28,813 of record JBLNGH010000536.1, on the reverse strand, counting down.
TCGGACTCGCCGCCGCGACCAAATACCCGGGCGCGCTCACGATTGTGATGCCGCTCTTCGCGATGTTGTCCCCGATGTCGCTGCGCGCGCGCGTCGCGGATTTCAGCGCGGTGTTCGGCGGCGCTATCCTCGCCTTCATCGTCGGCGCGCCGTTTTCATTGTTCGATCTGCCCGGGTTCCTGAACGGGTTCGCCAGCCTGGTGCAGCATTACAACCGCGAAGCGTCGGCCATCGACTCATCGATCACGTACATCAAGTACATCCGCGGCTGGTTCGGCTGGCCGGGGACCCTGCCCGCCTTCGCCGCGTGGCCGGCAATGCTGCTCTGCCTCATCGGCCTCGGTGTCGTGGCGTCGGAGTTTCGCGCGCGTGAGTCACGCCCCGGAGCGGCGGTCTTCCTCGTGTTTCCGATCGCGTATTTCTGGTTCATCTCGAACCAGTCGCTGTTGTTCGGACGATACGCGATGCCGCTCGCGCCGGCGCTGTCGATTGCGCTCGCCGTCGGCGTGCTGACGACGTTCGGATGGCTCGAAACGCGCGTCCGCGTCGGCAGGCCTGCTCTGGTCAAGTTCGCCATCCTGGTGGCGCTCCTGACGCCGCCGCTCGCGCAATCGTTTTCGGCAACCCGGGCGCTGCGGCTCGAGAACACGCAGGAACAGGCGGCGCAATGGATGATGGAGAACTTCCGATCGAACGAGCCCGTCGTGATGGAAGGCGCGGTGGCGCGGCTGCCGCCGCGGGCATTCCGGGTCACCGAAGTGCTGCGGCTGATTCGGAAGACCGCCGATCAATACCGCCAGGACGGCGTCGTCTATCTCGTCGCGTCGTCGTCCGAGTACGACAAGTTCTTCAAGAGCGACGACCCGACGCGCGTCGCCGGAGAGATCTCCGCGTACAACGCGCTGTTCCGCGAGACGCAGACGATTCAGGTTTTCGCGCCGTCAGCGCAGCACCCGGGGCCGACGATCAGGATTTTGAAGATAGTGAGATAGGGCTTGGAGGCTTTCTTCGGCCTTCGGCCCTCGGCCTTTGGCCTACTTCCCGAGCCCCGCCCGCTGCCGCAGCCCGCGGAGCCACTCCTCCGTCCGCGCGGCACGCTCGGATTCGGGCAGCATACCGAACCGCTCGCGGAGGTAGGCGCGAATCCGGAGATCGTCGGTCAGCCAGCCGTCACATGTCTTTTCCGACATGCCCGACTTCGCCAGCAGCGCACGGACGTCCACTCCAGACCCGAGTGTGGTTTCCCACTCACGTCGATGCGCCGCAACGTCATTCGCCGCGGGCGCCGGCGGCGGCACGCGGCGAATCTCGATCAGCATGAGCTGACGATTCTGGAGCGCGCGAAGCACCTGGTCGTCGGTCGTCGCCTCCGCAGGCACGAGTTTCAGCTGCCGGGCCTGCCAGACGTCGGTCGTCGTGATGATGGCGCCGTTGAAATTCCAGAGAATCCGGTCGATCTCGGCCTGCTGCGTGGCTACGCCCGGCACGGCGGCGGCCAGCAGGACGACAGGCGCCAGGAGGGTTCGGATCAGAAAGCCTCGCCGATACTCAGATGATACTCCCAGCCTTTCTGGCCGGGGATGTGCGGCGTGAGCTGCCAGCCAAAATCGAGCCGAATCGGGCCCAGCGCCGACCCTATCCGGACGCCAAATCCCGCCGCCGCACGCAGATCTTGCAGTCTGATGTCGCTGGCATTCCTAAAGACGTTGCCGGCGTCCAGAAAGCCGACCACGCCGAGCGTGTCTACAAACGGTACCCTTCTCGCGTCGTCGCTCCAGACGCGCGTCCGGACCTCGCTGTTCAGCACGACCAATCCGCTCCCGCCGAGGGAAAGACCATCCGGGGTGATGATTTCCGGCACACCCAGTCGATCCAGCTGAAAGCCGCGCACGGACGTGCTGCCGCCGGAATAGAAGCGCTGGCTGGCAGGGAGATCGGTGGTCGGCTCCTGGAGTGGCTGACCGTCCGGGCCGAGCACGGGCTGGCCGTCATCGCCGATGACGTCGACGAGCCGTTCGAAGCCGTGCGCCATCCCGAGCTGGGCGCGAAGCGCCAGCACGTGCCGCTGATTCGCCGTCAGCGTCTGAAAACGCGAGGCCTGCACGAACACCTTGCCGTACCCAACTTCCGATCCGATGGCTTCCAACGCGAACTCCACGTCGGCGCCGATCAATGTCCCGCGCGTCGGCGTGATCGGGCTGTCACGCCGATCGCGCAGGATGCCTGTTCCCAGGATGGACAAGCGCACCTGAGGAAAGTTCTTGTCGATCAACGGGCGATCTGCCGGGAGGATCTTTTCGTTCAGCAGATCCGTGAACTCCAACGAGTAGCGGCCGAAGAGCGTCACGGTTGGCGAGAGTCGTCGAAGACCGTCGCCGTTCAGGGCCTGCCGGACGAAGTCGAACGTGGCGCGGCGGCCCTTCTCCAGCGTGATGCCGCCGAGCAGATCCGTGTCGGAGTGGAAGGCGCGCCGCTCGCGGTACGTGCCGGTGACGCGGTACTCGCCCAGTTCGAGTCCGCCGCGCTGATCGGGCGGTTGGTCGCTCGGCGCGTTGATGCTGGCGCGGGAGAAGAAGTTGATGGAACGGTTGCGTCCCCCGAGACTGCGGCGGCCGATCTCGAAGAACGCGCGGGGTGAGAAGTCGAGATAGTCCTCGAATGTCCCGCTGACCGTCTGGCGCGGAAGGCTGCGCACCTCGAGACCACCGCCGCCGCCGATCGTCGTCGCCGGCGCCTCTTCGACGACGATGACGAGGTTGGCGACCGTCTCACCGGGTAGCCGCGGCTCTTCCTGGATCCGGACACGGCTGAACACACCCATCCGCCGGAGGTTGTTTGCGCTCTCCTCGACCTTCGCCGGACTCAACGGGTTGCCGGACTTCAGCGTGATCTCATCCATGATTGCGGGGAGCAGGATCCGGTTGTTGCCGATCACGGTGATCTCGCCGACGAGAATCTGCGGGCCTTCATTGATCGAGAACTCCAGCACCGCGTCGCGACCGTCTTCGGAAAGCTGCGCCTTGTACTGGATCTCGGCTGTGCGGAATCCTCGGTCCGCATAGAGATCTTGGAGAGCTTGCAGATCCGACCTGATTACGGTGCTGACGAACGGTTGCCCGGGTCGCGAGCGGATCACGGCGCGCGCATCCGCCTCCGGTACCCGCGGGCCGGACACAAACGTCAGCCTCACGTCCTTGACGGTGCCTTTCGGACCTTCGACGAGATTCGGGTGGACGATGATGCCAGCCTCGCCCGCGGTGCGCGTGCTCGTTTCCTCGTAGGCGGGTTTGAACTCGGCGCGGTAGAACCCGAGACGGTTGTATTCGACGAGGATTCGGCTCAGGCCGGCGAAGACACGGCTCACGTCGAAAAGCTCGCCCTCACGGACGCCCATCAGTTTGTCGATCGTCTGTCTCGGCAGCAGCAGCGTCTCGGGCCAATCGATCGCCGCAATTCTGTACCGCGGTCCGCGGTCCACCGTGAACGTGATGTTCCGGGCCCCGTCCTGATCCTGGACGCCATGCGAAACCTTCGCGTTCTTGTACCCCTCCTGACGCAGCTTGCTGAGGATCGACTCGTCGGTGTCGTCGAGCAGGTCCTGATCGACCGAACCCTCGAGCTTGATGAGCCTGGATGCGTCGGTGAGGGACGCGGCGCCGGGCGGCTGCACGGCGATGCGAATTCTCGGACCGGCGTCGACGAACAACGTGACGTCGATCTCGTTCGAGCTCTCCACCGCACGGAACGTGTGGGTCGCGACCGCCGCGTAGTAGTCCTGGCTGCGCAGATCGTCGCGAACCTTCGCCAGGGCGGTCTGGATGGCGCGCTGCCGGTACGGCAGTCCGGGACCGACGCCCACTCGTCGCGTCAGGTCGGAGGCCTGGAACGGCGACGTCCCGGACACGTTGACGTTTCGGATCACGGCGCGCTGACCGGCTTGCACCAGGATCAGCAGCGTCGCGCGTTCGGGCTGGTGCGAGGGAACCGTCTCGGCCGTGACCGCCGCGCTCAGGAACCCCTCGTCGGCGAGGATGTCGCGGACGACGGCTTCGATGTCGGAGGAGCGTTCTCGGACGGGCAGACCGCCGTACCGCTGACGCAGCAAGCGCTCCATCTCGGCCGGCGGCAAACCCGTCTCCCCGGTGAACTGGACGGCTTCGATCGGATGCACGGGGATGAGGCGAAACGTGATCTCGACGCCGTCCGGCGCCGGATTCGCGAGCACTCGCACATCCTCGAACCGCCCGAGACTCATGAAGTGCGTGACCGTGCCCTTGATGTCCTCGAGCGTCAGCGGCTGTCCCGTCTTGACGTCGACGAGCGCCCGTAGCTGTTCGGACGTGTCGGTCCGCTCCTCGATCTGGACTCTGACGGTCGTCACTGGACGGCCGAGATACTCCTCGATCTTCGCCTGTGCGCGCGCCGGCGCGGGCGTCGCCGCGGCGATGCCCAGCAAGGCGGCGAGCACCAAGCGCCCGCGGCCAGGCGAGCGAGCGCAGCGAGCCGAGCCTCTGGCGCGGGGGTGGGGCCCCGCGCAACTTCTTAAAGAGGACGCACGATCATTCATCAGAAAACGTAGCGGACGCGGAAGTCCAGCGCGAACGTGCGATCTTCGTTGTTCCGCGACAGGACCCACGAGATGCGATCGCTCTGCTCGTACTCGATGAGGATGAGCTCCGACTGATCGGCGCCGACCGTGCGCGAGTACGTCAGGAACACGCGGCTCGAGATGCGCGACCCGAGCGTCACGCGCGCGCTCGGGTTGAGCCGCTGGCCGAACTGCGTGTCGAGGATCGGCGCGAACTGAAACGTGTCGATGACCGGGATGCCGCGCTCGAACACGCTGCCGACGCGAGAAGTGATGGGGCTCGTGATGATCTGCGCCGCCGCCAGCTGCACCAGCCGCTCCTGGGCCGCCTGCGGCGATCGCAGCTGGCTCTCCACGTTGGTGACGTCCGCCGGCGCGCCGAGGAGCAGCGACAGAACCTCGGGCTGCGACAGGTACGGATCCGACTCGGCGCTAATCGCGAACTTGCTGAACGTCCCGTTGATCCGGAGCGTCACCGTGAACACCTGACTGCCCGATCGAGGCCGCGTTTCGAGCTCGACGTCGAAGACCGGATCGATGCGCTGACGATTCAGGAACTCGATCGTGCCGTGGCGGACCGTGTAGCGATTGCCGCCGAACGTGATCTGACCGTGCTCGATGCTGACGTCCCCCAGCATCACGGGCTTGTCGAAGGTCCCGGAAATCCGGAGATTGGCGCGGCCCTCGATCGTCGCGTCCGAACGGTCGATGAAGGTGACAGGCGCCGGCGTGTTGATGCGGATATCGAGCGAGATTGGCACGCCGGACTCCGGCGCGATGGCCGGCGTGGAGATGGTTCCCGGTGTCGTGCCCAGCCCGCCTGTCGCCAGCGTCACCAGCTCTGCCTGCTCGAGCTGTCCCCGGAACGCCGCCTGCAGCACCTCGACGTCGCCAGTGAGCCGCGGCGCATCCACGGGCCCGACGAGCTGCAGGTTCATGTTCACCGTCGACTGCAGGCCCGGCGGGTATCGCAGGTGCATCGTCGTTCCCGTGGCCGTGAGCTGGAATTGTTCCGGCACATAGCCGCGCAAGCTGATGCTTCCCCCGAAGACGACGTCCCCCTCGCCGAGCTTCGCGCGCAGACCGTCGACCCTGATGCTCGTGCCGTCCATGGTGATGGGCCCGTTGATCTCGGTCAGGCTCTGCGGCAGCGCGTGGAGTTTCAGACGGCCGTTGTCGATCTTCGCCTCGCCGGTGAGGGCCATCGCGTCGAGCGGCCCCTCGAGCCGCGCGGCGACGGTGGCCGCGCCGGACGCGGCCAGCTCGCGCGAGAAGAGCTGCAGAATCCCGAGGTTCGCGCCGCCAGTCACGACCAGGCTGATGCGCGATTCGCCGGCATCGATGCCGCCGGCAATCTCGAGCTTGGTGTCCTGCCCGGTCAGGTGCATCTGACCGATCTTGAACGCGTTGCCCGCGAAGGAGAGCTTCACCTCGCCCTCGTTGTGCAGGTTGTAATCGAGCAATGTAATGGTCGTCTCGTCGACGACCGCTTCAATCTTGAGCTGCTGACGATCGGTGAGCGGTCCGGTGATGGTGACGTTTCCGCCCGCGACGATTCGCGTGTACGGCGACATCTTCGGCGCGTAGAACTTGAGATACGGGTCCAGCGAGCTGTTGAGAAAGCTGAATCGCAGGTTGGCCGTCGACGTTTCGTCGAGCGTGATCGTCCCGCCGCCGCTCAGCGAGAGCCGGGGATCCTGCACCGTGAGCTGCTCGATCGTCAGCAGCTTGTTGCGCACGACCAGCCGGCCCCGCACCTGTCCGATACCCTCGTCGCCGGCGTACAAGTCCGCGATGAACCCGTCGAACGTGTAGGACGGCGAGTCGAACGTCCCGCTGCCCTTCGCTGAGAATCGAAGCGATCCGGTCAGCGGCGCGAGCGGGAACTTCACGAGATCGAGCGTGTCGATGCTGATGCGGTCGCCGTTGACGTCGAAGGTATACGTCCCGTCCCAGCCGAGGAGCGCCTGGCCTGTGATCACGCCGGTGCCCTTGGTCATCTCAATGGCCCGGACGCGCAGACCCGTCCCTTCGAAAACGAGCTCGCCTGAGGCCGAGGCAAAGTGCTCGCCCCAGGCGGTGCCTTGATCGATTCGCAGTTTTCCGGATCCGAAGGGTCCCTCATACCGGCCCTTCAGCTGCAAGTCCGCCAGCCCGACGGTGCCCTCCACCGGCCAGTCGTCCTGGTTGAACGCATGCCTGATGTCTCTCAAGGGCCAGTTCTGCAGACGGATGCGGGCGTCGATCTCGTCGCCGCCGTCGTCGCGGGGGTAGCCGAGCGAGAACTTGCCGTCCGCCAGGATCGTCGCGCCCGACGCCGGGCGACTGATGACGCCGTTGGTGATCGTGACGTACCGGTTTTCGATCACGAGGTCGCCGACGGCCTGGCCCCATTTCACGTCCCAGACCTGCATGCGCTCGCCGGCAAACTTGCCTTCGATGTGCGGTTGGGACCACGAACCGGTCATCACTCCGTCGAACGTCCCGCGACCGTTGACCTCGACCGCGCCGGTCCGCCCGGTAATCTGACTGAGAATCGCCGCGAGAAGCCGGCTGCTGCCCTGCCAGTCGTGGCTCGTCACGTGGAACGGCAGCCTCGGACTGGCGCGGGAGGAGTCGCCGGTGAAGGACACGTAGGTCGACGGCGTCGCGATGGAACTGTCGTCGAACGTGAAACCGTCCGGCGTGAAGCGATAGGCGATGCGGCCGCCGATCGGAATCCGGCCAAGGGGAACGTACTTGTCGAACTCGCTCTTCGGCTTTTTTTGACTGGTGCCCGCTTCCGGCTCAGGTGCGGCCTCGGGCTCTGGCGGCAACGACGGCAGCATCGGACTCACCACCGTCTCGCCTGCCGGCGGCGTGATGGTCGTGTCTCCCTCGCCTTGCAGGCCGGTCGAGAAATGGCCGTTCGGCCAGGCCATCGCGAACGTGCCGCTCATCCGTCCTTGCGGCTCGAGATAGTTCCAATTGAAGTAGCGCGTGAACGCGCCGACATCGACGCCCTCGTAGTCGCCGCTGAAGGTCGCGGTCGCACCGCGCGGCGTCCCGAGCGGTTCGAGCGAGTAGACGAAATTCATGTCGCCGCCGTAGAACCGCGAATCGGCGTGCGTCACGGCGAAGCGCGTCGTGTCCCAGATGAGCGATCCGTGCAGATCCTGAAACCGGATGCCGTTGACCGCCGTGTCCTCACTCGTGAACTGCCCGAGCAGCCGGCGGCCGCCCTTGTACAAGTGAAACGCGCCCGTGAACTGTCCTTCGCCCTCGAGTTTCCAGGTCTCGTTCGTGAAGAACAGCTCGCGCATCCGGGGAAAATTCACCGTCGAGCTGACGTTGTAGAAATGCTCCTGCTTCGAGAAATCGACGTACCCGTTGATGTGCGACCGCGCGCCGTCGGTGGTGAGATCGCCGTGGGTGATCTGCACTCGCGGCCCGTCGAGACGGAACCATGTCCGCATCTTCGCCTGCATCGGCTGGAATTTCTGAATCTGCACGACGCCCTCGTCGAACTGCGCGATGCCGACGTAGGTTTTCAGGCTCTCGGCGCGCACCAGACTGAAGTCGAGCTTGCGGCACACGACGCTCCACGGCGTCACGTGATCGTCGAACGTGAACTCGCCGCCGTGAGCGAAGACGGTGACCGTCGTGGTGACCCGTCGCGGCCCGGTCCCCGTCGTCTTCGGCGTCAGCTTCGGCAGGTTGTGCCCATCGCTCCACGTCTCCATCACCATCTGCCAGTCGCTCAACGTGGATTCGAGGATGACTTGCCTGCGGAGGAGCGGCAGGTACTGCAGCTGAACGTGAATGCGCTTCGCCTTGAGGAACGGCCGATCGCCCGGCTTGCGCCCTTCGATGACGACATCGTACAGCGTGTAGGACCCGGGCGTGATGTTCGCACTCAGCCGCCCGATGTGCATCGGCCGTTCGAGATACCTCGACGCCTCCCGCTCCGCCAGCGCTCTGAGCGAGCGCCCGCCTCCGAGGTTGATTTGGCCGAGGTCCAGGGAAAAGAAGCTGACGATGAGGGTGGCGAAGATCGCGATCGCGACGGCCAGCAGCCGTCTCGTCCAGCGCCCGAAGAAGCTGCGCTTGGTGCCTTTCGGCCAACGTCGCGGCGGCCCGGATGGCCGGTCGGTTTCCTGACCGTCCGATTCCGGAGGGGGCGCCGGAGTTGGAGAGGCGTCCATCAGGGCCTCAGCTTATCAAGGGCATGCCGGGGGACTTCGTCCCGCCGGACCCCTTACACGCTCGCTCGCGGGGCCCCATCGCCCCGCTCCGCTCGCGTGATGCACGCGTGGCTCACTGGCTGGCGCTCGTCCGCATCTTAAGCAACCGCTGTACCTTCACTCGACGACGACAAGCAGGCGGCCTGCCTCGATGGACGTGCCCTCGCCGACGGACACTTCCTTCACCCGGCCGGCCTTGAGAGACTTCAGCTCGTTCTCCATCTTCATCGCTTCGACGACGACCAGGGGCTGTCCCGCGGCGACCGCATCGCCCGCTCTGACGAGCACGCGGACGATTCGGCCGGGCATCGGCGCCGTCACTCGCTGATCGCCGTGGCTCGAGGCGCCTCGGAGTCCTCGGCCGAATTTTCGGCCGTTCACGGATGCGGTGATATCCGCTTTGGGAAGTTGGATGAACCAGTCGCCCGCCGCGCGTTCAGTGACGGCGGCATCGACGGAGCGGCCGTCGGCAAACCGCATCGACAGGCCAATCTCGGTGGGCCGGACGCTCACCTCGCGGGCGACGCCGTCGACGAGGACGCGGATCGTCTCGCCGGAGGGATCCCTCGGGTCGAGGGGTTCCAGAGAGACGGTCCTGACCCGTCCGTTGATGTCGATTTCGAAAAGCATGTCTGTCGCCGGACCTGAAGGTCCGGCGCTCCACCTGTCGTGCTCAGCCGGCGTCCGCCCCTGTCAATCCCAAGCGCGCAGATTCTCTGCTCGTGCCACCCGGCGCCACGCGTCATTCGATGCCGCGGCGGCTTCGACGACGGACTTCCCGCGCCACGTTGCGACCGCCGCGGCGATCGCGGCGTCGATCTCGTCTTCCGGCGTCGGCTCAGCGAACGGCACTCCCGCCCGCTCGGCAAGAACGCGGTCGAGGTAGGTCGTGTCGAACCGTCCCTCCTGGAACGCGGGCTGCCGGATCAACCACCGGAAAAACGGGACGGTCGTCTTGACGCCGACGACGCGGTATTCGTCGAGCGCGCGGCCGAGCCGGAGGATCGCGTCCGGCCGCGCGTCACCCCAGGCCACCAGCTTCGCGATCATCGAGTCATAGAACACTGGAATCTCGAATCCCGGCGCCACGCCGCGGTCGTCGCGAATTCCCGGACCGCCGGGCGTCGACAACGCGCGCACGAGCCCTGGCGAGGGGAGAAAGCCCGCGTCAGGATCTTCGGCATAAATCCGGCACTCGATCGCGTGGGCTCGCGGGGTGAGCGCCCGTTCCGGGGTGACCGTCAGACGCTCGCCCTGCGCAATCCGCAACTGCCAGTGCACCAAGTCGACCGCGGTGACCATTTCGGTGACCGGATGTTCGACCTGCAGGCGCGTGTTCATTTCCAGGAAATAGAATTTGCCGCCGCCGTCCAGCAGAAACTCGATCGTGCCGGCGTTGGTGTAGCCGACGGCGCGGGCGATTCGTGCCGCGCACTCGGCCATCTCACGGCGCGTCGCCGCGTCGAGCGCCAGCGAGGGCGACTCCTCGACGACTTTCTGGTGCCGGCGCTGGATGGAGCACTCGCGCTCGACGAACGGCACGACCGTGCCGTGCTCGTCGGCCATCAGTTGAATCTCGATGTGCCGGGGCGCGACGATCCTCCGCTCGAGGTAGATCGCCGCGTCGCCGAAGGCGGACTGGGCTTCGGATCGCGCGGCGCGAATGGCGGAGCCGAGGTCGTTCTCCGACGCCACGGTACGCATCCCTTTGCCGCCGCCGCCCGCCACCGCCTTGACCAGCAGCGGGAATCCGATTCGCTTCGCCTCGCCGGCAATCACGGCATCGGGGACGTCGGGGTCGAACGGCGTCTCGGTTCCGGGAACGACCGGCACGCCGGCGCGCACGGCCGCGGCACGGGCCGCGGTCTTGCTGCCCATCACCGCCATGGCGGCGGGCGTCGGCCCGACGAACGTCAACCCCGCGTCGGCGCACGCCTGCGCGAAGTCCTCGTTCTCGGCCAGGAATCCATATCCCGGATGCACGAGCTCGGCGCGTGTCCGCTTCGCGACGTCGACGATCCTGTCAATGCGCAGATAGCTCTCCGCTGCCGGACTCGGCCCGATGTGATGCGCCTCATCGGCGAGGCGCACGTGCAGCGCCGCGCGATCGCAGTCGGAATACACCGCCACCGTGCCGAGCCCCAGCTCGCGGCACGCGCGGATGATGCGCACGGCGATTTCGCCGCGATTGGCGATGAGGACTTTCATGGGGTCAGGTCTTGTATTGCGACATTTTGCCTGCGTTCCAATTCTGTCTTACAACATTGGCATCGGCCGCAAATGTTGCAATACAAGACCTGACCCCATAGCGTCACAGCGGTATATTCCCGTGCTTCTTCGGCGGATTCCGATCTCGTTTGTTCTCGCAGGCCGCGAGGGCCGAGATCAGTTTGGCGCGCGTCTGACGCGGCTGGATGATCTCGTCGACGAATCCGCGCGCGGCGGCGACGAACGGATTCGCGAGCTTCTCGCGGAACTCCTTGACCAGCTTCGCGCGCAGCGCGGCGGGATCGTCGGCGGCCTGAAGCTCACGCCGATAGAGCACGTTGACCGCGCCTTCGGGGCCCATGACCGCAATCTCCGCCGTGGGGTAGGCGTAATTGAAATCAGTCCGGATGTGCTTGCTGGCCATGACGCAGTACGCGCCGCCGTACGCCTTCCGCGTGATGACGGTGATCTTGGGGACGGTGGCCTCCGCGAACGCGTAGAGCAGCTTGGCGCCGGCGCGAATGATGCCTCCGTGCTCCTGGCGCACGCCGGGCAGAAAGCCCGGCACGTCCTCGAACGTGATGAGCGGAATGTTGAAAGCGTCGCAGAACCGCACGAATCGCGCGCCCTTGACCGACGCGTCGATGTCGAGACACCCCGCCAGCACCGCCGGCTGATTGGCGACGACGCCGACCGGCTTCCCCGCCAGCCGCGCGAACCCGACGATGATGTTCTGCGCGAAGTGCCGGTGCACCTCCAGAAACACGCCGTCGTCGACCACCGACCCGATGAGATCGTGCATGTCGTACGGCTGATTGGGCTGCTCGGGCACGAGCGAGTCGAGGGCGGCCTCGCCGCGGTCGGCCGGATCGCTCGTGCTGCGCCGCGGCGGATCGTCGAGATTGTTGGCCGGCAGATAGCCCAGCAGTTCCCGGATGAGCGCGACGCACTCGCGATCGTCGGCGACGGCAAAGTGCGCGACGCCGCTCTTCACGTTGTGGGTCATCGCGCCGCCGAGCTCCTCTTTGGTGACCTCTTCGTGCGTGACGGTCTTGATGACGTCCGGTCCCGTCACGAACATGTAGCTCGTGCCTTCGACCATGATGTTGAAGTCGGTGATCGCCGGCGAGTAGACTGCGCCGCCGGCGCACGGGCCCATGATCGCGGAGATTTGCGGGACGACGCCGGACGCCAATGTGTTGCGCAGAAAGATGTCCGCGTACCCGCCAAGCGACGCGACGCCTTCCTGGATGCGCGCGCCGCCGGAATCGTTCAGACCGACGATCGGCGCGCCCATCCGGACCGCCAGATCCATGATCTTCACGATCTTGGCGGCGTTCGTTTCCGACAACGAGCCGCCGAAGACCGTGAAGTCCTGCGCGAACGCGTACACGGGCCGGCCGTCGACGCGCCCGTGGCCGGCGACAACGCCGTCGCCCGGCACGATTTCGTCCCCGAGCCCGAAATCGCGGCACCGGTGCGTAACGAGCTTGTCCACCTCCTCGAACGTGCCGGGATCGAAGAGGAGATCGATGCGCTCGCGCGTCGTGAGCTTGCCGGCTTCACGCTGGCGGCGCAGACGTTCCTCGCCGCCGCCGAGCTCGGCAAGACGCTCGAGATCGGCCAGCCGGTCGTGCGGGGTCATCGACATGCGGATCCGATCGCGCTCAGCGCTTGGCGACCGCCGATTGTGCCTTTTCCCAATCCTTCAGGAATTTCTCGAGCCCGATGTCGGTGAGCGGATGCTTGAAGCACGCCTCAATGACCGCGGGAGGGCACGTGCAGATGTCCGCGCCCAGCCGCGCCGCCTCGACGATGTGCATCGGATGGCGGACGCTCGCGACCAGAATTTCAGTCGGAAAATCGTAGTGCCCGAACGCCTCGACCATCTGACGGATGAGGGTCATGCCGTCCGACGAGATGTCGTCCAGCCGCCCGACGAAGGGGCTGACGTACGCGGCGCCGACCTTGGCGGAAAACAGCGCCTGCGGCGTGGAAAAGATCAGCGTGACGTTCACCCGAATCCCGTCGTCGGAGAGCGCCTTGATTGCGCGGATGCCGTCGCGCGTGAACGGAATTTTCACGACGACGTGCTCGTCGATCGCGGCCAGCTCGCGGCCTTCGGCGATCATGCCGGCGGTGTCCGTCGCCACGACCTCAGCGCTCACCGGACCGCCGACGATCCGGCAAATCTGCTTGATGATCGCGCGCGGATCGCCGCCTTCTTTCGCGAGCAGCGACGGATTGGTGGTGATGCCGTCGATGATGCCGAGCGGCACGAGCGATTCGATCTCACGAACACTGCCGGAATCGATGAAGATTTTCATAAGAGAACCTCAGAACCTCGGAACCAGAACCCCGGAACCGCGGAATCCCGGAACCGACACATTTTTATTCAGTTCGAGCAACGACCCCATTCGTCAGCGCGCCAACGCCCTCCACGTGGATGGTCACCTGGTCGCCCGGCTTGATGGGGCCGATGCCGGAGGGAGTCCCTGTCGCGATGATATCGCCCGGAAGCAGGGTCATCACCGAGGAAATGTATTGAATCATCTCGGGAATCGTGAAAATCAGCTCGCGCGTCCGTGAGTCCTGCCGGAGCGCGCCATTGACGTAGCCGCGCACCTGCAGATCGCGCCCGTCCAGCCCGAGCGCGATGCACGGACCGATGGGGGCGAAGGTGTCGAACCCCTTGCATCGCGTGTACTGCGGTTCCTTGTTCTGCATCTCGCGCGCGGTGACGTCGTTGAAGCAGATGAGCCCCAGGATGTGGTCGCTCGCACGATTCAACGGTACTCGCGACGCCGCTTTGCCGATGACGACCCCCAGCTCGGCTTCGTGGTCGATTCGCCCCGCCCACATGGGAATTTCGATCTCCGCGCCGGGGCCGATGACCGCCGTCGGCGGTTTGAGGAAGAGCAACGGCTCGGCTGGCAGCGGCTTGTTCTGCTCGGCCGCGTGATCCTTGTAGTTCAGACCGACGCAAACGATCTTGGACGGCATGACCGGCGGCAACAGCCGTGCGTTGTCGGCCGCAATCTCCTGGCCCTCCGTGAACTTGCCGTAGATGTCTCCGTCCACGAGCCGCCAGCGGCCTTCCCGTTCGGCGGCGTACCGCGGCGTGCCGTTGTCATCGATTCGATACAAGCGCACCATTGCCGGTGATTCTCTCCTTTGTAGTCCTCGCAGATTTGGAAACCAATCCGCGCTACGTCGCGGATTTGGAAACCAAACCGCGCTACCGCACGACGACGACCTGCTTCTCCGACGGCTGACTCCGGTTGGGCGGCGTCGCCTTGTCCACCGCCAGCACCGCGTACGCGTACGTCATCCCCGGCTGCACCGTCTTGTCTTCGTACGTATTCTCCGCAATCGGCTCGCGCGTGAGCGGCTGGAGTGTGTCACTCGTGCCGTCCGTGCGCAAGACGATGTAGCCGGCGAGGTCCGGAACGTCGACCGGCACCCAATCCAGCAGCACCACGGCGTCATTCAGCTGTGCACGGAGTTTCTGCGGGACTGGCGGCGGGAAACGATCCTCGGCAGTCAGACACGTCGGGCCCAGTCCGGCCCCTTCCATCGTCGTCTTCCCCGCGGTGATCACGGCCGTGATCGTGTAGCACTGCTCCTTGCCCAGCAGGACGGGCGTCGCGAACGTCGGCGTCGAGAGCGGCTCCTGTGTCAGCAATGTTCGCTCGTCCGGCTTCTTCTGGTCGGGCACGAGGTACACGCGAAACTTCTGATCGGCGACCGCCGGCGTCCAGGCAAGCGTCAACGTTTTCTCGTCGTGCGTCGGCTGAAGATTGGCCGGCGCAGCGGGCAGCGGACCAAGCGGCACGCTCACGATCGGCGACGTCGGCCCCTTTCGACCGGCGGTCAGCCCGACGACGACGTAGTGTGCGACGGACGCGTCGGCCGCGCCGGCCTTGTCCGGGGCGAGCTTGTCGACGACGGTCGTCGGCTCGCCCGCCGCGGGTCTTGGATCGGGAGTCTTCGGCGCCGGCGTGCCGGAAGACTGTGGCGGCCGGACGGCGATCGTCCTGTCCAGGTTTCCCGGCGCGACGACCTGGGCGATGCTCGGCGGACCGGCCGCGGCCGGGAGCGCCAGCCGGTAGATCTCGACGCGCTCGACCGTCGGCGGCGTCGAGCCATCGGAGTTCGTGCCCGGGATCGTGAATCGCAGCTCGATTCGATCCTCGACCCGCCGGGCCTCGAAGTCCGTCACGCGGGCGGGCGATCGCCGGATTGGCGCCTGTGGCGAGCCGCGCTTGCCGCACGCGGCCACGCTGGCGATCACGAGTGCCGCGGCCAGGAGACGGCCGCCGCGGGACAGCGTCACAGGATGTAGCGCGACAGGTCGTCGCTTTTGACGATGTCGACCAGCATGCGATCGACGTACGCCGCGTCGATGCGGATGGTGTGTCCGTCCATCTCCGGCGCGTGAAACGACACTTCGTCGAGCAGCCGCTCCATGACCGTGTGCAGCCGCCGCGCGCCGATGTTTTCCGTGCGCTCGTTCACGAGCATCGCGAGCTCCGCGACCCGCTCGATGGCGTCGGACGTGAACTCGAGCGTCAGCCCTTCGGTCGCCATGAGCGACGTGTACTGCTTGATGAGCGCATTGCGCGGCTCCGTCAGAATCCTGATGAAGTCGTCGCGGCCCAGCGCTTCGAGCTCCACGCGGATGGGAAACCGGCCTTGCAGCTCGGGAATCAGATCGGAGGGCTTCGACACGTGAAAGGCGCCCGCCGCGATGAACAGAATATGGTCCGTGCGGACCATTCCGTACTTCGAGTTGACCGTCGTGCCCTCGACGATCGGCAGAATGTCGCGCTGGACACCCTCGCGACTGACGTCAGGCCCGTGACCGCCCTCGCGGCCGGCAATCTTGTCGATCTCGTCGAGGAAGATGATTCCCGCCTGTTCGACGCGATGAATGGCAGATTTGGCGACGGCCTCCATGTCGATCAGCTTCTGCGATTCCTCCTGAGTCAGCTGCTCCAGCGCCTCGGAAACCGGCAGTCGCCGCCGGCGCGATTTCCCCGGGAAGAAGCCCGGCAGCATGTCGCGCAGGTTCACGCCGATCTCCTCGACCGACGATCCGGCGATGATCTCGAACGACGGCATCGCCCGCTCGCGCGTCTCGATCTCCACAGACTTCGAGTCGAGGCGCCCCGCACGCAGCTGTTCTCTCAGCCGCTCGCGCGTCGTCGAGGCGTGCTCGTGCACGAGCGTCGCGTCGGTCGACGATTCGCCGAGTGGCGACGGTGGCGTCGGCGGGAGCAGCAGGTCGAGCAGGCGCTCTTCGGCCGCCTGTCGCGCCTTTTCGTGCACCTCGGCCTCGCGCTCTTCGCGCACCATCTTCACCGCAATCTCGACGAGATCGCGGACCATCGACTCGACGTCGCGTCCGACGTACCCGACTTCCGTGAACTTCGACGCTTCGATCTTGAGAAACGGCGACTGCGCGAGACGCGCGAGCCGGCGCGCGATTTCCGTCTTGCCGACGCCGGTCGGCCCGATCATGAGGATGTTCTTCGGCGCGACTTCCTCGGCCATGTCCGGCGCGAGCCGCTGCCGCCGGTAGCGGTTGCGAAGCGCAATCGCCACGGCACGCTTGGCCTTCGCCTGGCCGACGACGTACTTGTCGAGCTCGGAGACGATCTCCCGCGGCGTGAGCGACCCCGCGAGCGAGAGGGCGGTTTCGGGAAGCGAAATCGGAGTCATGCGAGTTCTTCCACGACGAGCCGGGCGTTGGTGTACACGCAGATGTCGGCGGCAATCGCCATGGCCTGCTCGGCAATCGCGCGGGCGTCGAGCGAGCTATGGCGCACGAGCGCGCGCGCGGCAGCCATTGCGAACGGCCCGCCCGACCCGATGCCGATCACGCCGTCATCGGGCTCGATGAGATCGCCCGTGCCGGACAAAAGATACATCGCGCGCATGTCCGCGACGAGCAGCATTGCCTCGAGGCGGCGCAGGATGCGGTCCGTCCGCCAATCGCGCGCCAGCTCGACGGCGGCACGCTCGAGGTTGCCGCGATGTTCCTCGAGCTTGCTCTCGAAGCGGCTGTACAACGCAAACCCGTCCGCGGCCGAGCCGGCAAATCCGGCGAGCACGCGGTCGTGGTACAAGCGACGGACTTTTCGCGCCTGGTGTTTCACGACGGTCTGGCCCAGCGTCACCTGACCGTCGCTGGCCATGACGACCTTCTGTTGATGACGGACGGCGAGGACGGTCGTCGCGTGGACGGACGGAAACGAGGGCACTTTTCGCATTCTATGGGGTCAGGTCTTGTATTGCGACATTCGGCGGCGATCTGAATTCTGCATTACAGACCTGACCGCCTGCGCAAATGTCGCAATACAAGACCTGACCCCGCTTTCCATCGTCCGCGCAAGAGGGCAAGGCTGCAGGACATTTTCAGACTCAAGTCGCGCGAAACTAGGCATTTGCGGCCGGCACGCAGTGGCAGTAGAGTTGCACCAGGGTCCCGTGGTGGAGGAGGTTCCGCCGAGGAGCCTCGGGAGAGCGCACCATGCCCAGGTCGACACGTCTCGCGCTCAGTCTCGTCATTGCCTTCGTCCTCGCTGCGCCCGGCGTTGCAGGCGCGCAGGCGGTTCCACGCGGCAGTTCCTCAGGTTCGTCGAGCTCCGGATCATCCGGAGGATCGAGCGCTGGTTCGGGAGGCTCGAGCTCAACGAGCTCCGGCTCCGGCGGCGGCGAATCGAATCCGCCGAGCTCCGGCTCCAGCAGTTCCGGATCGTCGACCGTCTCGCGCGCGCCGAGCCGCATTCCGACGTCTGGCTCGAACTCGCCGTCGCGCGTCAGCGGCGCGACGCCGCGTTCCGTCCCGGAACCCGGCGGCATCGTCTCCGGTGCACGAACCGCCGTCGCACGAAGCGGCGGAGACTCCGAGAGCGTTCGCCCCAGCGCGCCGGGCGGTACCGCCATCACGTCCGGCGGCCGGACGGGCCCCGGTCGCACGGTCACCGGCGTTGCAGTCCCGCGCCGTCAGCCTGACCTGAACCTCGTAGCGTTCCCGTTGTACGGCCCGTGGGGTAATTGGTATCCGTGGTATGGCAGCGCCTTCGGCTGGAATCTCGGGTTCGTGTACTACAACCCGTGGCGATACGGCGCGACGCAGTGGATCTGGGGACGGTACGGACTCTGGTACGACCCCTGGGCGTACGATCCGTACTGGTCGACGCCGTACTACTCCGGATACGGCTACAGTTCGGGCTACGAACGACACGACAACAGCTCGAAGCGGATGACCGGATCGATCCGGTTGCGCGTCAGTCCGCGCTCGGCGAGCGTCTACATTGACGGCGCACTCGTGGGCACGGTGGACGAATTCGACGGCCTCAGCGATCACCTCGAGCTCGACGGCGGCATGCATCAGTTCGAGCTTCGCGCCGAAGGATACGAGAGCTATCGCGGCCAGCTCGACGTCGAAGTCGGCAAGACGCTGACCAAACGCGTCTCGCTCAAGAAGATCAAAGCAGTAAAGTAATTACGTGAGCACGCGGCGCGTGCTGTCGGTCGTCGCGGGCGTGTCGCTCGTGTACGACCTGTCCGCGGGTGTGCTCCTGCTCGCCGCAACCGACCGCATGGCCCGCTGGTTCGGCGTTCCGGTCCCGGATCCGGTGATCTTTGCGAAGCTCAACGGATTGTTTCTCACGGCAGTGGGAATCGGGTACGTGCTGCCGCTGTTCAACCCGGTTCGCTATCGCGCCTACCTCTGGATTTTCGGTCCGCTGCTCAAGGGCGCCGGGGCCATCACCTTCATCGTCGATCACTTCGTCCACGCGTCGCCGGCGTCGTTCCTGTTGTTCGCCGTCACCGACGGCGCGCTGGCCGTCGCGACGTTTGCGGCGCTGATGAGAAGGGAACTACCGATTGAAACTCAGAACTCAAAACTTAGAACGTAGAACTTGAAGAGCACGGCACGGAAGCCAGGCGTTGAGTCTTTTGAAGTTCTGAGTTCTAAGTTCTGAGTTCTAAGTTTTCTTTCTTCCTGCCCACGCGCGGAACACAAAGTACAGCGGCAGACCGGCGAGGATGATGAGCAGGCCGTACCGCTCGCCGAACTGGTTGTGGTACAGGTTGTAGGCCACCATGAAGAGGCTGGCGAGCACGAAGATCGCCGGCGCGACCGGATACCCCCAGGCGCTGAACGGCCGCGGCGCATTGGGCTCACGCCACCGTAGGACGAACACCGCCATCACCGCCACACCGGCGAACAGCATGACGGCGAACCCCGTGTAATTGACGAGCCCGGCGAGGTTGCTCGACAGGACCAGGATGGAACTCCACACGGCCTGCGTCGCGATGGCGATCGCCGGCGTATGAAACCGGGGATGCACGCGAGCCACGATCGGAGGAAACACTCCGTCACGCGCCATCGCGTAGTACACGCGCGGCCCGGCCAGCACCATCGCGCTGATGCTCGCAGCGATGCTGAAGATCGTCAGCATTGCGAGCAGCGTCCCGGCGACCGCACCGAAGAGGCGCTGCGCGACGATGTCGGTCAATCCCTGTGACTGGCTGAGGACCTTGGCCAGGTCGGCCGGAGGCAAGGCGTACAAATAGAGAACGTTCAGTCCCAGATAAATGAGGACGACGGCGCCGGTACCGAGCGCCAGGGCCATCGGCACGTTGCGCCCCGGGTTTCGAATCTCCTCGGCGACGTAGGCCGCGGCGTTCCAACCCGAATAGCTGAACATGATCGGAATGAGAGCGAGCAGCCAGCCCGTGGACGGGTTGGGCACGACATGGCTGGCGGACAGGTTCTCGAAAGACCCCGCTCCGATCGACAAGCCGAGAGCGACGAACAGAACGAGCGCCAGGACTTTCACGGAGGCCAGGAAGTTGTGGACCAGGCGGCCCGGGCCGAGACCGCTCATGTGGATGATCGACAGCCCGACGATGGCCGTGATCCCGACAATCGCGTGCCGCGAGACCGAGAGCGTCGCGAACGGAATGGGGACCGTGAAAATCGGCGTCTTGTCCGCCGCGCCCGGGAAAAAGCGGCCGACGTAGTCGGTGAGCCCGACCGCGCCGGCCGCAATCGCGCCCGAAAACCCGGCGATGAACGAGGTCCAGCCGGTGAGAAACGCGGCGAGGGGTCCGTACGCCTCGCGCAGGTACACATATTCGCCCCCGGCGCGCGGGCGGAGCGCGGACAACTCCGCGTACGCCATTGCCCCCGCGAACGCCAGGAAGCCGCCGAGCAGCCAGACGCCCAACATGCCCGGGCCCGTCGACACCATCGTCGCGACGATGACGGGCACGAAGAAGATGCCCGTGCCGATGACGTTGGAGACGACGATGGCCGCGGCGTCGAGCGGTCCGAGACGACGCTCGAGTGTCGGCGGCGTCTGCGTGACGGCGCGATCGGGGGCGGTAGGGACGCTCACGGACGGGGAGCGTCTCGGTGTTCAGTGGGGATGATTTTGTGCTCGAGCTTGTACTCGCCCATCCGGAAGATCTTTCCGGATCGCGTCGCGAAGATCTTGGCGGTTACGTCCCGGAATTTGCTGTTGACGAAGAAGTCGGCGCGCGCCCCTTCGAGCGTGTAGCCGACGCCGAGCCGCGCCGTGATCGGCTCGGTCGCCATCCCCGCGGCAACTCCGGAGCTGCCGATCCCCTGATGCAGGACCGAGTCCCACTCGCCGTCCGTGCCCTCGCGCCAGAAGGCCACGGTGAGCTTCACGCTGTTGATGGACTCCGACGAGACGTTCTTCAGGCGGAACGTGATCTGCGGCTGCAGATAGTTCAGCCCGTTCTTGACGCCGGCGTCGTAATAGCCGGACTGGACGTCGGCGACCTGAAGGGTCTTGGAGAGATCGACCGTGCCGCACGAGGCGTCGACCGATCCCAGGAGAACGACGACGAACCCGAGCGCGCGCGGCCGCCGGATCATGGCGGGGCGATTGTAGATCAGAACCGCGTGTCTACGATCCGCTGTTTCGCCTCGTCCCGCGTGATCTTGCCGGCGCGAAACGCCGCAAGGTCCTCACCCTTGATGCTGAGGATCAGCTTACGCGACGTATTCCGGTAGTACGGGTTCGTCACCAGCACGTCGACGGGAATCGCGACGACCGTCAGCCACTGATCGTTCCTGAGCGACTGCAGCACGCTGGAACTGTCGAGCATCGCATCCATGAGCCCGAGCCGCACCAGATCCGAATACATGGCGTCCGGATTCGGCGGATCGTTCTTCATCGGATCGTCCGCGACCACCGTCGTGCTGGTCACCTTCCGGTCGGCTCTGGCGTCCCCGGGCGGCGTCTGACCGGCCGTCGAGACAGGGCGCGCCGCACCTGTAGCCGTCTCAGGCGAGCTCGGGATGGTGGGCTGCGTTGGAAAGAACTTGTACCCCGTCGTGAACACGGCGACGCCACTCAACTCCGAAATCCTGATCATGAACACCAGGTTCGAGTCGGCCGTCGGAAACCCGTTCACGACGGGATCGGCGGCCGGCGACAGGAGGACATTGGGCACCTTGGTTTGGGCCCACGCCGCGAGTTTCTGTCCGGCCGTCTCGATCGAACGGAACAGCACGATCTCGAACGTGCGAACCTCGTTCTTGATCCGTTCGAGCTGCGGGTCGCTCGCACCGGTCTGAGGTTGAGACTGAGGTTGAGGCGGGGCCTGCTGCGCCCCGACGCTTACCGGCAGCGCACAGACAAGGGCGACCGCAAAAATTCGCATGAACACGTTCTGACCTCCGCGCATCACCGGCCTCCGCCGCTCTGCAGCAGGACGACTTCCTGCTTGAGACCGTTCACTTGCTGCTTGAGCGAGGTGATCTGCCGGAAAAAATCGTTGTTCATTTGCCGGACCATATCCCACTGGCGCTGCTCACTCGCACCGATCAGCTCGTCGAGCTGCGCCTGTGTCAGCGTTGCGCCTATCGACGCCGGAACGATCCGGGGGGTGCTGACCGTGCGCACCGCCTCTCGCTTGCCCAGTTCGTCGCGCAGCATCTGCACCATGCGCTGCTCGACCTCGGACAACTGGTTCGGCGTGACACTGGCCGGGAGCGACGTCGGTGCCGATGTCGCGACCGTGCCCGACGCGACGGCGGCCTCGCGCGGGAACAACACCGAGTGGGTGACGACGCCGCCGGCGGCGCCGACGAAGAACATCACGCTGGCCGCCGCCGCCATCGCCCACGCGGGAACCTGGCGATACCACGGCACGACCGGCGCAGGCGCGAATGGCCGCCACACCGCTTCGTGCGGCGGGACGGCCCACGCGAGGAGATCCTGGCGCACGCTTCGCAGGGCGCCGATCTCGCCGCGGCACTCGTCGCACTCCTCGAGATGACTCTCGATCGCGCGGCGCTCGGCGGGCTCGCACTCGTCGTAGACGTATCCGATCAATCGTTCGCGTTCATCACACATGGCTGGCATCACCTTCTAAAAAGAACCGGCAACTCAGAACTGAGAACTAAGAACTGAGAACTTTGAAATCACGGGTCTTTGACTTCTGAGTTCTAAATTCTGAGCTCTAAGTTTCATGAACTGCTCTCCCACGTCGCACGCCTGAGACTCGCCGCTTCGGCCTGCCGCCGCTCCAGTCGGCGCCGAAGCACGGAGAGTCCCTGGTAGAGCCGCGTCTTCACCGTGCTCAGCGGACAATCGAGCATGTCCGCGATTTCCTGAAACGTGAGCCCGTGGTACTCCTTCAACAAAATCGCCGTGCGCTGCTCCTCGGGCAGCTCGGCCATCGCCTGCGCGACCGCGTGTGACAGCTCGCGTCGCGCCACCAGATCCTCTACAGATTCAGACGGCGCGACGCGCTCGTCGGCCAGGTCGACGGGGTCCGTCCCTTCCGCCACCTGCACGATCGGCGCGCGGCGCTCCTTGCGAATCCAGTCGCGGCACAGATTCAGTGTGATTCGGTACAGCCATGACGAAAACTTCGCCTGTCCCTTGAATCCGCGGAGCCCGCGGTAGGCACGGAGGAAGGCTTCCTGCACCACATCGCGCGCGTCTTCTTCCCGTCCCAGCGTCCGGTAGGCGAGAGCATAGATCGGCCGCTCCCAGCGTGAAACGAGCTGGTTGAAGCTCTCCAAGTCGCCCGCCGAGGCGCGGGCAACCAGTTCCTCATCCGTCCGGGTCATTGACGCGCCTGACCGCGCGACCCGCTCGCCGACCCATCGCGCGCTCTGCAGATTAGACGGCCTATCAACTCTGCCAGTCGGTACGCCATAATTGCGCCCAGATCAGCAGTATACGGGCGTCACGAGGCGTGGCGCGCCGGCCGGATTCCGGCGCGCGGGGTCAAAACACGGCGAAAATACGCGCGGCGGCGGCCTCGCGGGCCGATCGCCCTGCACCAGCACCATGAACGATGACCATTACCTGACCACCGACGAGCTTCTCGACTACCTGCACATCAATCTCCGCACGATCTACCGGTTGATCAAGGCGGGGAAGATTCCAGCCGTGCGGGTGGGACGCCAGTGGCGATTCCGCAAGCGCGACATCGACGCGTGGCTGAGCGGCCATCGCAAAGCCGGCGAACGGCCGCGCGTGCTCGTCGTCGACGACGAGCAGGCGGTGCGCGATCTGATGTCGAAGTACCTCGCGACGGCCGATTACGAAGTCGAAACCGTCGAAGACGGACCGACGGCGCTCGAACGGCTGCGATCGCACGAGTACGATTACTACGATCTGATGATCACCGATCTCAAGATGCCGGGCATGGATGGCCTGTCGGTGATCCGCGAAGCCCGGCGCGTCTCCACGGATCTGCCCATCATCATCATCACGGCCTACTCGACCGAGGCGAGCGCGATCGAAGCGATCAACCTCGGCGTCTCCGGCTACTTGACGAAGCCGTTCCGCATGGAGCGCGTGCTCGCCGTCGCGGCACGAGCGCTCGGCGAGGTTGCGGCGGTCTAAGCCCTCGGGTTTCGTTTCCGCTCTGGTCTTCCAGAAACGAAACCCGAGGTCTTTCTGCGACAATAAAGGGTTGTGATTCAGCTCCAGGCCCTCACCAAGGCCTACGGCGAACGCGTCCTGCTCGACAACGTGACCTGGCAGGTCACCGACGGCGAGCGCGTAGGCCTGTCCGGGCCGAACGGCGCCGGCAAAACCACGCTGCTCCGGATGCTCGCGGGTCTCGACCAGCCCGATGGCGGCGCGATCATCCGGCCGGCGGATCTCACCGTCGGGTACTTGCCGCAGGACGGCCTCGAGCACCACGGGCGGACGCTCGCCGCCGAGGCCTCGCTCGCCTTTCAGCCGCTCCTCGACGCGAAAGCCCAAATCGAGCGGATCGAGCACGATCTGGCCGACCCCTCGCTGCCTGAAGGCGAGCACGAGACGCTGCTCGTCAGGTACCACGAGCTGACCGATTTCTTCCGGCGCGAGGAAGGGCACAGCATCGATCTGCGGGTCACGCAGGTCCTCGAAGGCCTCGGCTTCGCGAAAGCCGACTTCACCAAACCGACCGAGACGTTCTCCGGCGGCTGGCAGATGCGCATCGCGCTCGCCAAGCTGCTGCTCGGCCGGCCGACGCTGCTCCTGCTCGACGAGCCCACGAACCATCTGGACCTCGACGCGCGCAACTGGCTCGAAGGCTACCTGTCCTCGTACCCACACGCCGTGATTCTGGTCTCGCACGATCGGTTCTTTCTCGACTCGGTCGTGACCCGCATCTCCGAGATCTCGCTTCGAACGATTACGGACTACACAGGGACGTACTCGCACTTTCTGATCGAACGCGATGCGCGGCTCGAACGATTGCGCCAGGCCAAGCGCGAGCAGGACGACGAAGTCGCGAGGATGCGGGCGTTCATCGATCGGTTCCGGTACCAGGCGACCAAGGCGGCGCAGGTCCAGAGCCGAATCAAGATGCTCGACAAAGTCGTCCCGATCGAGGTCCCGCCGGAGCGCAAGCGCGTTCACTTCACGTTTCCGGCGTGCCCGAAGAGCGGCCGCACCGTGCTCGAGCTGGAAGGGATCCGCAAGGCCTACGGGCGCAACGTCGTGCTCGATCGCGTCGGGCTGCACATCGAGCGTGGCGATCGGATTGCGCTCGTCGCGCCGAACGGCGCCGGGAAGTCGACGTTGATGCGCGTGCTGTCGGGCGTGGAGCCGCCGGACGAAGGAACCCGCCGCGAAGGCCACCAGGTCGTGATGCAGTACTTCGCGCAGGACGAAGCGAGCCGTCTCGACCCGGCGAAGACCGTCTACGAGACCATGGAAGCGGACTCCCCGGTCGGGATGGTCCCGGTGATCCGGAACATCCTGGGCGGGTTCCTGTTCTCAGACGACGACATCTACAAGCGCGCGGCGGTCCTGTCGGGCGGCGAGCGGACACGGCTTGCCGTCGCGCGGATGCTCCTGCGCCCCGCGAACACGCTCCTCCTCGACGAGCCCACGAACCATCTCGATCTCGATTCGAAGGACGTGCTCCTCGAAGCGCTCGAAGACTTCGGCGGCACGCTGCTGTTCGTCTCGCACGATCGCTACTTCGTCGACAGGCTGGCGACGAAGATCGTCGAGGTCGGCCACGGCGGCATCGAGGTCTATCCGGGCACCTACGAAGAGTTTCTGTGGAGCCGCACGCGGCGCCTCGAAGCGCCCGAGCCCGGAAAACCGGCGCCGATCCCGCAGCCGGCGGCCGGGAAGCGGACAACCCATCCACCGCGTCCCGCGGGAAGTTCCGTACCCCGCAAGGATCGCGAGCGCTCCTACGAAGACAAGAAACGCGCGGATGCCGAAACCCGCCGCCGGCGCCGCGCGGCCGACGATCGCGCACGGCGGATCGCCGATCTCGAATCGCGAATCGCGGCGCGCGAGGCCGAAATCAAGGACCTGGAAGGCAAAATGGCGGCTCCCGGGTTCTACGACGCGCGCGAACACGCCGACGCGATCGTCACGCGCCACCAGACCTTGATGTGGGAGGTCGGCGATCTCATGAATCAGTGGGAAGCACTGCAAACGCAGGAAGTCTCGGAGTAGCTAACAGTTCTGTTACAGCTTTGTAAGTCGATCCCCGTTCTGTAATCATAGAACCCCACCAACGTCGCGAGGGGGCCGCTGACTCACAGTTTTCGTGGGTAAAACGGCCGTTCTTCCGGGTACGGCCCTTGCCTTATAGCCGGGCGCCCGTATCGGAGATCAGCGAATGTCACGTCAGAGCAGCCAGGCGAGGCCGGTCGACCGGCGGATCGTGCGCGTAGACGTGCAGCGTCGAGGCGACGCGATTGGAACAGAAGACGCACTTGGGGACCGGTTCTTCCGGCACCTGGTGTTCAACCTTCGTACCGGGGTGCTCGCGATTACGCGCGACAACCGGGTCGCGGCGATGAACGACATGGCGTACCGGCTGCTCGGCCTGACGCCGCGGCCGACCGACATCGGCCGGCCGATTCACGAAGTGCTGACCGACTGTCCCGAGGTCACGCGCATCCTGCAGCAGGCGTTCGAAAGCGCCGACCTGCCGAACCGCGCGGAAATGCGTCTGCGCAAGACCGGCCGGGCGATTGGCTACACGCTCTCGCACATCCACGACGATGACGATCGGATGGTGGGGGCGACGCTGTTCTTCAAGGATTTGACACGCGTCGAGCAGCTCGAAGAGCGGGAGCGCCTGCGCGACCGTCTGGCGACGCTCGGCGAAATGGCGGCCGCGATCGCGCACGAGGTCAAGAACCCGCTGGCGAGCATCGAGGTCATGGCCGGCGTGCTGAAGCGCCAGGTGTCGAGCGAGAGCGAGGCGCTCGAGACGCTGAACGACATCATCAAAGAAGCGAAGATGGCCAACTCGATCGTGGTCGAGGTGCTCGAGTTCGTGCGGCCGATCCAGCTGCAGGTCGAGCGCTCGGCGCTCGACGAGGTCATCAAGGATTCGATCACGCTCGCGGAAGGCAAGATGCGGCGCGGCGCCGTGTCGATCGGCATGCACATCGCCCCGGAAGTGCCGCCGCTCCTGGCCGATCCGCACCAGCTCCGGCAGCTGTTCTCGAATCTGCTCGCGAACGCCTTCGAGGCGCTGGGGGGTGAAGGCCACGTCGAGATTCGCGGCACCCTGCTGCCCGGCGAGGACGAGCCGGCGGGCGCCAGCGAGCCGCAGCCGCCGCAGGTCGTTGTCGAGGTGCGCGACAACGGACCGGGCATTGCGCCGGACGATCTCGAACGAATCTTCAGCCCCTTTTTCACGACCAAGCCGCAGGGCACCGGCCTCGGCCTGGCTATCGTGCGCAAAGTGGTGGACGCGCACGACGGACACATCGACGCGGTCTCGGCCCGAGGGCACGGGGCGACGTTCCGCGTGACGCTACCTGTCGTGCCGTCAGAACGGAGCATAGGGAGATAGCAATGGGACGAATTCTGGTAGTGGACGATCACGATTCCCTTCGGAAGGGCCTCGTTCGCGCCCTGGCCAATGCCGGCCACGACGTGGAGGAGGCCCCGAACGGGACGGTGGCCATCGAGCGGCTGCAGGACAGCCAGTTCGACGTCGTGCTGACGGACCTGCGCATGGGCGGCGCCGACGGCATGGACGTCCTGCGCACGACGCGATCGATCCAGCCGAGCGCGGCCGTCATCCTGATGACGGCGTTCGGATCCATTCACACGGCCGTCGAGGCGATGAAGATCGGCGCCTTCGACTTCGTCCAGAAGCCGTTCGAGATCGAGGAGATGGAGCTGAAGATCGAGAAGGCGATCGAGCTCCGTCATCTGAAGTATCAAGTCGAGTATCTGCGGCACGAGCAGCAGGACATCTACGATTTCGACCGCATCGTCGGCGCGAGCGGCGCACTGCAGCAAGTCCTCACGATCGTCAAGAAGGTGGCGCGCAGCAACTCGACCGTGCTGATCAAAGGAGAAACCGGCACGGGCAAGGAGCTCATCGCCGGCGCCATCCACCACAACTCGCACCGCGCGAACCGCGCGTTCGTCAAAGTGAACTGCGCGGCGCTCCAGGAGAACCTGCTGGAATCGGAGCTCTTCGGACACGAGAAGGGCGCCTTCACGAGCGCCGACAAGCAGCGGATCGGCCGCTTCGAGCAGGCTGACGGCGGCACGTTGTTCCTCGACGAGATCGGCGACATGAGCGCGAGCACGCAGGCGAAGATTCTACGCGTGCTGCAGGAGCACGAGTTCGAGCGGCTCGGCGGCACGCGGACGCTGCGTGTCGACGTGCGCATCATCGCCGCGACCAACCGGAACCTCACGCAGATGGTTCAGGAGGGGCGGTTCCGCGAGGATCTGTTCTATCGCCTGAACGTCGTTTCGGTGGAGACGCCGCCGCTGCGCGATCGCAAGGACGACATCGCGGCGCTCGCCGACTTCTTCGTCAAGCGGTTCGCGGCCGAGTTGAAGAAGAAGGTCGAAGGCGTGCACGTCGACGCGCTCAAGGTGCTCATGCGGCACAACTGGCCCGGCAACATCCGTGAGCTCGAGAACGTCATCGAGCGCGCCGTGCTCCTGGCCGATGGCGGTCTGGTCGGCGTCGGCGATCTGCAGATCGGCGAGCAGTCCGCACCCGCGGCTGCCGGCGGCGATCGCGCGCTCGCGGTCAAGATTCCGCCGACGGGCATTCCGCTGGAAGAGATCGAGCGGCAGGCGGTCGTCGAGGCGCTGCGGATGTCGAACTGGGTGCAGAAGGACGCGGCGGAACTGCTCGGCATCAGCCCGCGCGTGATGAACTACAAGATCAAGATTCTGAGCATCGAGATCCCGCGCAGCCGCCGGCAGGTGGTGCAGGAGCCGCCGGTGCCGACGAACTCTGTCTAGACCTCTGTCAGGCCAAGGGCTAATGGCCC
>JBLNGH010000535.1:0-2743 GCA_050264575.1 Acidobacteriota bacterium | reverse complement strand
TGGTAATGGGTAATTGGTAATCGGTAATGGGATTTCAATGACCCGATTACCGATTATCAATGACCAATTCTTTCCGCGTGCCCGGACGGCGCACGGTCAGAGCGAGAGCGAGAGCGATCGATGCCACTTGCGCGATGCCGGAGACGTCGAGGCTGAGTCCAACTCGGCTTTCTTCGCCGTGCGCGACCATCCACCACAGGTTGAGAAACGCATGCAATCCGATCGCCGGCCAGAGACTCCCGGATCGGTGCAGGATCCACGCGAAGAGTGCGCCGCCAGGAGCAAGCATGAGAATGCCCGCGCCGATGCGAACCAGTGTGTTTGGCAACATAGTTTCTTCAAGGCCAAGCCCGAATCTCAAGAGACGGCCGGCAATCTCCATGTCGATGTCACCAAGGTGCGCCACAGCAAACACGACGGCGCTGATCGCAATCGCCGTGGGTACGCGCCAACCCGCGCGACGAACCAATTGCGTGTAGAGAAATCCACGAAACAAGACTTCTTCCGCAAACGGCCCGAGCATGACACTTCCAATCAGCGCGCCGGCGGCAATCGGGTGAATGGGTCCAAACGGCGCGGCAAACACCATGGGGATCGTCGCAAGCAGTCCGAACGCCAGCCCGGACGCTGGATGAGACCCCAAGCCGAGGCTCCGCCATGTGTTGTGAAGAGAGAGCCGGTCCATCGCCATCACGATCAGGAGGGATGGCACGACCCAGATCAGGAACTTCAGCAGGCCTTCGACAAACGGAAGATCAAGAATCGGCCACGGTCGATCGGCGATCACCCAGAACAGCCGTGCGGCGACGTAGACGAACAGGATGGGCAGCGCCGCCGGCCGTCGGGCCATTCAAAGATTCGGACACCGATAGACCATTACACAATGAACCAATTACCCGATTACCCGATTACCTCTACTGCCCCATCCCCGCCTTCATGCCGTCCGCGACTGACAGATAAAGCCCGTTGAAGAAGAACCGGAACGAGCCGTGCGGCTGCGACCGGAAGATCAGCTCGTTGCCGAACAGCAGGACGCGGCCTTTGCCGATGGTGGTCTCGGCCATCTCGATCCCTTTGTCGAGATACTTCTGGCCCCACGCCCAGCCGCTCCGCAGCGGTGACGGACTCGCGAACCACGCGACGGCGCGCATGTCGCCCGTGCCGGTGGCGCGCCAGACCGGATTGTTGTCGAAGAACACGTCCACTTCCTTGCCGTATCCGTGCGCGAGCGGATTCGCCGGATCGACCGCCAGGCGCAGCACCGATCCCGGCACGTAGTACTTGTCGCGCCCGAGCGGGTTGCCGTTTTCGACCAGATGATTGGCAAGCGGCAGCTTGAATGCCTGGACGAGGCTCTCGGCCGAAGCCGCAATGCCGATCACCGTGCCGCCGCCCTCGACAAACTGCCTGATCTTGTCGAGCGTCGCGGCGGTGACGCTGCCCTGACGCCGCGCGAGCTCCTGCGGGATCGGCTCGGGCGTGAACCCCGCGCGTCCGCCGCCGCCGCGCCCGCCTTGTGCGCCGCCCGCGCCGCGCCCTTCGGCGCCACCGCGACCCGGGGCCGCGCCGCCGGCGCCCGGTGCGTCGCCTTCGCCCGCGCCGCGGCCGCCGCCGCGGCCGCCACCGCCGCCGAGCGGCGAGTCGTTGAAGACCAGCACGTCGAACTTCGCATTCAGATTTCCTGCGTCGAGATCCGGCGGGAACACGACTTCGTACGGAAATTCGAAGTTTTCGAAGATGAGCCGCGTCCAGCCCGACGGCATCGTGCCGCCGTACTGATCGTAGAGACCGATGCGGAGCTTGCGCAGCTTCGCCGACGGACCGGTCGGCGCCGTCGCCGCACCCTCGAAATTGACGCCGAGATCGGTCGTGGCCTTCTGCAGGATTGCGCGGGTCGTCGGCTTCGAGACGACGTAGAACGTGCCGTATCCCATCGGGCCGTTCCACAGCCACGACACGTCCTCGCCGGCCGCGAGCAGACGGTTGATGGCGATGAAGCTGTCGTTGGCCTTGTGCGAGAAGTAGTAGCCGACCGGCGTCTGTCCGCCGCGAATCGATCCCGCCGGCGGCTTCGCGAGGTCGGTCAGCTTTTCGAACGGACCGTCGAACCCGTCGAGGATCCGATCGAACTGCACGCCCATCTGAAACGCGAGCGTGTAGCCGGTGACGTCGTACGGCGCCGTCGGCGTCGCGCCCGCATACGCGATGTCGTCCGGATGATCCTGCGGCTCGAACATGTCCATGATGTGCGGCCGGAACGCCTGGGCGGTCATGACGACGTACGAGTTCGCCGGATACGTGCGTCCCTGCGCGTCGAACGGCCGTGTCGCGCGCAGCACGGTGACGCCGACTTCCCGCAGCGCATTGACGAATTTCGTCGCGGTGGGAAAGTCCCGCTGGTTCGCGGGGATGATGTAACCGCGCGGATCGCGCAGCTCGGGACGGTGCAGTTCCGCCCACAGCGCCGCGTCGCGCTCCGCGTCTCCGCCCCGCCCGCCGCCCGCGTCTCTGCCCATGCGGTCGGCGATCGCCTGGTAGCGTGTCGGCGACGGCGTCCAGGTGTCCGTGCTGCCGCGGTCGATGGCGCGGCGTCCCATCTTGTAGATGTTGTAGAGCAGGGGCTCGCGGTTTCGTGACGCGTAGTCGATGACGGCGCGATTGAACGACAGTGAGTAGTCGATCGATTGCCTGAACCGCCATGCCTGCGGTGCGATCGGGTACGGAAGGTCGCGGCTCGGAACCT
>JBLNGH010000534.1:0-4992 GCA_050264575.1 Acidobacteriota bacterium | reverse complement strand
CCCGACGCGGATGCGCAAAGACGTGCAACCGTCCTGTCTGCGTTGACTTACGGACGCCGCGGGTACTACCATTGCATCTTGTGCCCCAGCAGAATCCCGGATGGTGGCCGCGAGGCCGGTTAGTTGCACCTGCCATCCCATAGTAGGAACAGGACGACCTTATGAGACGACTGTTCGCAGCACTCTCATTCTGCGCGGGTCTTTGCGCATCTTCCTCCGCGTGGGCTCAGGCAACGCAACCACCGCCTCCAACGCAACCGCCGCCTAAACCGGCGACGCAACCGCCGCCCAAACCGGCGACTCAACCGCCGCCCAAACCGGCGTCTGCCGAGAGCAGCACCGACGAGGGCCCGCAGGTTACAACCACGTTCTACGGCGATACGGGGCTCTGGTTCGTCCCGACCGCGAACGTCCTCCGGCACAAGCAGTGGTCGGCGAGCCTCTACCGGGTCAACTATGACGACGGGCAGGGGTTCACCGACATCTCCAACTGGCCGGTGACTTTCGGAATTGGTATCGGCGAGCGAGCCGAGTTCTTCGGAAGCTGGGTGCTCGTCACGCGCATCGACCGCGACACCCGCCCGCTGTTTTTCCACAGCACGTCCGGCGAGCAGGACACCGGCACCGGCGGCGGCATCGTCGTCAACTATCCCAAGGTGCGGACCGAGTGGACCGGCAACAAACTCGGCGACATCTGGCTCGGCGGCAAGCTCAACCTGCTGTCGCAAAGACAGAAGCCGGTCGGGGTGGCCGTTCGCGGGATGGTCAAGCTGCCCGTGGGCGACGACGGCGATGGCGCGTCGAGCGGCAGCGCCGATTTCATCGTCGACGGCATTGTCTCGAAGCGGAGCAGTGCGATGGAGTTCGGCGGGTACGGCGGCTTCATCGTGCGCGGCAGCCCCGACGGCTACCAGCTGACCAACGGCTTCCGCTGGGGATTGGGCGCGGGCTTTCCGCAGAAAGCGCTGCGAGTCACCGCCGAGCTGTTCGGTGAAAGCTACTTCGACAACGAGATCACCGCGCCAACGACCGGCGCCGAGGGTCTCGGCGAAGATGGATCGTTCGTGCCGGCCTCGACCTTCATCAAGAGCCCCGTCACGATCGCGCTCGGTCTCACGTATCAGGCGTCGAACGGGTTCTTCATCGGTGGCGGCGCGAGCTACAACTTGACGATGGCGGGCCGCAGCGAAGCGACACCCGGCTGCCCGGGCGCTGGCATCGCGTGCACGCCGGTGTTCGGCACGTTCAACGACGAATCCGGGGACGCCGGCGGCTGGCAGTTCAGAGTCGGCTACCATCCGGGCGGACGCAGGGCTGCTCCACCGCCGCCTCCGCCACCACCACCGCCGCCACCGCCGCCACCGCCGCCGCCGGTGACGAACCGGCCGCCGACGGTCAAGGCCGCGTGCGATCCGTGCACGGTTGAAGTCGGCAGAGTGTCGACGGTGTCCGCGACCGCGCAGGATCCGGACGGCGATGCGCTCACCTGCTTCTGGCAGGCGAAGGCGGGCAACCTGACCAACGCGACGGCGATGTCGACGCCATGGACGGCGCCGCAGCAAGTCGGCGTCGTGCCGATCACCATCACCTGCAACGACGGCAAGGGAGGGGTGGCGAGCGACACGGTCAACATCAACGTCATCGCACCGGTGAAGAAGACATACACGTTCGAAGACGTGCACTTCGACTTCGACCGGTACACGCTGCGACCCGACGCGCTGAAGATTCTCGATGAGGCTGTCACCGCGATGCAGGCGGACAGCTCGCTGCGCCTCGTGATCGAGGGCCACACGTGCAACATCGGCACGGCGGAGTACAACCTCGCGCTCGGCGAACGCCGCGCGGGAGCGGTTCGTGACTACCTGGCCAGCCGCGGTATCGGCGCCGACAGGCTCCGAACGGTCAGCTACGGCGAGGAACGGCCGAAGTACGACAACTCGCGCGAGGAAACCCGGCGGTTGAATCGCCGCGCCGCGCTGACGGTGGATCTCCGGAGCGTGAACGACCCGGATTATCCGAACTAGTTAAGAGGGCTCAAGGGCCGCCGGCTCCGCCAGGGTGCCGGCGGCCAACGACACGCGTCGAGGCGTAGCGGAAACGACAAGAGCCAGGAGCGATTGACGTGCCATCAATGCCCGGTCTTCGATGGCGACCGTCAATCCACTCCTGGCTTTTGTTTTCTGCCTTGTGCCTTCTGCCTTTTGCCTTGTCGTCCGCTTCTCAGTTCAACACGCCTCGCGGCAAGGTCACGTTCGCGGACGGAACCGTCGTGTCCGTCGAGCTGGCGACAACGCCCGCGACCCAGCAGCGCGGCTTGATGTTCCGGAAGGAACTGGCCGAGCGGGACGGCATGCTGTTCGTGTTCGACACGCCGGACTTCAGGCCGTTCTGGATGCAGAACTGCCTGATCCCGCTCGACATCATCTGGGTCGATGCGACATCGACCATCGCGTCAATCGCTGAAAGTGTTCCGCCCTGCAAGCTGCCGAACTGCGATCCTCCGTGCGCGTCCAACGACTGTCCGCAGTACCCGCCGCGACCCGGCACGAAAGCGAAGTACGTGGTTGAGGTTCAGGCGGGATTCGCGAAAGCGCACAAGCTCGCGATCGGGCAGAAGATCAAGATCGACGGGCTGTAGGCCGGCCCTTCAGGGCCGGCTCGTCGGGGCTGAAGCCCCGACCTACATCAATACGCCTTCGCAAACCAGGCTTTGACGCCTGCCTTGCCGTTGCATTTGACGCACTCGCCATCCTGGCGCGGTGAACCCAGCGGAATGTTCCGGAGCGTGGCCTGGGTCTCGGCCTTGATCGCCGCTTCGCACTCCGCGCTGCCGCACCAGCTCGCGATGACGAAGCCCGGCCGGCCTTCCATGGCCTTCTTGAACTCGTCCCAGTCCGCGGCTTCGATGGTCCGTTCGTCGCGGAACGCCTTCGCGCGCGCGAGGAGGCCGGCCTGAATCTCCTCCAGCAGCGCGGGCACACGGGTCGTGAGCTCCGCGAAGGGGATGGCAGCCTTGTCCCGGGTGTCGCGGCGGGCGGAGAACACCTGTCCCTTCTCGATGTCCTTCGGACCGATTTCGAGACGGAGCGGCACGCCGCGCAGCTCGTACTCGGCGAACTTCCAGCCCGGCGAGTTCTCCTCGGTGGCGTCGAGCTTGACGCGCACGCCGGCGCCTTCGAGGTCCCGCTTGATCGCTTCCGCCTTGGGCAGCACCGTCTCTTTCCAATTCCCTCGCGGGATTGGAACGATGACGACCTGATACGGCGCGACGTGCGGCGGCAGCACGAGGCCACTGTCGTCGCCGTGCGTCATGATGACGCCGCCGACGAGCCGCGTCGACACACCCCACGACGTCGTCCAGGCATGCTGGAGCGACTTGTCGCGCCCCTGGAACTGGATCTCGAACGCCTTCGCGAAGTTCTGACCGAGATGATGCGACGTGCCTGCCTGCAGTGCGCGGCCGTCGCCCATCAGCGCTTCGATCGAGTAGGTGCGCGACGCGCCGGCGAACTTCTCGCTGTCGCTCTTGAGTCCGTCAATCACCGGCATCGCCAGGTCGGTCTCGGCCAGGTCTTTGTAGATCGCGAGAATCCGGAGCGTCTCTTCCTGCGCTTCCTGATCGGTCTCGTGCGCCGTGTGACCTTCCTGCCAGAGAAACTCGGTGGTCCGCAGGAACGGCCGCGTGACCTTCTCCCAGCGCACGACGTTGCACCACTGATTGATGAGGACGGGCAGATCGCGCCACGACTTCACCCACTTCGAGTACATCGTGCCGATGATGACCTCGGAGGTCGGCCTGATGATGAGCCGTTCTTCGAGTTCCTCGTCGCCGCCGCGGGTCACCCAGGCCACCTGGGGCGCGAACCCTTCGACGTGCTCCTTCTCGCGCATGAGCAGGTGCTCGGGAATGAACAGCGGAAAGTACGCGTTCACGTGACCCGTGGCGCGGAGCCGCGCGTCCAGCAGCCGCTGGATGTGCTCCCAGATGGCGTAGCCGTACGGCCGGATGACCATGCACCCTTTGACGGGCGAGTAATCGGCCAGCTCGGCGCGGCGAACGACGTCGAGATACCAGCGCGAGAAATCCTCCGAGCGTGGAGTGATCTCGGTGACGAACGACTCTTTTTTCTGTTCGGGCAAGGGACCTCTACGACAGGGATTCGCCGGAGCATCACGAGGGCGAACCGCCCTATGACTGCACGCGCACCTCGTGCTCGTGCCGCATCCAGTGTAGATCGTCCCTGGCGGGAAAGTCCGATCTCGCATGGGCGCCGCGGGTTTCTTCGCGCCGCAGCGCTGCGCGCACGATGAGGCGGCCGACGGTCAGAAGGCTCGCGTGGCGCCATGTCGCGGGCGACAGGGACCGGCCCTCGAGAAATTGCCGATCGAGGTGCTGCCACTCCGCGTCCAGCTGCTCGAGCGCTCCGGCAAGACCGGATCGATCGCGAAACACGCCGACACGTTTCCACATCAGGTCGCGCAGCTGAGCCTCGGGCATCGGGATCGCCAGCGGTGCGCCCGTTGGCGCTGCATCGCGGCAGCCGACGGTCGACTGCTCGCGGACGGTCGGGCCACCGGCCATCGCAAGCCCGGCGCGGCCTCCGAAAACCAACCCTTCGAGCAGCGAGTTGCTGGCGAGCCGGTTCGCCCCATGGACGCCGGTCGACGCCGCCTCGCCGGCGGCAAACAGGCCCGGCAGCGACGTCCGACCGTCGAGATCCGTGTCAACCCCGCCCATCAGGTAGTGCGCGGCGGGACCCACCGGCAGCCGATCGGTCGCCAGATCGAGTCCGGCCCGCTCGCAGAGTTTCGTGATCAGCGGAAAGCGGGCGCGTACCTCCGCAGCCGGCAGGTGGGCCAGCGTCAGATAGACAGGCGCGCCGGTCCGCTCGACCTCGAGCACGATTCCACGCGCGACGCGATCGCGCGGCGCCAGATCGCCCGCCGGGTCGTACCGCGCCATGAACCGCTCGCCGGCCTCGTTCACCAGAT
>JBLNGH010000533.1:0-3054 GCA_050264575.1 Acidobacteriota bacterium | reverse complement strand
TGTTTGGCGCGACAGCCGCGTTCGGGCAACCCGCACCACGCCGGCAGTCTCCGCAGGCGACACAGACAACCCAGGCGCCTGGCAGGGAACTGGCGCCGGCGCCCGGACCTTCTTCCACGTCCGCGACGGTTCCCGTCGAGAAGTTGTCGACGACGACCGGCCACGTGATCCAGATGGATGGCCAGCAGGTCCGTTACACGGCCACGGCGGGCACGCTTCCGATCCGGGATTCGAAAGGGAAGGTCACCGCGAGCATGTTCTTCGCCGCCTACACGCGCGACGGCGAGGAGGTGAGCGCAAGACCCCTCGCGTTCCTCTACAACGGCGGCCCGGGGTCCGCGACCATCTGGCTGCACATGGGATCGTTCGGGCCGAAGCACGTGCAGCTCGGCTCCGAAGGCTTTCAGCCCGCGCCTCCGTTCCGGCTCACGGACAACCCGAACTCGCTCCTGGACGTGTGCGACCTTGTCTTTGTGGATGCGATCGACACCGGCTTCAGCCGCACCGCGCCAGGCGAGGATCCGAAGCAGTTCCACGGGGTGCGCGGGGATATCCAGGCGTTCGGTGAGTTCATCCGGACGTACCTCTCTCGCTTTGATCGCTGGGCATCGCCGAAGTACCTGATCGGCGAAAGCTACGGAACGATGCGTTCCGCCGGGCTCGCGGGCGAGTTGCAGTCGCGGCACGGCATCGAGCTGAACGGCATCGTCCTGGTCTCGTCCGTGCTCGACTACCTGACGAAAGGCTACGCCTCCGGCAACGACCTGCCGTACGTCATCTTCCTGCCGACCTACACCGTGACCGCCTGGTACCACAAGAAGTTGCCGGCCGACCTTCAGGCAGACTTCGGCAAGGCGGTCCAGGAGGCGCGGGCGTTCTCCACGGGCGACTACCTGCTCGCGCTCGAGAAGGGCAACCGTCTTTCGGAGGCCGAGAAGACGACGATCGTGCAGAAGCTTGCGCGGCTGACCGGCCTGTCGTCCGAGTACATCGAACAGTCGAACCTCCGCGTCACCGACGTGCGCTTCCGTACGGAGCTGCTCCGCGCCGAGCACAGGACCGTTGGCCGCCTCGACGGGCGGTTCACCGGCATCGACGCGGACGCGGCCGCCGAGCGACAGGAGTACGACCCGTCGAACGAGGCCATCAAGGGAGCGTTCACCGCGACGTTCAACGACTACGTGCGCCAGGATCTGAAGTTCGAGTCGGACATGTCGTACCCGACTTCGGGCGACGTGAGGCCGTGGAGTTACGACGACTTTGAGAACCGGTACCTCAACCTCGCCGACACGCTCCGGGGTGCGATGGCCCGCAATCCCTACCTGAAGGTGTTCGTCGCAAACGGCTACTATGATTTCGCGACGCCGTTCGGCGGCACCGAACACACGTTTGCGCACATCGGTTTCGAGCCCACCTACCGCGACCGCATCGAGCTGGCGTACTACGACGCGGGCCACATGATGTATATCCGCCCCTCGGAGCAGAAGAAGCTGAAGGCGGATGTGTCGAGGTTCATCCAGGCGACGAGGGGAAGGGCGGTGGCGGGGACGAAGTAACGCCAGGAACCAGAGGAACCACAGGAACCAAAGGAACCAGAGGAACCGTGATGCTCACTCTTCTCGCTCTTCTCACCCTTTCCCTCCCGTCCCCTGACTCCCTTCAGTCCCGCCTTCTCGAGCAGATCAAGGTGAGCGGCGCTGAAGTCTCCGTTGCGATGCGCACGCTAGACGGGCGCACTGAGGTCCTCATCGAGCCGGACAAGCCGTATCACGCCGCGAGCACGATGAAAGTGCCGGTGATGATCGAGCTGTTCCGGCAGGCCGACGAGGGGAAGCTGTCGCTCGATGCTCAACTCCCGATCAAGAACGAGTTCCACAGCATCGTTGATGGCAGCGTGTATCAGCTCGACGTCGGCGATGACTCGGATGCCGACGTGTACAAGGCCATCGGGAGCGCGCTGACCCTGCGGCAATTGTGCGAAGCGATGATCACCGTGAGCAGCAACTTCGCTGCGAACCTGCTGATCGAAAAGCTGGGGGTCGACAACATTCGGAAGACCGTTTCACGGCTGGGCGCTGACGGCATGCAGGTGCTCCGCGGAGTCGAGGATCAGAAGGCCTTCGACAAGGGGATGAACAACACGACGACAGCGCGCGGATTGCTCGAGTTGCTCACGAAGATCGCCGCGGGACAAGCCGTGAGTGCCACAGCCGATGCCGAGATGGTCGCGATCCTCAAGCGACAGAAGTTCAACGACGCGATCCCCGCCGGCCTCCCACCCGGTACGGCTGTCGGGCACAAAACCGGCAGCATCACGAAGATTCACCACGACGCCGCGATCGTCTACGGCCCGAGGCCGTACGTGCTCGTTGTGCTCGTGCGCGGGATTCAGGAACAGAAACAGAGCGCAGCGCTGATGGCGGGGATCTCGAAGACGGTGTGGGACGGGGTGCAGCCCTAGGGCTTGATCACGCGCAGTCTTGTGGGGGGTGGCGGCGGCCCTTCGATCACGAGGATCGCTCCGCGCGAGTAGCTGACAATATAAAGCTCGCCTGCGGCGTCCACGCCGAATGAACTGATGTTGCCGAGCACCGGCGTGCCGCCGAGCTCCCCCGTGTGCTCCGCGAGTCCCGATGCAGTGGCTTCGCCAGCCTGGTTGTACGACAGGGCCACCGACCAGACTCGGCCGCTGATGAAGTCGGCGAAAAAATACCGGCCGCGATAGGGAGGCGTCAGTGACCGGCCGCGGTAGACAAACCCGCCCGTGATCGAACTGCCCACCGAGTGGTCGTACTCGAAGATCGGGTCGACGAGCGGCAGGAAGGCCGGCGGTTGCGTCTCAACGTTCGGGTGAGTGCCTTCGCGATTGCGCCAGCCGTAGTTTCGTCCGCTGCGTCCGGCCGGTTCAAAATCGATCTCTTCCCACGCGTTCTGGCCCACGTCTGCGATGATCAGGGCTCCGGTGCCGCCGAGCGTCGGATCGTCGAAGCTGAATTTCCACGGGTTGCGCAGGCCGAAGCTCCAGACCTCCGGCACCGACGAGGACGCGAACGG
>JBLNGH010000532.1:0-6912 GCA_050264575.1 Acidobacteriota bacterium | reverse complement strand
GACGCGGTCCAGCATGCTCCACACGTTGTCGAGCCGCGAGAGATGACGCGTGACCAGATCCCCGAGCGGCGGCCCCATCGCGTCGTCGGTGGACGCCGATCCGCCGATCGTGAGCACCTGTTCCGGAACGAGGCCGGCCAATCGATCGACGTACGCGAAGTCGTGCAGCCGTTCGTCCTGCGTGCTGTGCTTCGGCTCATTCGCGATCTCGACGATGGCGTTGTCGTGCGCGGCGGCAATGTCGCCAATCGCACGAACCTGCGCCTCGAGATCGATGGAGCGCTCATGTGGCGCCGTGCCGGCAAGCGCGACGATCTGCACGTGCATCCCTCGCGCGGCGGCCAACTGCAGGACCTTGGGGAGCGCACGGAGTCCGGCCTCAGGCGGCAGATCGAACCAGCAGCACAGGGTGGACAGGACGCGGACGACGTTGAAGCCGGTACGGTGCGCCCAGTCGAGATAGCGGACGGCCTCCTGCTCGCGACCGTCGGCTGCGAGATCGACGAGTCGAAACGCCGTAACTCCGCGCCAGCGAAAGATTGTCCCGTCGGCGCAGACAAGGCTTCGTCCATTTGCGCGGATCCTGCCGCAGGCGGCCTCTCCGGCCGTCTCCGGCCGGCTGGGCGACACGACAACGAGCAGAGTCACTGCCGAAAAACACGCAGCTCGCCACAGGCGAATCGGAACCGTTCTAGCCGACACCAGCTCGACGCCGAAGTTCTTCAATCAATCCTCGCAGTGCCTGGGCGGCATTCGCATGGGCGAGCGAAACCTGATGGTAGGTGTCGAGGTCCGCTGGCGTGAGATCCGCGGCATCGCCCATCGCCGACACCAGCGGCGAAAGGTCCCGGACGCGGTCGGCGGCGGCGACGGCGCCATTCCAGGCGTTCTTGAGGGCGAGCAGCGCGGTCCCATCAATCATGTCTGACTCCACGGTACAATGAATGGCTGATGCCCATTTTCGAATACATTTGCCGCGACTGCCAGCATCGGTTCGAGACGTTCGTCACGGGCGATCGTCAGCCGTCCTGTCCCGCGTGCAAGAGCCGGGGCCTGGAGAAGCAGTGGTCGGTGTTTGCCGCCGTCTCGAGCCCCAAGTCCGCCGCACCTGCAGCCGTTGCGCCGTGCGGCTCGTGCGGCGATCCGCGCGGGCCGGGGAGCTGCCGGATCAACTGACGTTCGCCGGCCGAACCTGAAGGTTCGGCCCTCCACCTGTCGGATCGCGACACGTCCATATCCTTCAATCTAGAATCGATCTATGCGGCTTGTGTTGGCTTCATTCAGTCTCTTTCTGCTCCTCGTCGGCGTGCCGGCGACATCGCAGGCGCCGCCGGCTGCCGATCAGCTCGCGCGGCAGCTGCAGAGTCACTACGATCTGGTGAAGGATTTCCGGGCTGATTTCACGCAGTCGTTTCGCGGCACGGCGCTTCCGCAGCAGACCACCGAACGCGGCAAGGTCATGGTGAAGAAGCCGTACCGGATGCGATGGACGTACACGGCACCGGAGAAGAAGGAGCTCGTCACCGACGGTCTGCAGATCTGGGACTACCGGCCGATCGACCGCGTCGTGCTCGTCCGTCCGCTCCCGAAAGAGGGCGAAGCGTCGACGGCGTTGCTCTTTCTCGCCGGGCGCGGAAACCTGACGCGCGATTTCTCGGTCGCGATGCCAGCCGCGCAACCTGAGGGCGAGTGGCACCTGTCGCTCGTGCCGAAGTCGGCGCAGGCCGATTTCACGTCGCTCGTCGTGCAGGTAGACCGGCGGAGTATGGCGCTGCGCGGGCTCGTCAAGATCGATGAGACGGGCACGTGGTCGTACAAATTCGTCAACCTGGAAGAAAACGTCGGCCTGGCAGACAAATCCTTCTTCTTCACGCCCCCCGCCGGCGTCGAAATCATTCGGTAAGGCAAAAACCCGCGCCACGTCACAGGCAAGAAGCGGCACGGGAACTGATCAAGAATTGACGCGTCATGTCGCTGCTCATGACCTTCCGCATCGCGTTCAAGGCGCTCGGGCGCAACAAACTGCGCACGGGTCTCACCATGCTGGGGATGATCATCGGCGTTGCGGCCGTCATCACGATGGTCGCGCTCGGATCGGGCGCCCAGGCCGCGATCGAAGAGCAGATCCGCGGCGCGGGCACCAACATGATCACGGTGTTCCCCGGCAGCGTGAACATGGGCGGCGTGCGACAGGGCGGCGGCACGGCGCGCCTGTTTCCGGCCGACGCGAAGGTGCTCCGCGATCTTCCCGAAGTGGACTACGTCTCGGAAGGCATGCAGTCGCGCCAGCAGGTCATCTACGGCAACCAGAACTGGCAGACCAACATCGTCGGCGTGAACGTCGATTACACGTTCATCAAATCCTGGCCGATGAAGTACGGGGCGTTCTTCACCGATCAGGACGTGACGGTCGCGGCGAAGGTCTGTACGCTCGGCATCAACGTCGCCACGAATCTGTTCGGCGAGGACGTCGATCCCACGGGCGTCGAGATCCGCGTCCGCAATCAGCTCTTCAAGGTGCTCGGGGTCATGGCCCCCAAGGGCGCGTCGTCATCGGGTCAGAACCAGGACGACCAGATTCTCGCGCCGTACACGACGGTGATGAAGAAGCTGCAGGGCAACGACTGGCTCAACTACATCCTCGTGTCCGCGCGCTCGGCGAACGAGATGCGGCAGACGGGCGACGCCGTCACCGCCGCCATGCGCATTCAACACAAGATCGAGCCCGGCGACGACGACGACTTTCGCGTGCAGACGCAGGATGAGCTGATCGCCACACGGACGCAGGCCACACAGACGATGACGTCGCTGCTCGCGGGAATCGCGGGGGTCTCGCTCGTGGTCGGCGGGATCGGGATCATGAACATCATGCTCGTCTCGGTCACCGAGCGCACACGCGAGATCGGCCTGCGTCTGGCGATCGGCGCTCGCGGCTTCGACGTGCTGCTGCAGTTCCTGATCGAAGCGGTCGTCATCAGCCTCGTCGGCGGATCGATTGGCATTCTGCTCGGTTACGGCTCGTCGGAAGCGATGCAGGTCTATCTGCGCTCCCCGACGCTCATCTCGATGAATGCTGTCGTCACGGCGGTCGGGTTCTCCGCGGTCGTGGGCATCTTCTTCGGGTTCTACCCGGCGCGGAAGGCGGCAGGGCTCGATCCGATTGACGCGTTGAGGTTTGAGTAGGGAGTCAGGCCGAAGGCCGAAGCGGGCCCAAGGCCCAAGGCCCAAGGCCCAAGGCCCAAGCGAAAACAGACCACATAACCGGGTCGTCTAAAGGTCGTCTTGACGCGGCGCCCAACAATTCGAATCGGGCTGCTCGTGCCGGCGATGATTCTCGTGATCGCGTCGCTCAGCGCGCGGCTGCATCACGGAGAGCTCAGACCCAGGTCGGGCGTGTCCGTCGCATTGCTGCTCAGGGTGATTTGGACCGGCCAGATACTGTTCGCAACGACATGCGGAAACGGCGGGTACGCGAGGTCGATCGACGCGCTCTCGACGCCGCCACCCGGATCTTCCGATGGTTTCCTGGAATCAGAGAGCCTAGACCGATTGGGGCGCGATTACGTCCTGTCGCTCACAGCGTCCGCTTCATGGGGACCGATCGATTGTCTCGGCCGCTCCACCGCAACCAGCTTCTCCGTGTCAGCAGTTCCCAAGGTGTTTGGCGAGACCGGCCGGCGCTCGTTCACGCTCGCAGCGGACGGCGTGATTTGGTATTCAGAATCCGCTGTGGCACCGACCGCACCGTTTCAATTAACGGGCAAACGAATGAACTAAAGAGGTTTTGGCCGTACTTTTGGTTCTTGCCGCCAGTACTTCAGCGTTCTTGTCCCCGTACTTCTTAGCTCTTCTCCACCGTACCTCTCGGCTTTCTAGGTTTCTTTCCGCTCTACTTCAGCACCAAGATCTTTGAGCCGCTCCACGAGCCTCGCATAACCCCGTTCGACTGTCTCGATCTCTAACACGGTGCTCTCCCCGTCAGCCGCGAGCGCTGCTGCAATGAGCGCCATCCCGGAACGAATGTCGCGGCTGTCGAGCGTCCGGCCGCGCAGCTTCGTCGGGCCGGTCACGATGATGCGATGCGGATCGCACAAGAACAGATCGGCGCGCATCGCGCTGAGCTGCTCGAGGGCAAAGAGGCGCAGCTCGTACATCCAGTCGTGGACGAGCGTCCGGCCGGTCGCCTGCGTGGCGAGGACCGTGACGAGACTGACGATGTCGCTCGGGAATCCAGG
This sequence comes from Acidobacteriota bacterium, assembly GCA_050264575.1. Classification (GTDB taxonomy): domain Bacteria; phylum Acidobacteriota; class Vicinamibacteria; order Vicinamibacterales; family SCN-69-37; genus DASQFI01. The sequence goes on along the minus strand of JBLNGH010000532.1, from coordinate 2,677 downwards.
CCAGAGCCCGGTGGTGATGCGACGCGCGCACTGCAGCGCGGATGGACGGACCGCGAACCGTCCGTCAGCGAGATCGTGGTCGAGGCCCATTTCTGTGAGCACGGTCACAATCGGTTCCAGGTCGGTTCGGGCGGCGCCGGTCACCTCCACCTCCCCGCCGGTAATGGCGCCCACGACGCCCCAGGACGCCGCTTCGATGTAATCGCCGCGCAGCGTGTGCGTCGCCCCGTGCAATCGTCCGGGCGCCTCGATGCGGACCGTCGAGCTGCCGATGCCATCAACTTTCGCGCCCATCGCGGCCAGGAATGCGCCAAGCTCCGCGACGTGCGGCTCGCAGGCCGCGTGGCGAATCTCGCTCACACCCTTGGCTTGCGCGGCGGCGAGCATCGCCGTCTCAGTGCCTGTGACCGACGCTTCGAGCAGATAGATCGAGCTGCCCGTCAATCCATCCGGCGCCTCGAGGCGATGGCCGGTGGCGTCTTCGACGACGCGCGCGCCCATCGTGTTGAGCGCGTGGACGTGAGTGGAAATCGTGCGGCGCGCCGGAAAATCGCCGCCGGGAGGCGCCAGGGTCGCGCGGCCCGTCCGGCCCAGCAGCGCGCCGAGCAGCAAAACCGACCCGCGTAGCCGGCCGACCAGCTGCGGATCGGGTTCGGACGACGTCACGTGGCGGCAGGTGATGCGAAGCGTGGACGTGCCCTTCCCCTCCACGGTGGCGCCGAGTGAACACAGCAGGTCGATCATCACGGCCACGTCGCGGATGCGAGGTACATTGCGAAGCTCGCATGTCTCCGAGGTGAGAAGACAGGCGGCAAGCAGCGGAAGCGCCGCGTTCTTGTTGCCCTCGACGGCGATCGCGCCCGACAGCCGCCGGCCTCCGCGAATGACGAGATCAGCCACGGTTGTCGCGATTATGCTTCATGCCCTTCATGTTTCCCCAGAAAGACGACTTCGTCTCGCAGCTCGACCCCGAACCGATCGCGGACGGCGGCTCGCGCGCGCTCGATGAGCGCCCGGATCTCGCGCGCGGTCGCGTGACCGTCGTTGACGATGAAGTTCGCGTGGTCGGACGAAATCCGCGCGCCGCCGATGGAATGCCCCTTGAGTCCGGCCCGGTCGACGAGCGCGCCTGCCGACCAGGGCACGCCGGCCGGCAGCCGATCGAGCGACGGATCCGGATTCTGGAACACGCAGCCCGCACTCGGCATCGCGAGTGGCTGCGTGCCCTTGCGGTAGGCGAGCGATTCGCGGGCACGCCGACGCAACCGTTCGGGATCGCCAGGCATGACCCCGAACTCCGCCCACACCAAAGTCTCCCCGGTTCGCTTCAACCGGCTCGTGTCATAGGCGAACTCCATCTCACCGGCCGGAACGACAATCGGCTCCCCGACCGGCGTGACGACCATGACGGTCGCAATCAGATCGCCGATGTTCCTGCCGCCGAAATGCGCATTCCCGAAGATCGCCCCGCCCACAGTGCCGGGCGTCCCCGCCCAGGCCTCGAGGGCGGCAAGCCCGTGTGAAATCGTCCATCGCACCAGGCCGTTGATCGTGACGCCTGCCTCGGCGCGCGCACGATCCGTCGCCGGCTGTGAAATACCCGTCAGGTGGATCCGCATCACGACGCCTCGCACCCCCTCGTCCGAGACAACGACATTCGATCCGCCGCCGAGCACCGTGACCGGAACGCGGGCCGCGCGCGCGGCACGGACTACATCCGTGACCTGGGCCACGGTCCTGACCTCGACGAGCCAGTCGGCCGGACCACCGACACGGAACGTCGTCAGGGGCGCGAGCGGCGCGTTCGTCTGGATCTGTTCCGCTGGCAGGAGGGTGCGCAGACGCTTGTCAAAGACCTGGGGAGTCATTTCTGCTCGGCGTGCATCAGCGGGGAAAGACCTCGGGAGTCGTTTCCGCGGAAGAGCGCATCAGGAAACGACTCCCGAGGTCTTGAGCGCCGCCAGGATCCGGTCGTGAATGCCGCCGAATCCGCCGTTGGACATGATGACGACGAGATCGCCCTCGCGGGCCTCGCGGGCGACCAGCGCGACGATGTCGTCGACCTGCGGAAGATGACGGGCGTGCCGGCCGGCGCGCTCGAGGTCGCGCACGAGCTGCTCGACTGACAGGCGCTGATCGTCGGGAAGCGTCGATCGAAAGACCGCCGCCAGCACGATCTCGTCGGCGCCGGACTCGGCGAACGCCCGCGCGAAGTCGTCCTGAAAGACCCGCCGGCACGAGGTGGCCGATCGCGGCTCGAAGATCGCCCAGATCCGGTGATCCGGGTACGACCACCGAACGGCCTTGAGCGTCTCGCGAATCGCCGTCGGATGGTGCGCGAAGTCGTCGTAGACCGACACGCCCCGTTCCGTCCCGCGAAGCTCCAGCCGCCGCTTCACGCCGCGAAATTCCTTGAGCGCGCGAATCATCTCCTCGGTCGAGAGTCCGGTCGCGCGGCCGACCGCCAGCGCCGCCAGCGCATTCTGGACGTTGTGCGCGCCGATCAGCGGCAACGTGACGTGGCCGAGTTGATCGCCGCTCGCCGTCAGCTGGAACGTCATGCGAGGCCCGTCAGGACGGACTTCGCTCGCCCGCCAGGTGGCGTCCGGCGCCAGCCCGAACGTCTCGACCGGACATCGCGCGACGGCCGCCAGTTCGCGCGCTTCCGGACTGTCGG
>JBLNGH010000531.1:0-5745 GCA_050264575.1 Acidobacteriota bacterium | reverse complement strand
CCTTCGGTGTGCGGCTCGTCGAGCTCGCCAAACCAAACCGCCACGTCGCCGCCAACGACGACCGGGCGCCCGCCAGTCTCGATGACGACGACCTGCATGCCGCGTGTGTGGCCCGGCGCCGGGACGAGCCGGAGCCCCGGAAGCAGCTCGAGTTCGCCGTCGACCGGCACGTACCGCACGCCGGGCGCGTCGACCCACTCGCGAATGGTGTAGTCGTCCTCGGTGCGCGCGTCGTCGAGCTCGCGACGCTGGACGTAGATCGGCCTGCCGGCGAAGAGGTGATTGCCGCCGCAGTGGTCGAAGTGCAGGTGTGTGTTGACGACGATGTCGATGCCCGCGAGGTCGACGTTCTGCTTGCTCAGTGGACGGAGGCGGGGATCGAGGTCGGCCGCCGCCGGGTGCAACTCCGTCATGCCGGTGTCGACCAGCACGCGCGCATCGGGATGGTCGATGATGTGCACGTAGACCGGCATCCGCTCGCCCTCGGCGAGCAGGTCGGCAACGTGGACTGGCGTGATGGTGATTGAGGCGGGGGCGTTCATTTTGTTCCCTCCGTCAACATTGAGCAAATCAATGACACGTGTCGACCTCCGACGCCTCGTCCATGATCAGCGGGAGCCCGAAGGGCAGGAAACAGTCCGGCGGAAAGGTGACGATCTCTGCGATCACGCCGTCCTCGATGCGAAGAACATCCAGCGCCAAGGCGCGCCAAGCGGAATCGCCGGGCTGGCGCACATAGGCGGCGACCGCTGGCTGAAGGTTGGCGCGGGTCACAACGCAGCGGAGACGGCCGAACCGTTCGGAGCCGAATCCGCCGGCGACCCACAGGCTGAAGATCGCATCACGGCCTTCGGCCACGCCTGGCTGCGGCGGCATGCGGAAGGTCGCGTCTGTGCGAATGATGGATTCCAATGCACGAAAGTCCGCCGCTTCGCTCGCCTCGACGTACTTCTTCAGGAGATCGCGCTCGGCGGCGCTGGGATCGGCGCCCGCAGGCCAGGCCGGCTTGCTCGATGGCAGCCGCTCGCGGAGCCTGGCCCGCGCGCGCTGCAGCGAACTGTTGACAGCCGGGACGGTGATGTCGAGCAAGTCGGCCGCCTCCTTGGCAGACCAGTCCAACACGTCGCAGAGAATCAGGGCCGCTCGCTGCTGCGGAGCGAGGAGCTGGATCACCGTGAGAAAGGCGATCTCGATGGTTTCACGCCTTAGTGTGATCGCTTCTGGAGTGCTCGGCGGCGGCGTGGGAGGCTCGAGCTGTGAGTCCGGGATCGGCCCAAGCCAGACAACATCATCAAGCTTCCCTGCAGCACCGTCATCAGCCGCGACCTTGGCGGCGAGTACCGCGCGCCGCTCGTCGCGGGCAATTGCATCCAGGCAGGCGTTCGTGGCGACGCGGTACAGCCAGGGGCGCAGCGGTGCGCCTTCTTTCAGGCTGTCGCGATACCGCCAGGCGCGGAGCATTGTCTCCTGCACCGCGTCTTCGGCGTCCGGCAGGGAACCGAGCATGCGGTAGCAATGGAGCAGCAACTCGCGTCGATGACCCTCTGCGGCGTGGGCGAATTCAGTCACAATCTGGCCTCCGATCGGGCGACGCCGATGGATTGGCATCGATTCCTACTTGTAATACCGGAGCCGGACCAGAAACTCATCGCGCCACAGGCATCGACTGTTGCGAATGCCGCACGAGCTCATCGCGTTCGTGGTCCTGCGAGAGCTGACGCGATTACCAGAACAAAGTTCGTCATCGACGTCGGGAGGATCCCGACAGCATAACGTCGATGAGTCTGGTGAAGTACGAGTCCTTGAGCGAGGGGTCAACCGACGCTGTCGGAGCCTCCAAGTGACTCGCGCTCAGACTCTGTCCAGAGGGCGATGCTGGAGCGATCGCCCTTGCGCGTTTTGTTGCGGACATCGTCCAGGTCATCCGCGCGTTTAGCGCGATACGACAAAGACGAGAAGTTCATCGTCGAGGCATCGGCGATACCGTCCACTGCAGCGACGCCAGCCACGTCGAACTACCTCGGACTTCTCCAGAGTTGGCGAGTGCAGGTATGTCCGGCTTCACCGTCTGAACCTGCTGAACACTTCCCACGTCATATATCTTGTATAACAAGATATATGGCATTACAATTGCCGCCGATGGCTGAAGAAACAGGCCGCCCCGACGAGCGGAAGGGCATCGGACGTGAGCTCCGGCGGGGGTCGCTCGAGCTTATCGTCCTGCACCTGCTCGCAGCAGGCGAGGCGTACGGCTACGAGATCGTCACCAAACTGGCCGAGCAGACGAACGGTGCGCTTGAGGTGACTGACGGCACGCTCTATCCGGTGCTGTACCGGCTCGAGCGCGCGGGGTTCGTGGCGATTCGCTGGGAGACGCCGGATCGCGGCGTCCCGCGGAAGTACTACCGGCTGACGCCGGCGGGGCGGGAGGAACTTCGCCAGCTCACCCAGGAATGGACTTCGTTCAGCGATGCGATGGCGCGGCTGCTGCGCCGACGGGAGACGCGATGACGACGGCGACGGACGACTACATCAAGCAGGTCGTTGACCGGGTGCCTTCGGGCAATCCGCTGCGCGCGCAGATCGCGCTCGAGCTGAAGGCCATGATCGGCGAGCGCCTGGCGCGCGGGCAGTCGATGGAGGAAGTGCTGCGTCAGCTCGGCGATCCGGCTTCGTTTGCCGTGTCGTACCTGTCGGCCGAGCCGCTCGAGGCCGCGCCGTATGGCGACCGCATCCTCGCGAAGATCATCGACGGATTCCCGAGTGTTCTGGTTTTCGTCGTAGTGACCCTTCTTGGCCGGATGATGGCCGGGGGCTCATTTCAGCGGACGTGGTTCATGTTCGGGCCGCTGGCCTTGATTGGGGCGATGCTGATGTGGCCTATCTACACCATCGCAGCCGAGTACTGGTGGAGCGCGACGCTGGGAAAGCGGCTCATGGGACTGCGAGTCGTGCAGGAGTCCGGCGCGCGGATCACGCTTGGCCAGGCGTTCGTGCGGCAGCTCAGTCTGGTCTTTGAGGTGCTCCCTTTCGATTGCTTGTTCGCCCTGTTCAATGAGAAGCGCCAGCGCGCGTGTGAGCTCCTCTCGAAGACGCGCGTGGTGCGCGCGAAGCGCGTCGGCGATGCGTGAGCAGGACGGATTGCTGGAGGCCAGAATGACGACGCGAAGAAAAACTCTTCTGATTTTGTTCGGTGTCGCGGGCACGTTGCTGGCAGTTCTCATGGTGCTCTTGGTCTACTTCCGCGCCACATTCAAGCCTTAGCTCCAGTAACGCCAACAAGGGCGAGACAATGACGCAAATTTCAAGGCGTGAGGCGCTGCGTCTGGCCGCGGCCCTTGCGGTCGTGCCGATCACAAGCCCCGCGGCGGCCCAGCGCTCTGGCGACGACTGGCGCCTGCCCTCAGATGATGAGATTCGCGAGCTGATCGCCGCGCGCAACGCGCCGCGCCCGGGACAAGGGATCGTCATCGGCATTCTCGGACCAGAAGGCGAGCGGATCGTCGCGGGCGCCGGCGCAGGGTTCGACGCCACCACCTTGTTCGAGATCGGTTCGATCACCAAGGTCTTCACCGCGCTTCTGCTGGCCGACATGGCCAACAAGGGGGAGGCCTCCCTGGACGATCCGGCGGCGAAGTATCTGCCGGCGGGCCACAGGATGCCGGAGCGTGGCGTCCGCCGGATCACTTTGACCGACCTGGCCACGCACCAGTCGGGATTACCGTCGATGGCTGACGATATGTGGCCGGTCAGCCATCCCGACGGCCAGTTCGCGGACTATGCCGAGGAGCGGCTGCTGGCCTTCCTTGATCGCCACCAACTGACCCGCGAGCCGGGCGCCCAATTTGAATATTCGAACATCGGCATGGGCCTGGTGGGTTATCTGCTCACGCGCGCGGCAAGCTCCGATTACGAGACGCTGGTGCGCACGCGCATCACAGGCCCCCTTCGCATGAACGACACGATGATTACCGTGCCGCCCAGCCATGCCGCGCGGCTGGCGGCGCCGTTCGACGCCCATATGCGGCCGGTCAGACCGATGAAGATGGCGGCTCTCGCGGGCGCGGGCGCCATACGCTCAACGGTGACCGACATGCTGATCTTCGCCAAGGCGCTGCTCGATCCCACGTCGCCGGTCGCCCCCGCCCAGAAGACGGCTATTTCTGTTCGCACCTCCGGGGAGAAGCCCGGGTTTGAGCAGGCGCTGGGTTGGGTGGTCCGCGGCCTCCGCGGTCGCGAACTGCTCATGCACAACGGGCAAACGCTCGGCTTCTCGTCCATCCTGATACTGGAACCAGCGAAGGGCCGGGCCGTGGTGGCTCTTGTCAATTCCGCAGCCGAACCTGGCCCGGAGGACCTCGCATTCAATATCGTTGGGGGACAGCCGGTGCAGCCGACGCCGGCTGTTCCGCCGGCGCCGCCGCCATTCGTGCCGCGTACGGAAATCTCCTTGGCGGTGTCGGAGCTCGACAAGGTCGCCGGCCGCTACGACTTCGGACCCGGTTTCGTGCTCGCGATCACGCGCGATGGCGGATACCTGTACGCGCAGCGCGAAGGGGTGGCCGGCGCGCTCAGGCTGCAGATCGTGCCCGAAGCGCCGCGGGCGTTTTTTTGGAAGAGGATCGACGCACAGATCCGCTTCACGACCGACGCTGGCGGCATGGTGACCGGAGCCATCGTGGCGCAGCAGGGCAGGCAGATGGTCGGAAGACGCATGGCGCGCTGATTGGCCGTGCTGGCCGGCGCCGACGCGCTGGCAATACCTCCTCACACGTCTCGGTGTGACAACGCACCGGGAGGATCTGGCGATCCCACGCGACGACACGGTCGAACGGCACGATCCAACCGGTGGGTTCCTGTCATCAGAAGTGATCAGCTGCGGTTTTGGAAACTCGTCCAAGAACTTGTCTGATTGATCATGGTAGGCAAAGACGCGGCGAGCGGGACCGGTCGGCGCGGTTACCGTTCCTTCACGCTTCATGCACACGGCACAAGCCACCGTCATTTTCGCAAGGGGATCGATTCGGCAATCGAACTGGCCAGCGTTGCGGATGACTTTACTCCGACGAGCGTCGGTGCGCCGGGCCGTCGAGAGTCGCTAGAATCGATGGGCCGCGGTTCTTGAGGCGCGCTTAAACGCGCCGGCATCACCGGGCTCACCTTTCACGACTTGCGTCGTGAGCATGGGTCTCGATTGGTGGAAGGGGGGGTGAACCTGCTGACGGTGAGCCGGCTGCTCGGACAACCACCAGCGCCCGCATCAAGCCTTGGACATGAAAGTCCCGGCCGACGTCTACGTGCGGTCGCCGCGCGTGTATCGCGGCCTCGAGGAGCTCACCTACCCGTTCCACGACTCCACGATCACCGTGACCCACTGCGGCCGGATCTGTTTCAAGGGCCGGAAGGTCAATCTCAGCCACGCCTTGGCCGGGCAGAACGTCGGGGTGACCCAGGTAGGCGATCGGATCTGGCTCGTCACTTTCATGCAGTACGATCTCGGCTACTTCGACGACGAGACCGTCCGCGTGGAGCAAATCGGCAGTCCGTTTGGACCGAAAGTGTTAGCTATGTCTCCGGAATGGAGTGTTACCCATGTGACCGGAATGAACCGGAAAGAAATTGGCTCCTCGGGCTGGATTCGAACCAGCAACCCTCCGGTTAACAGCCGGATGCTCTACCGTTGAGCTACCGAGGAACAGATCGAGCTCGGGGTATTACCCGCGGCAGGAAGTTCGATTTTAAGGG
>JBLNGH010000530.1:0-5030 GCA_050264575.1 Acidobacteriota bacterium | reverse complement strand
ATGGCGCCGGGTTCGGCCATCGGCGTCGTCGCCATGTTTTTCGTGCTGCGCCAGGTGTTCGGCTCGGACAAGCACGCCCTGTGGCTCGCGATTGTCTACGCATTCGGCACGCCGGTCTTTTTTCGAACGGGCTCGCTCAATCAGAACATGATGCTCGGCCACATCGCGTTTCTGGGATTCATCGCGATCTGGAATCCGTCAGGACGCGCGAGTATGTCAACGCGCACCCGAGCGATTCTGGCGGGGCTCGCGGGCGGCGCGGCGGTGCTCTTCGACTACAGCGGCGTCGTGCTCTTCCTGGGTTTGCTGGTGTACGGCACGCTCCGCGCGGTCCGCAGCGCGACTGACGGAGACGCGGTGCGCTTCGCGGCAGGATATGCCGCGGGCGCGCTGGTCCCGCTGGGACTGCTGTGGTTTTATCAGTACCAGGCCTTCGGTCACCCGTTGTATCCCGCTCAGCACTGGATGCCGCCCGTGGCCTGGGTCGATCACGGCTATCGCGGGATGAGCCCGCCACAGCCCGATCTGCTGTGGCTGCTCCTGTTCGACCGGCGCTACGGGCTCTTCATCTCGTGCCCGTTGTTCCTGCTGGCGCTCGCGGCTCCGTGGGTCAATCGCGGCACCGACCGGCGTGTGGCCGCGTTCGAGCTTGGAGCGAGCTTGGCGATCGTCGCGGCGTTCTGGCTGTTTTGCGGCGGCGTGAACTACGCGCGCCTCCAGTTCAACAGCGGCATTCGTCATCTCGCGCCGATCTTCCCGTTCCTGTTCCTTCCGGTAGCGATCGTCCTGTCACGGCTGCCGGCGGCGCTGGTCTGGCTGGCCAGCGTGCTGACGATTGCGCAGGCGTGGTGCCTCGCCATGTACCGGGACGTGGAGATCGGTCCGCTCGGCGTCTTCGATTCGGTCGTTCAGGTATTTCTGGGCGGGTTCCAGCTGCCGGCGCTGACCACGCTTTCCCGACTCGGCGGCGGCGTGGCGGCGTACTTCCCGCACGGTGTCTCGCCGCTCCCGCTCTTCGCGCTGACGGCGGCGGTCCTGTTCGTCATCTGGAGAGCGCCGCGAGGGCGATGGTCATGACGACGACGCCCGGCCGCACCACGCGCGTCGACCCGGACCTGATCGCCATGGGAGTGGTCCTCGGATGCGCGGGTGGACTTTTCGAAGGCGTCGCGCACATGGCGTTGCAGAAATTCAACGTCCTCGAAAACGTCTGGTATCCCATCATCTGGATTGCCGCCGTTCAGAACGGCGCGCTCGTCACCGTTCTCGCGATTCTGCTCTCTGTCGCGGTGTCTCTCTTTCGCGACTCGCGCCGGCCGCGGATCGTCGCCGTCTTTCTCATCACGTTCGCGGCGGTGCTCCCGGGAATCGCCTGGGCGCTGAAGGAATGGATCCGCGCGTACTCGATTCTGATTCTCGCGCTCGCCGTCTCCGCCGTCGTGACCAGATGGATCGCGGGTCATGAGCTGACCGCGCGGCGGGTGTTTCGCGGAAGCGTTCGCGGAGCCCTGTCGGTGACGCTGCTGACGTTCGTGACAATCGACGGCGGTTCGTGGGCGCGTGAGCAGATCGCCACGAGCCGCCTGGCATCAGCTGACGGCGCCGCCCCCAACATCCTGCTCGTCGTCATCGACGCGCTTCGCGCCGATCACCTGTCGAGCTACGGCTATTCCCGCCAGTCGAGCCCGGCGATCGATCGACTTGCGGCCGAAGGCGCGCTGTTCGAGCAGGCGTTCTCGACGTCGAGCTACACGCTGCCGTCGCACGCGTCGCTCGTCACCGGCCAGTATCCGTATCAGCACGGCGTCGAGTGGGGGAACTCGCATCACTGGTCGCATCACGTCACGCTCGCGGAGTTGCTGGAAACCCGCGGGTACCGCACGGGCGCGTTCTCCGGCAACACCTACTGGTTCAGCCGGGAACATGGCTTCGGCCAGGGCTTTCTGCATTTCGAAGACTTCTTCCATTCGATCGCGGATCGCATGCTCCGGACGGCTTACGGCCGGCTGCTCTATACGAAAGTGCTCTGGCGATTCGGCTACGAGGATATTCCGGCGCGAAAGCACGCCACCGACACGAATGCCTCCGTCCTGCGCTGGCTCGCACGAGACGAGGGTCATCCGTTCTTCGTGATGATCAACTACATGGACGTGCACGATCCGTATCTGCCGCCGCAGCCATACCGGAGCCGCTTTTCGACGCAGCCGGCGCCCGGCGGACTGATCAACTGGGAGCTGCACGTACCGGAGTCGCTGACGCCGGATCAGCTGCAGAGCGAGATCGACGCCTACGACGGCGCGATCGCCTACGTCGACGATCAGATCGGCGCGCTCGTCGCCGCGATGCGCCGCCAGCATCAGGACCGCCCGCTGCTGGTCGTGGTGACCTCCGATCACGGCGAAGAATTCGCCGAGCACGGCGGCTTCCTGCACGGCGGGCACCTCTATCGCGAGGCGATTCACGTGCCGCTGGTCGTCTGGCTGCCCGGCCGGGTGCCTGCCGGGACTCGCGTCTCCAGGCCGGTGAGCAACGCGTCGATTCCGGCGACGATTCTCGATCTCCTCGGCGCCGCGCCCGCGCCGCCCCTGGCGCCGTCGCTGAAGCGGCTGTGGACGGATGACCACGCCGATCAGGATTGGGCGTTCCCGCTCTCCGAACTGATGCAACGGCCGTGGGAAGAAGAGCGCATGCCCGTCCACGATGGATCGATGCGATCCGTGGTGGCCCCGTCGCTGCACTTCATCGACCACACGAAGCTCGGGCCGCAGCTCTTCGACTGGGTCAACGACCCGCGCGAAACACGCGACCTCGCGAAACAGCCGGAGCTGCAGCCGGCGCTCGAGCGGTTCCGGAACGAGCTGCCCGCGGGCGGTCGGGCCGCGCATGGCCGCTAGCCGAGCCAATCGGACTCGGGCCTATCGCGCGCTTCTCTGGCTGTCCGTCACTCTCATGGGGATCGGATGCGTGGTGGGAATTGTCGTCCCGGCCGGCGCCGGCTGGGACTTCGCGAATTTCTACGACGCGGGCCAGCGCGTGGCGGCGCGGCAGCTCCACGATCTCTACGATCCACTCAGCCTCATCGGCGGTGAAGCGCCGCAAGGAACGATGCGCTTCTGGGGAGCGCCCATCTCGGCATTCATCTTTGTTCCGCTGAGCTGGTTCCCCGCCGGCACCGCGCTCGTCCTCTTCAAGATCGAGAATGTGCTGGCGTTTGCGGCGGCCTTTGCCGTGCTCTTCACGTTCTGCCGCCGCTTCGTTCCGGACGATGACGACGCGCAGGGGCGATTCGCGGCAGTCTTCGCATTCCTGTGCCTGATCTATCAGCCCTTCTGGACCGTATTCCGCGTCGGCGGGCAGACGACCCCGACGGTGCTCCTGCTGCTCGCGGCCGCGGTTCATTTCCACGTGCAGCGGCGCGACTGGTGGTCCTCGTCGCTCGTGGTGCTGGCCACGCTCGTCAAGCCGGCTTTGGCGCCGGCACTCGTCTGCCTGTTGTGCTTGTCCGGGCGGTCCTTTGCCCTTAAGACGATCGTCCTGCTCGCGGCGATTGGCGTGGCGTCGATTGCGCTGCTGGGCTGGCCCATCCACCTGGCGTTCCTGGATCTCATGCGAACCGGCGTGCAAAGCACGTTTCCGTGGTACTACAACAGCTCGCTCTACATCCTCGTGGACGCGGTGCGGACGGCCGCCGGAACCGGAACGGAAACCGGCCCCTCGGTCCTCACCTACGTTGTGAAGGCGATTGTGCTGGGGACGATCGTGTTTCTCGTCCTGAGGAGCCGCTCGCAGCCGTGGACCGCCGCCGCGCGCCGCCACTGGGCGTTCATCGTGTCCATTCTGTTTTTTCTCTGGTGGTCACTGACGTTGTGGGAGCACTACCTCGAGCTCCTGTTCATCCCCCTCATCTACGTGGTCGCCTCGTCGCAATGGTTCAGCCGGCGCGCGCACGTGCTGATCGGCGCGATCTTCGCGCTGTCTCTCACCCAGAACCTGATCTTCACCGGCTGGCTGCGGCACAACGTGTCTGCCGACGCGACGCTCCCGCTCTTGATCATCACGACGCTCAAGGCCGGACCGCTCCTGCTGATGCTGGTCTTTGCGTGGCGGCATTACCGGGAGCTGTTTCGAAGTTATGAGGCGCCCGCGTGGCGCCGCGTGGCGAGTCCCATTCAGGAGGCGGCCGTTTCATGACGCGGCTCCTCGTCATTCCCGCGGCCGGGCGCGGGACGCGTCTCGGATGGGACGGCCCGAAGCTGCTCTATCCGGTCGGCGGTCAGCCGATGATCGACTATCTGTTCGAGCGCTACGCCTCGCTGGTCGATCGCGTCGTGGTTGTCGTCGCGCCGGCCGCGGAGGAGCTCGTTCGCCGACACCTCCGCCTGCGCGAATGGGACGCCGAGTGTGCGATCCAGACCGAGCCGGCGGGGATGCTGCCGGCGATCCTCTGCGCCGCGCCGGCCGTCGACCGATATCGACCGCGGCAGATCTGGATTACCTGGTGCGATCAGATCGCCATCAGCGCAAGAACCGCGCAACGGCTCGCTCGCGAAATCGACGGCGACCCCGCCGCGGCCCTGGTGTTCCCGACCGTCAGACAGCAGCCGCCGTACATTCATTTCGCGCGGGACGGCGACGGACGGATCGCGCAGGTGCTGCAACGGCGCGAAGGCGACAGGATGCCGGAGGTCGGCGAGAGCGACGCCGGCGTGTTCGCGCTTGCCCTCGAGACCTACCGCGATCGCCTGACGGAATACGATCGGCTCGCCGGCGCCGGCGGGCGGACGAAGGAGCGCAACTTCCTGCCGTTCATTCCGTGGCTCGCCGCGCGCGCGGCGGTCCGGACGTTCGACGTGCCCGATACGAGCGAAGCGATCGGCGTCAATTCGCCGGACGATGTCCGCGCGTTGGAGACGTATCTGCGTGAACGCGCCTAGGTACCGCCTGCTCACGGTCGTCATCCCGGCCTTCAACGAGGAACGCTTCATCGCTCAACTCGTCGGCAAGGTGCTGGCGGTCGACATCACCCGCTT
>JBLNGH010000529.1:0-18808 GCA_050264575.1 Acidobacteriota bacterium | reverse complement strand
GGTCTTCGAACTAAGATTCGAACTGCGGGACCGTCGTCTGTCAGTGCACAGACGGATCGACGGACGGCCGCCTGAACAGCAGATGCGGCAGCTCGCGCAGCTCCTTCGCAAGGCGCGACTGCTGCCGCCGCCAGAACTCGAACCGCACCGCCATGGTCAGCATCATGCGCGCGCGGGCGCGATCGGTGGTGCACTGCGCGGCCTGATCGTAGAAGCCGGCGCCGAGTGTCGCATACCACTTGATGTTGTGACGGCGGCGGACCTGGCCTTCGAAGAAGCCGGTCAGAAGCAGACACTGCGCGGCAGCCGCTTCCATGATTTCAGGATCCGTATGCTGGCTCTTGTCGAGGACGAACACCTCGAACACAGTTGCGAGATCCGAGGGACAGGATGGAAACTGCGGCACTGACGCGGTCGACGTCGTCGCGAAGTGCGCGAGCACGCTCGCGTTGTACAGGAGCTCACTCCGCGGCGTGTCGCCGCCTTCCGTTACGTCCCTCAGGTGCTCGAAGAAAAATCGCAGCGCCTGACTGTTCGTGACAGCCAACCATTCCTGGGAGTCCATGGTCGTGTCCAATAATGTCGGCGCAAGGCAGCCCGCTCTATAGGATCAGACGACGGCCACACATGGAGAGTTGCAGACGTGTGCGCGAGTTTCATTGGCCCGCTTTTCGCAACGGTCACAAGGTTGGCCGTTACCCGCCGAAATAGCCCTGGCGCGCGTGCACGTCGTAGACGCCGGGCTTCGTGACCTGCACCGTAATCTCGTGCCAGCCTTCGCGCGTGACGTTCGCCGGCGTGAAGTACAGCACGTATCCATGCCGGAACGTCTCGAGCGCGCGCTTGAAGGCCGCGGCGATGTCGCGTGACTCGTCGGTCGGCGGAAAGAACGTGCCGCCGGTGCGCGTCGCGGCCGCCGAGAGCGCGGCAATCTCATCGGGCCGGTTGTCCGGCACGCCTGTCACCTTCGCGAGCACGACGTACAGCGTCGCCTCCGACCGGGTCGCCAGATCCGCGATCGCGCGGTACCCGACCAGACTCGCGTTGTCGTAGCCGTCGCTGAACACGAAGACGAGATGCCGCCGATCGGGCCGCGGCGCCCTGGCTACCGCGAACAGCATTGCGTCGAGCAGTGACGTCATGTCGCCGAGCCGGATCTCGTCCACCGGCACCTTCTTCGACGCGTCTTGCATCGGGAAGACCTCGCGCAGATCGCTATCGAACGTGATCAGCCGGACCTGCTCGTCGTTACGCAATTGCTTGACGATGTCCTTCACGTCCGACTTGAAGCGGCCCAGGCTTCGGACGACGCTGCCGCTCGTGTCGACGACGAGCGTCACGTCCACGGCGAGCTTGTCCGCGGAGACCGCCGTGATCTCCTGCCGCACGCCGTTGTCGAAGAGCTGGAAGTCGGCCGCGGTGAGGCCGGAGACGGCGGAGCGTTCGCTGCGCACGAAGACGTGAACCGGCACGACGTCCGTCGAGGTTCGAAACGTCGGGCGTGGCTGCTGTTGCTGCGGCTCCTGATTTGCCGGCTGTGACTGGCCGGCCAGCAGGGGAATCGCGCCGGCCAGGACGAGAATGCCCACTCGCGCGGCGGTCATCGAATCGCCTCGCGCAGCTTGTCGAGCAGACTGTCGTACGAACGGTAATCGCCGAGCTGGTAGGTCCGCCACGGATCGTCCGGCGACGTCGGGGCGCCCATGAACGTGCCGGCGGCCTCTTCCGCGTCCTCCAGCTTGTGATTCATCACCAGCAGCATCGTCAGCAGCGTCGTCGCGGAACGCGCGCGGGGGATGACCTGGAGCGCGGACTGATAGGCGGCAATGGCCTTGTCGGTCTGCCCGTCACGAGCCAGCGTCCAGCCCGAAAACAGGCGGGCCAGATATTTCGAGTAGGTGGCGGCGGCGGCCGAGTCGACCTGCGCGAAGTGCTGCAGCGCGAGCTCGCGCCGGCCAAGACGCAGCTGGACGTACCCGAGGCGAAGATGCGCTTCAGACCCGACGACCGGGTCGGCAAGCAGAGGCTCGAACGCCGTCGCGGCTTTCTCGAGCATCGCGATCGACGGCGACCCGCGATTCGCGGCGCCGTCGCGCATTTCTGCGCCGAGCCGATCGATGACCATTCCCGTGTCGGTCGCCTTTGGACCGACGGACGGCTCGGACGCTGCGGCTTCGACGCTCACCGCCTCCGCGAGCTTGAAGTACGGGTTCTCCGGAAAGCGCGTTCGCGCGTGCGCGAGATGACTGGACGTGGCGCCCGTGAGAATCGTCCACGCCTGGTGTCCCTCGACGAGCGCGATGGACGCGCGGAGCCAGAGCTGCTCGAGCTCCGGCGACGGGTATTTCGCGAGCTGCTCGCACGCCCACTCGATGAGCGGCGGCGACAGCCCCGGCCGCGCGTCGGTGTACTCGAGGACCATCGTCGCCGCGGCGAGCCGGCGCCGGGCGGCGTCCTCCCTCCCCTTCGCGTTGATCCACTCCTGCGCCTGGATGATGTTGAAGCCGCCCAACTGCTGCAGGAGGGCGATGGCGTCCACGTACTCACCGCGCAGATAGCGATCGAGTGCCTCGCCGGTGGCCGAGCGCACGCGCGGAGTCTGCGATCGCTGGCGCGACTGCTGCGCGGGTTCCTGTTGTCCGGCCGGCGGACGGGCGGGAGGACGCTGAGACGGGGCTGGCGGCTCAGCGGCCAGGATGAGGAGCGTACACGCCAGCAAAACACGCACGGAACAATTGTACGTAGGGCGGAGTGCTCTCTAACTCCGCCACCCCTTGCGCGGATTTAGGGATCAATCCGCGCTACGTACGCGAATTTGGGAACCAATCCGCGCTACGTACCCTTGACCGCCGCGATCATCGCCGGGACGATCTCGAACAGATCCCCCACGATCCCGTAGTCGGCGACTTCGAAAATCGGCGCCTCGGCGTCCTTGTTGATCGCGACGATCGTGCGCGCGCCTTTCATGCCGACCACATGCTGGATGGCGCCGGAAATGCCGAGCGCGAGGTAGAGCCGGGGCGCGACCGTCTGGCCGGAGCTGCCGATTTGACGCTCCATCGGCAGCCAGCCGGCGTCACAGATTGGCCGCGAGGCGGCCAGTTCGGCGCCGAGCGCTTCGGCGAGCTGTTTGGCGAGTGCGATGTGGTCCTGCCCCTTGATCCCGCGCCCGATGGCGACGATGCGCTCGGCCTGCGTGAGATCGACCGCCTGCTTGGCCTCACGGAACGGCGCCTCGGGTTTCTGGCGAATCGCGGCCTCGTCGATCGCTGCCGGGATGGATTTGACGGCGGCTGGCGCACCTCCCTTCTTCACGGCGTCCGCGCGAAACGCGCCGATCTGAAACGTCGCGAGATGGGGCGCGGGGCCTTCGAGCACGACGTCCGCGTTCACCTTGCCCTGGAACATCGGCCGCGTGAACGTGACCGTCCCGCTGGACGATTTCACCGCGGTGCAGTCTGTGACGAGCGCCCGGTCCAGTCGTGCGGCAAGCTTGGGAATGAAATCGCGTGCCTGATACGTGTGGGCGCAGATGACGTGTGCCGGGTTTTCGCTGCCGACAAGCGCCGCGAGCGCCTGCACGAAGCCGTCGGGCGTGTACGTCCCGAGCGCGGCGTGCTGGAGCGCGAGCACCTCGGCGACGTCTGCGGCAGCCAGTTCTTTGGCTGCGGCCTGAACATCCGCGCCCGCGACGACGACCTTGATCGGTCCGCCGATCGCCTGCGCGGCCGCCACGGCTTCCCACGAGGCGCGATTGAGCGCGCCGTCGCGCTGTTCAGCGATGACGAGAATCATAAGAGCATTGGTAATTGGTAATGGGTAAGTGGTAATGGAGTTCGAGTCACAACACTCTTGCCTCGTCCCGGAGGACCTTCACAAGCTCCACGGCCGCCTCGGACGATGAGCCGCTGATCATGCGGGTCTTCTTCGACTTCTCGGGCACGTAGATTGAGACGATGCGTTGGCGGGCTCCAGGCGCCGCGGGAGCGGGCGCGGCGCGAATCTCCTTTTTCTTGGCCGCCATGATTCCTTTGAGCGTCGCATACCTTAGCTGGTTGATGCCGCTCTGAATCGTCAGGACGGCCGGCAGCGGCATCGAGACCCACTGGAACCAGCCGCCTTCGAGCTCGCGCTTCACCTTGAGCGTGCCGCCTTCGATCTGGACGTCCATGATGATCGTCGAGTGCGCCATGCCGAGCCGCTCGGCGAGCACGACGCCGACCTGCGCGAAGCCCTGGTCATCCGACTGCAGGCCGGTCAGCACGAGATCGACCGATTCATCCTTGATGGCCGCGGCCAGCGCATCGGCGGCCGTAAACGCGTCGGCCGTCGCCAGGTGATCGCCCTGGACGTGGATCGCACGGTCGGCGCCGCGGGCCAGTGCCTCGCGGAGCACCTGCGTCACGCGCGCCGGGCCGGCCGACACGACGATGACCTCGCCGCCATGCTTTTCGCGCAGGCGCAGCGACTCCTCGAGCGCGTACGCGTCGGGCTCGTTCAGCTCCCAACTGGCATCCTGATCGCGCACCCAGGTCTTCGATTCGTTGATGCGAACCTGCCACTCGCGCGTGACGACTTGTTTGATGCAAACGGCGATTTTCATGTCTGACGCTCAGCCAGGAAGCCCGGGAGCCGGGAAGCCGGGGAGGCAGCCCCGGAGCCTTCCACGCTTCCTGGCTTCTTAGCCTGCTAGCTCCTCATATTTCTTCAACAACAACGTCCCGTTCGTCCCGCCAAACCCGAACGAGTTCGACAACGCGTAGCGAATGGCCATCGGCCGCTTCGCGTTCGGCGCGTAGTCCAGATCGCAGGCCGGATCGGGATTCTCCAGATTGATCGTCGGCGGGGCGACCTGATGATGCACGGCGAGCGCGGTAATGCCGGCTTCGAGACCGCCCGCGGCCCCGAGGAGGTGTCCCGTCATCGACTTGGTCGATGACATCACCAGCTTGTGCGCGTGCGCGCCGAAGGTCTGCTTTACCGCCAGTGTTTCCGTCGGATCGTTGATCGGCGTCGAGGTGCCGTGGGCGTTGATGTAGTCGATCTGATCCGGCGCCAAGCCGGCCTTCCGCAACGCCATGCGCATCGACCGGATTGCTCCGTTGGCGTCCTCGGGCTGCGCGGTGACGTGGAAGGCGTCAGCCGACAGGCCGTATCCGACGATTTCGGCGTAGATTCTCGCGCCGCGAGCGCGGGCGACCTGCAGCTCCTCGAGAATCAGAATGCCGGCGCCCTCGCCGACGACGAATCCGTCGCGATCCCGGTCGAACGGACGGCTGGCGTGCGCCGGGTCGTCGTTGCGCGTCGACAGCGCGCGCATCGCGGCGAATCCGCCGACGCCCATCGGCGTGATGGAGGCTTCCGACCCGCCGGCGATCATGACGTCCGCGTCACCGCGCCGGATGATCTCGAATGATTCGCCGATCGAATGCGCCGAGGCCGTGCACGCCGTGCACACCGCCAGATTGGGTCCGCGCGCGCCGAACCGAATCGACACCTGGCCTGCCGCGAGGTTGATGATGGACGCCGGAATGAAGAACGGTGAGATGCGGCGCGGCCCGCCGTTCAGCAGCTCGATGTGTTCGCGTTCAATGGTCGAAAACCCGCCAATCCCCGACGCGATGAACACGCCGACGGCGTCCGCATTGGCCGGCGTGATCTCGAGCCGGGCGTCGTCGACCGCAAACTGCGACGCCGCGAGCGCGTACTGGATGAAGACGTCAACTTTCTTGACGTCCTTCCGGCCCATGAACTGCAGCGGGTCGAACGCTTTGACCTCGCCGGCGATGCGCGCCGTGAACTGGGAGGCGTCGAAATGGGTGATGGGGCCAATGCCGCTCTGGCCAGCGCAGATCGCACTCCAGTTGGCTTCGGTCCCGATGCCGACGGAGGAAATCAGGCCGACGCCGGTGACGACCACTCGCCTGCTCAAGGCTCGTCCTACTTCTTCTTGGCGTGCGCCTCGATGTACTCGATGGCTTCCTTCACGCGCGTGATCTTCTCGGCGTCCTCGTCCGGAATCTCGATGCCGAACTCCTCTTCGAAGGCCATGACCAGCTCGACCGTATCGAGCGAGTCGGCTCCGAGATCGTCGACGAACGACGCGTCCGGCGTCACTTCTTCCTCATCGACCCCCAACTGCTCGACAATGATCTTCTTCACCTGATCCGTAACGGCCATTCGATCCCCCTCTGGGAAAACTTAGAACTCAGAACTTAGAACTCAGAACTTCGAAATCCCGACCCTGGTAGCGGAACTCAGTTCTGAGTTCTGAGTTCTAAGTTCTAAGTTGCTCTTCATCACAAATACATGCCGCCGTTGACCGACAGCACCTGACCCGTAATATATGACGCCTCGTCGGACGCAAGGAACACCACCGCGCCGGCCACGTCCTCGGGCGTTCCCAGGCGCTTCAGCGGGATGCGTTCGGCCCACTCCGCCTGGACCCCGCCAGCGAGCGACTTCGTCATGTCGGTCTCGATGAGACCCGGCGCGACGGCATTCACCGTGATGTTACGCGATGCCACCTCGAGCGCCAGCGCCTTCGTAAACCCAATCAGACCCGCCTTCGACGCCGCGTAGTTGGCCTGCCCGGCGTTGCCGGCCTGTCCCATGACCGACGTGATGTTGACGATGCGGCCCGCGCGCTGCTTGATCATGGGCCTCAGCACGGCCTGCGTGCACGTGAAGGCCGCCGTCAGGTTCGTCGCCAGCACGGCGTCCCACTCCTCCCGCTTCATGCGCAGCAACAGCTGATCGCGCGCAATCCCCGCGTTGTTCACGAGGATGTCGACGCGGCCGAATCGATCCAGCACGTCCGCCACCGTGTGCGTCACCGACACGGCCTCGGTCACGTCGAGCGACGCCGCCTCGGCGCGATGGCCGGCGCCCACGAGGTCGTCGGCCACCGCCCTGGCATGATCGTTCCGCGCCGCCGCGATCACCGTCGCGCCCCGCTCCGCCAGCGCCCACGCGATGGCCCGGCCGATGCCCCGCGACGCGCCCGTCACCAGGGCCACACGGCCCTCCAACCCAGTGGACACAGCCCACCTACTTCAGCATAGGAATTGGGACCCTGCAACTTGTGAAAAGATCTAGTTGCAGGCTGGTGGTTCCGAGGTTCCGAGGTTCCGGAGTTCTCAAGAGCTGGGTTCCGAAGTTCTCGAACACGACGAGAACCGCGGAACCTGGGTTTGGAGAACCCCGGAACTCCGGAACCCCGGAACTCCGGAACCGACACGGTTCTTGTCACGCCGCCGTTGGCTTCAACGCGTCGGCGAGTCTCTCGACCACTTTCGTTTCCGCTAGCCGCGCGGCCAACGCAATCCCGTTCTCCACGGCCTGTGCCGACGATCGACCGTGGCCCACGAGCGCGACGCCCGCGACGCCCAGCAGCGGCGCGCCGCCGTACTCCGCGTAATCGACGCGCTGCTTGAATCGCGAAAAGGCCCGGCGAGTCAGCAGCGCGCCCAGTTGCGTCAGCAGTTCCGCCCCGAGCTCTTCGCGCAGCATGTGATCGACGGCCTCCACGAGGCTCTCGCCGACCTTGAGCGCGATGTTGCCGGTAAACCCGTCGCAGACGATGACGTCGGCGCGGCCGGTGAAGAACTCGCGCGCCTCGAGATTCCCGATGAAATCGATCGGCGCCGACTGGAGCCTGACGTGCGCCTCGCGAATGAGATCGTTGCCCTTGCCGGCCTCTTCACCAATCGACAACAACCCGACTTTGGGACGCTCGATCTGGAGCGCGACCCGGGCGTAGGCCGCGCCCATGACCGCGAACTGGACCAGATGCTCCGGCCGGCAATCGACGTTCGCCCCTGAATCGAGCAGGAGCGCCGCACCGGTGCGCGTCGGCACGGTGACCGCCAGGGCCGGCCGTTCGACGCCCTCGAGCACGCCGAACGCCCCATGCGCCGAGAGCAGCGTCGCGCCCGTGTGGCCGGCGCTGAACATCGCGCTCGCCTCGCCGGACGCGGCCAGCTTGGCCGCCACCCGCACGGACGCCCGAGGCTTGCGCCTCAGCGCGGCCAGGGGCGCCTCGGACATTTCCACCATGTCCGGAGCATCCGCGACGGTGATGGGCAGCTGATCCCAGTCTGCGTGGCGTTGCAGCTCAGCCTGGACGGCCGGCGCCGCGCCGACGAGCGTCACCGCGATGCCGCGGCGGGCCGCCTGCAGCGCCCCGAGGACCGGCGCTCCCGGCGCGAGATCGCCGCCCATGGCGTCGACTGCGACGATGACTTTGGACACGGCCGGGCCGCTGTCGCTTACTCCTCGTCGACCGCCCGGACCTGCCTGCCGCGGTAGTACCCGCAGTTGCGGCACACCTGGTGCGGCGGCTTCAACTCGTGACACTGCGGACATTCACCCATCGCGAGCGGCTTCAACGCATCGTGGGTGCGGCGCTTGGCAGTGCGCGTTTTCGAATGACGGCGTTTGGGATTGGGCATGACTGATCCTTGAATCGATCTATCGGGGCTATCGATCTATTGATTGATTGCATCCGCTCACGAGCGGCCTTCCTTCAACTTTCTCAATGCGTCGAACCGCGGGTCGATCCATTCGGTCTGACAGTCGCAGGCTTCGCGGTTGCGGTTCTTGCCGCACACCGGACACAGGCCGCGGCACTCTTCACGGCAAAGCGGCTTCATGGGCAACGCGAGATAGAACTGCTCCCGCATGACCTCGCCGAGATCGATCGTGTCCTCCTTGTAATAGGACACGCCCAGGTCCTCTTCGCCGACTTCCTGCTCCTCGCCACCGGAATTGTCCGCCGCCGGCAGGAACAGCACGTCGAACTTGGCGTCGATCGGCACGGTGAACGGGTCGAGGCACCGGCTGCAGTCCAGCGCGAGCGCTGTCTTCACTCGACCAACGAGCCTGACCTTCTTCGCGTCCTTGCGGAGATCCGCCACGAGCTCGACGGGCGCGACGACGCGGAACGCGTCCGCGTCCCGGTCGAAGTCGCCCGCGTGGTACGTCCGCTCGAGGTGCTCGAGGCCGCCTCGAAAGCGGCTTAAGTCGATCAACATGACTTCATGCCGGTCCGGTCCGGCTCCGGCCAAATGATCATGCTAACACGCGAGGAGGCTGGGAGACGCGAGGCTTGGAGGCGAAGACACCCCGGCAGCCCGACACGAACGCTGTTGCTTCCAGCCTCCGGGCCTCCGCGCCTCCAAACCTCCTAGACACTCCAAGATCTCGGCACAAACAGCTCTTCGAACAACGCGACCGCAAAGCGATCCGTCATCCCCGCGAGAAAATCTCGAGCCGCCGCTTCCAGTCCTTCCGTCTCCATCGTTGTCCGGTCCAGATATGCTTCAGGCCGCGCGCGAAGCTTGTCCCACAGACCGCCGAGGATGCCTGAGGCCTTCTCGAACTCCGCGGTCGCGCGAGGGTTCTCGTACACGGCTTCGAACAGAAACCTTCGCAGCTCGAGTGTCGCGGTGAGCGTCGGGTCGCTCATCCGCAGCTCCTGGAGACTGCCTTCGAGCGTGCGCACCACCACATCCGTCACCATCGAGTTGATGCGCTGGGAGGAGTTGCGGCCGAGGACCTCGACGGCGCTGGCCGGCAGGTCGTTCTCGTTCAGAATCCCCGCGCGAACCGCGTCGTCGATGTCGTGATTCACATACGCGATGATGTCGGCGACGCGCGCGATTTGTCCTTCAATCGTGCTGGCCCGATGCTCGGGAGGAGCGCCGATGGGCGACCCGTGCTTGCCCTTCGAATGGTGCGCAATCCCGTCGCGGACTTCCCAGGTGAGGTTGAGCCCCTGACGGCCGTTCTCGAGCACGTCGACGATTCGAAGGCTCTGCTCGTAGTGGCTGAACCCGCCGGGGACGAGGGCGTCGATGACGCGCTCGCCGGCGTGGCCGAATGGCGGATGCCCGAGGTCGTGGCCGAGCGCGATCGCCTCGGTCAATTCCTCGTGGAGCCGCAGCACCTTGGCGATGCTTCGCGCGATCTGCGACACCTCGAGCGTGTGCGTGAGGCGCGTCCGGTAGTGATCGCCGGTCGGCGCAAAGAACACTTGTGTCTTGTGCTTCAGCCGGCGGAACGCCTTGCTGTGAATCACGCGATCGCGATCGCGCTGGAAAACCGGCCGGATCGGATCCTCCGGCTCAGGCTTGAGGCGGCCGCGGCTGCCGCTGCTCTTCGCGGCAGCCGGCGCCAGAAACTCGTGTTCTCGCGCCTCGAGCTGCTCCCGGATGGATGGCATACGAGTCGTCAGTCTATCGCGGGCCGTACGTGCGGCGGACTGGAGTACGTAGGGCGGACTGGGTCCCAAGTCCGCCGACCGGAGTACGTAGGGCGGACTGGGTCCCGAGTCCGCCGACGTCACGCGGATTTGGAGATCAATCCGCGCTACATGTGGCGCAACAAGTCGCTCAGAAAACTCTCCCCGTGCGCGAGCCACGGCGCGCCGAGCAGCTCCGCGACGGTCTGGCCGAGATCGGCGAAGGTTCGGCGCGTGCCGAGATCGGCGCCGGGTTCAACCGCGTCGCCGACGGCAAGCAGCGGCACGTACTCACGCGAGTGATCGGTCGACGGCGTGGTCGGATCGTTGCCGTGGTCGGCGGTGACGATGAGCAGGTCTTCGTGCTGGAGCTTGGGCAGGAGACGCGCGAGATGTGCGTCGAACCGCTCGAGATTCGACGCGTAACCCGCGACGTCATTGCGGTGCCCGTACACCGTGTCGAAATCGACGAGGTTCGCGAAGATCAGCCCGGATTGCGTCGTCTCCAGCTCGGCGGCAATGACGTTCATGCCCTCTTCGTCGGACTTCGTGTGAATCGCTTTGGTCAAGCCGCGCGCCGCGAACAGATCCTCGATCTTCCCGATTCCGACGACCGGCAACCCCGACGCCTTCAGACCGTCGAGGAGCGTCGGCCCGAACGGCTCGAGCGCAAAATCACGCCGGTTCGCGGTCCGGGAGAAATGACCCGGTGTGCCGACGAACGGCCGCGCGATGACCCGGCCGACGCCGAGCCCGCGTCCCACGAGCTCGAACGCCATCTCGCAGATGCGGTAGAGCTCGGGCACCGGGACGACGTCTTCGTGCGCGGCGATCTGAAAGACGCTGTCGGCCGACGTGTAGACGATCGGCGCGCCCGTTTTCAGATGCTCGGGTCCGAGCGCGTCGATGATCGCGGTGCCGGATGCGACGCTGTTTCCAAGCGTCGCCCGTCCGATGCGGCGCTCGAACTCCGCGATGAGGTCGGCCGGGAATCCGTGAGGAAACGTCGGAAACGGCTTGTCGAGGACGATCCCCGTCATTTCCCAATGGCCGGTCACCGAATCCTTGCCGGGCGACGCTTCCGCCATCCGGCCGAAGGCGCCCGCCGCAGGCGGAGGCGGCGCGCCGCCAATCGTCGCCACGCGCGAGAGTCCGAGCGACCGCAGCGTCGGCACGCGGAGGCCGACGTCGCGCGCGATGTTGCCAAGCGTGTTGCTGCCCTCATCGCCGTACGCGGCCGCGTCCGGCAATTCGCCGATGCCGGCAGAGTCCATGACGATCAGAATCACTCGAGAAGGATTGGCCATCACCATCTGAAATCTGGAATCGGGGAATCTGCAATCTGATCGGGGAATCTACAATCCGCAATCTGGAATCTATCGGGAATCGGGAATCTATCGGAAATCGGGAAACTGGAATCGGGAATCGGGAATCGGGAATCGCGAATCGCGAATCGCGAATCGGATCCCGTGCCCTCGATTGAAGATCCCAGATTTCCGATTGCCGATCACAGATTGCAGATTCCAGATTGTAGATTAGAGATTGACAAACGACCGAGCCATTGACACAGCCTGGCCTTTGACGGCCTCTGTCTCACCGGCTCGGTCGAACCACGTAATCCCGGCTTCCTTGCGGAACCAGATAAGTTGGCGCCGGGCGTAACGCATGTTCTCGCGGACGATCAATTCGCGCGTCGCCCGCTCGTCGCGGATGCCCTGAAGGAGCTCGACGACCTGCCGGTAGACGAGACCGCTCAAGGCGTGCGCCGTGGCCGGCACGCCCTTGGCGAGCAACTGTTGAACCTCGGCGACGACGCCGCGATCGAACTGCGCGTCGACGCGGCGCGCCACACGGACCCGCAGCTCGGGCCGGGGCAGGACGACTCCGAGCGGGAGAATTCGGATGCCGGCGATCGAGGATGCCGTCGCGGCGAAATGGGTCGTGAGCGGACGGCCGGTCAGGAGATAGACCTCGAGCGCGCGGACGAGGCGCTTCCGGTCGCGGGGCTGAATCCGCGCCGCCGACGCCGGATCCACGCGTCCGAGCCATCGATGCAAGGCCTCGACGCCGCGCGCGCTGGCGACCCGATCGAGCCGGGCGCGCAGCGTGTCGTCGCGCGCCGGCCCCGGAAAGAGCCCGCGAACGAGCGCACGGTAGTAGAAGCCGGTGCCGCCGACGAGAATTGGGATTCGGCCGCGCGCGGCAATCGCCGCCACCGCGGCGCCCGCGTCAGCGGCGTAGCGCGCGGCCGAGTAGATTTCCGTGGGCTCCGCGACGTCGATGAGGTGGTGCAGAATCCCGCCGCGCTCGTCCATCGACGGCTTGTCCGTGCCGATGTCCACGCCGCGATACACGGCCGTGGAATCGCACGAGACGATCTCGCCGCCGAGCGCCTGCGCCAGATGCACGCCGAGCGCGCTCTTCCCCGTCGCCGTCGGACCGATGACGGCGATCAGCCCGGGCTCGCTCAGGGGCGGCCCTCGTTGTAATGGAACGTGACGGTAAAGAACGCGCGATCGGCCGGGTATTCGGCGGGCAGCGGGAGCGTGGGATTCGACAATCGCAGCGCGTTGAACGCCGCCGTGGTGAACGCCTCGACGGATGACGGCGCCACCACCTGCAGATCGAGGATCGCGCCGTTCTTCAACACGTAGAACTGAATGACGACGCGGCCGGACTTCGCCATGGCGGCCTGGGGAATGTTCCAGTTGCTCTTGACCTGCGCGACGAACCGGCGCAGCCAGGGCCCGAACTCGACGCCCTTCGCGTCGAACTGCACGTCCGGGTCCTGATCGGTCAGCCCGCCTCTCGGATTGTTGAAGTTCTGATCCTGCAGATAGCGCTGGAGATTGCGCAGCGACTCGCCGAGGTTTTTCGCCGGCGCCGGACCGATGACCGGCGCGTCGGGCGCGACCTTGGACGGCAGATCGACGGAGGACTTGGCGTTCAGACCGGGAGGATTCGGATTTCCATTCTCGGGCTGCGTTTTTCCGCCTTCCATTTTCTCGGGCGTGTTGCCTTTCTCGTAGGGCGCGGTGTTCTCCGGCTTCGGCGCCCGTTCCCGCGTCGCGCTCGTGCGATCCTTGTCCGAGTGCTCCGCGAGATGCTTCGGCGGCTTCGAGCGATCGATCCGCGGGTCCATCTGCACGTAGCGGATCGTCTCCTGCGGCGCCATCGCCTGGGTCAGGACCTGGCCGAGAAACATGCCCGGCACCCAGAGGATGACGAGCACGGCCACCGCGTGCACGATGATCGACACGAGAATCCCCTCGCGCCGCGAGAACACGGACGGCACGCGCGGAGCGTCGGGGCGATAGTCCTCGAAGTCGAAGATCACGGCAGCGCTCTAATCCCGGAAGGCGGTTGACGTAACGCGGCATTTGTTGCGTGCGCCGGTGCAGGACATCCGTCGCGCAGCGTACCACGTCACGTCCAGTGACCTTCCTTGTATCGAGTATACGACGCGTCCTGAGTCTTTCTTCCTATAATGCCCGCGTGCCCGGCGCGACATCAGACGGTCTCGACGCTCGATATCGGCGCGGACGGCGGATCGCACTGGTGGCGCTCGTCGTTCTGGTCTGTCTCGCGTTCGTGATCGTCGAGCTGGCGCTCCAGGCGTCGTTCGCCGACGCGCTGTATCGCGAGGTCCGGCGCCACCCGCCGCATCCCTTCCTGCAGGTCCTGCCGTCGGCCCAGGTCGATCACGTCAACGACGAAGGATTCCGCGGCGATCCGGTGACGGTCGCGGCCCCGGCCGGCACATTCCGCATCTTCACCCTCGGTGGATCGACGACGCTCGGCATCTCCAATCCGTACGCCGACAGCTACCCGTTTCTGCTGCAGTCGGCGCTGCAGGCGCGTCATCCCGAGATCCACATCGAGGTCCAGAACGCCGGCGCCGCCTGGTACACGAGCGCGCACGACCTCGTCGCGTACGAAGTGAAGGTCCGGCGCTTCAAGCCGGATCTCGTCATCTTCTTCGAAGCGCTCAACGACCTCACGCGCAGCTTCTCGCCGCCGTGGCTCGCCTACGGAGACTTCAAGCCCGATTACTCGCACTACCTCGGTCCATATATCGGACTCATGGGACCGGCCGTGAGGTTCACCAGTCCGCCGTCCTGGTCGCTGACCTGGAGCTATCTGCGCAAGGCAATCCGCCGCGACCCCGACCCGCGCGGCCATCGCGATGCCGACAACATCGCGAAGCTGGCGGCGATGATGCGGCCCGTCGATCGGCCGGCGTTTCGCAGCCTGCCGAGCTTCCGCGAGTACGTCGACGCGCTCGTGCACGCGGTGCAGTCGGACGGTCACGGCATGATCGTCGCGTCCCAGGCCAGCCTGTATCGCAGCGACCTGTCGCCGGACGATCAGCGGCTCCTCTTCTTCGGCCCCATCATGTGCGGCGACGGCAAGACCTATCCCTCCATGGAGGCCATGAAAAACGGCATGCGGCTCTTCAACGACGCGGCGCGCGAGGTGGCGCAGACCCGCGGCGTGCGCTTCGTTGATTTCGACGCCGGCGTCCCCAAAACGGCCGAGTATTTCACCGACGACGCCCACCTCACGCGCGCGGGCAACGAAATCCTCGCGCGTCTCGCCGCCGACGCCATCGATGCCGACGATCTGATCGGCCGCGCCAAAGGACACGCGCGGAAGTAGGCCGATTCTGGTTGTGGTGGTCCAGGCCGCTTCAGCGGGCCGACTTGCGGCCGAGAAAAATCGACGCGATGCCGAATGTCATCGTGCGATGCTCGACGCTGGTAAACCCGCACTGCGCGAGCAGGCCGGCAAATGCCTGCGGCGAGGGGAATTCGTCGACGGACGCCGGCAGATACGAATACGCGTCGCCGTGTTTCGAGACCAGCCCGCCCACGCGCGGGAGGAGATGGCGGAAGTACGCGCGATAGGCGGCGCGGATGCCCGGAATCCGCGGCATCCCGAATTCCAGAATCATCAGCCGGCCGTCGCCGCGCATCACCCGGTAGAGCTCGCGACAGGCGCGTGCCGGGTCCACGACGTTGCGGATGCCGAACGCGATCATCGCCGCGTCGACGGATGACGAGGGCAATGGCAGGCGGGTCGCGTCGGCGCGCACCAGCCGCACGCGATCGGCGAGCGACAGGCGTCGCAGCTTCCGCCCGGCGAGCCGGAGCATTTCCCCGGCAAAATCCAGCGCCACGATCTCGCCCGGCCGGCCCGACGCGGACGTGGCCGCGGCGATCGCCAGGTCGCCCGTGCCGCAGCAGACGTCGAGGACGCGCTCGCCGCCACGCAGCGCCATCGCCGCGACGGCGCGCCGTCGCCAGCGGCGATCCAGTCCGGCGCTGAGGAGATGATTGAGCGTGTCGTAGCGCCGGGCGATCGCGTCGAACATGCCCGCGATGCGAGCGGGCTCTCTTGACGTGGAAACGGTCACTCGGAATTTGATCCGGGAGGCTTCGCCCCCGCGGCCCCCCCTACGGCGCTTGCGCCCTTCGACTTATCGCTCAGGGCGCCCTGAGCCTGTCGAAGGGCGGGGACCCCGGATCGGCCTTCGCCCTTCCAGGGCGGAAAGAGCTGCTGATCGAAACCGAGCGCATTCAGGATCTTCCCCGCGAGGAACGACGCCAGATCGTCGATCGTCTTCGGCTGCTGATAGAAAGCCGGCATGGCCGGCAGGACCATCGCGCCGGCTTCGGCGCACGCGACCATGTTCCGGAGCTCCGGCAGGCTCATCGGCGTCTCCCGCGGCACGAGGACGAGCCGCCGCCGTTCCTTCAGCATGACGTCGGCCGCACGCTCCATGAGATTCCTGGACAGGCCGTGCGCGACGCCCGCGAGCGTCTTCATCGAGCACGGCACGACGACCATCCCCTGGCACGGGTGACTCCCGCTCGCCAGGCTGGCGCCAAGGTCCCGATTGCCGTGGATCCGGAACGTGCCGCGCCGGACGACGTCGCCATACCGGGCCACGAGCAGCTCCTGCAGCCGATCGACTTTCGCGTCCGTGCCCAGTTCATCGACCAGCAACCGCCGCCCGTATTCGCTGAAGATGATCTCAAGCCGACACCCCAGCTCGAGCAGCGCCCCAATCGTCCTAACCGCATAAATCGCCCCGCTCGCGCCAGTGACGCCGACGATGAGCGGGACGGGGCTTTTTTCCACAGGTTTCAACAGGCAGGGGACGGAGGTTTAATCGAAGTACAGCGCGGCCGCAGTGGTCGCCAGGTAGAGGACGCCGACCCACCCGTTCAGATCGAAAGCACGCTTGAGCTGCGACAGGTCGTTTTCACGAACCAGCGACTGCTCATAGACGAGCAGCACGGCGACGGCCGCCACCCCCATCACGTAGATCCAGCCCAGGCCGGCGACAATCCCGGCGACCGCGAGCGCGAGCACCGCGATCACGTGCAGACCGCGCGAAATCAGCAGCGAGCGGCTCACGCCGAACCGGATGGGAATGGACTGGAGACCCTCGCGCCGATCGAACTCGAGGTCCTGGCACGCATAGAGAACGTCGAACCCGGCCACCCACGCGCCAATCGCGAGGCCGAGCAGCCAGGGAACCGGGCTCAGCGGCCCGCCCATCGCGATCCAGCCTCCCGCCGGCGCAATCGCCATGGCCAGACCCAGATACGCCTGCGTATAGGACGTGAACCGCTTCGCGAGCGAGTACCAGAACACGATGGCGAGCGCGACGGGAGACAGCGCCAGACACACCCACCCGAGCGGCGCGACGCAGGCGACGAAGATCGCCGACGCCGTCAGCACGAAGACGACGGCTTCGCCGCGGGTCATCCGGCCGGCGGGCAGCTCCCGCATCGCCGTCCGCGGATTCCGCGCATCGAACTCCGCGTCGACGAGGCGGTTGAAGCCCATCGCGGCGCTCCGGGCCGCCACCATGCAGGCGACGATCCAGAGCACGCGCACCGGGCTGAAGCCCACGACGCGGGCCGCCAAGAGCGCGCCGACGAGCGCGAACGGCAGCGCAAACAGCGAGTGACTGAACCGGACGAAGGACGCGTAGGTGCGAAGGCGGGCGAGCATGCGAATCGGTCAGGCGGCGCGGCGGACAGACGACGCCGGGATACCGCTGACGAGGTATTCTTCCACATCGGTCACGGCCGACGGCAACTCGACGGCCACGAGCGACGCGCGCTTTCCCGGGGAGATCGTGCCGAATTCGTCCCCGAACCCCAGGGCCTGGGCGCCCCGGCGCGTGGCGCTTTCGAGCAGCCCGGCTGCCGACACGTCGGGCGCGATGCGACGCAGCGCGGACAACTCGTCGAAGACGCTCAGCGTTGGCGTCGACGCCAGGCTGTCCGTCCCGATCGCCACCGGCAATCCGCAGCCGTAGAAGTGAGACAGCCGCGGCAGGCCGGCGCCGACCCACTCATTGCTGCGCGGACACGTCACGATGGTCCCGCCCGCATTCCGCAATTTGAACAACGCGTCGTCGCTCAGGTGCACGCCATGCACCGCAATGAGACCGGTCCGGAGGTAGCCGACACGGCTGAGATACTCGACCGGGTCGCACTCGGGCACCCGCCAGTCCTCGGACCAGACGCCGAGCCATTCGAGCAAGTCCCGGAACGGACCTCGGCCGGTCCGCAGGAACTCGATTTCTTCGGGCGACTCTCCCAGGTGAACGGTGAGCGGCGTGCTGCGGCGCTGGCGGGCGATTTCTGAAAAGAGCTCGGGCGATACCGAGTACGGCGCGTGAGCCGCGACCCCGTACGCCAGGTTCGCGCCGTGCCCTTCCTTCCGCACATCGTCGATGCGACGCCACGCGTCGCGCACCTGCGTCGTTGGCCCCGAGCCGCGGAACCCGAGCAGCTCGTGAAAGACGACGCCGGGCATGCCGCACTGCTCGAGCACGCGCGGCGTGACGAGCGTATTGGTGATGTCTCCGGCGAGCACGGTGCCGGACGCCTGCATTTCGGCGATGGCGTCGCGGATCGCGTTCGTTTCTTCGGCTTCGCCGCCGGCAGGACCCTCCGCCCGGACGCCGAGCAGCGCGCGGATCCATTCGGTCATGGACCCGGCCGCCGGCACGCGGCCTTTGAGCCAGCTCAGCTCCAGGTGGGTATGTGCGTTCACGAGCCCGGGCATCAGCGCTACGTCGCCGAGGTCCTCCGCGGGGTTCGACGGCCGGCCGGCGCCGAGACGCACGATCCGGTCGACGGCAATCTCGACCCAACCGTTCTCGATGGGGGCGCGATCGATCGGGAGGAGCCAATGGGCTCGAAGGAATCTTGATGACATACAAGGTTCCGAGGTTCCGGAGTTCCGGGGTTCTCAAGAAGCCGGTTCCGAGGTTCTCAGCTCCCCTTTCCTTGCGCGCTTGCTTGAGGCGCTGCGGGCGTCATAGCCGCGCAGATCGGACGCTTCCCCGGGCCGCCCATCCGCGCGCGCCACCGCCAGCTCGCGCATGCGAGGAACATCCTGCTCCCGGAAGAACGGACCGCCCAGAATCTCGTAGTGCATATTGCGCCGCTTGGGAACGAACCCGGCATTCTCGATGTTCCGGACGACCTCGAACTCGTCCATGCAGTACTCGGCGCCGGCCGCGCGGACGACGTTCTC
>JBLNGH010000528.1:0-2747 GCA_050264575.1 Acidobacteriota bacterium | reverse complement strand
TCCAGTCAGGGTCATCGGGCACCTCGAGTACCTGCTGAAAGGTCGTGCGCGCGTCAGCCTTGCGGCCCGCCTCGAGGAGAACCTCACCGAGAAAGTACAGTGTCGCCGTGCTCTTCGGGTTGAACGTCAGCGCACGCCGCAGATGCTCCTCCGCTTTGGTCTCGCTGCCGCCGAAGAGTCCGGGCACCATGTGATACCACCAGCCGAGCGCGCGATCGGCGGATCCTTGCTGCCAGCCGGCATCGATCGCGAGCACGCGCTGCAGCTCGTCGCGAATGCGCCCGCGGTATTTGAGTCCCTGACGCAGACCGAACGATTCGGCGAGCGCGCCCATGTTGGCGGCCATCCAGAAATGTCCTTCGGGCGCGTCCGGCTTCAGCTTGACTGCCTGTTCGCCGGCGGCGACGCCGCGCTCGAGCGCCGGGCGGCGCCGCGACTCCTCGTCGTGCGTGCCGATCCAGTAGCAGGCGCGGCCGAGCTTCCACGCGGCCTCGAAATCCCGACCGCCCTCCGCGCGCGCGGCCCAGATGTCCGCGGCCTGGCGGGCAAGCGTCATGTTCTCGCGCTGTCGATACAGCTCGTCGGGGCTGGGTGATTGCGCGACGAGCGCCGCGCCGAGGACGCTCGTGACCACGAGGTAAAATGCGATCATGCGGGACACGATTCGACAATTGCTCACCGAGATCGGTGAAGACCCTGAGCGCGAAGGCCTGCGCGAAACGCCGCGCCGTGTCGAGAACTCACTGCGGTTTCTGACGAGCGGATACCAGACGGACATCGACAAGCTCATCAACTCCGCGCTCTTCACCGTCGAGTATAACGAGATGGTGATCGTGCGGGACATCGACTTCTACAGCCTGTGCGAGCATCACCTGCTGCCGTTCTTCGGCAAGTGCCACCTCGCCTACATTCCCGACGGCCGCGTCATCGGTCTGAGCAAGATTCCGCGCATTGTCGACGCGTTCGGCCGCCGTCTGCAGGTCCAGGAGCGGCTCACGTCGCAGATTGCGACGACCATCGAGCGCAAGATCGCCCCGCTCGGCGTCGCCGTCGTCATCGAAGCGACGCATCTGTGCATGGCGATGCGCGGCGTTGAAAAGCAGAACTCCGTCACGGTCACGAGCGCGATGCTCGGTGTCTTCCATCACGACGCGCGGACGCGCTCCGAGTTCCTCGAGCTGATTCGCTATCGTGCGGGCACGACGCCGATGCGCGAGTCCGTGTCACTCGGCATCGGGTGTGTTCCGGAGTAAAGTCTTACCCATCGAGCCGCTCTTCGGGCTGCAGGGTTTCGTCCGGCGTAACGCCGACGACGCGGCCGAGAAGCGCGTGAACCTGCCTCACCCCTTCGGACAGTGATGCCGGTCCCGGCTGAAGGATGTACGTCGACTTGATCTCGTAGATGTGACCCCGGTCGACCGCGGGGATGGCCGCCCAGCCGTCCCGGTTAGCAATCCGCGACTTGTTGACTTTCTTGCCGCACCAGGACGCGAGAATGGCGTCCGGCGCCGCTGCCCGCACCTCGTCGGCCGAGACGATCCGATCCTTCGCGAGTGCCGCCGCGCGTCGTTCCGGGAAGACGGTGTCGCCGCCGGCGATTTCGATCAATTCGTCCACCCACCGGATGCCGGAAATCAACGGGTCGTCCCACTCCTCGAAGTACACGCGAGGACGCCGCGGAAACCGCGCCGCCGACGCGCGGATGCGATCGAGGTGGTCCTGCAGCCGATCCGCGAGCGCATCGGCGCGATCCGCCAGACCGACCAGGCCGCCGACCATGCGGATCACCTGGAAAATCTCGTCGACGCTCCGCTGGTTGAAGGCGACGACGTTGCAGCCGCGCCGGATCAATTCGGCGGCGATGTCGGCCTGAAGATCGGAGAAGGCGAGCACGAGATCGGGCTGTAGCGCGGCGATCTTGTCGAATCGGGCGTGAATGAACGCCGAAACCCGCGGCTTTTCGCGCGCTTCCGGCGGCCGCACGGTGTACCCCGAGACGCCGACGACGCGATCGCCGGCGCCGAGCAGATACAGGGTCTCCGTCGTCTCTTCGGTGAGACAGACGATGCGCTCCGGATAGCGGGGCATGGCCCCATGGTACCCGTCAGTTGGTCCGGCGGGTCATCGCACTCTTTTTTGTATACTCGCCGGGATGTGCCGCCTCTGGCTGCCGATCCTGCTCGCCGTGCTCACGGCCGCGCCGCTGGCGTCGGGTGCCCCGCAGCGGAGCGGACGACGAACGTCGAACGACGTGAAGTGCGCGGCCGATCTCGGGATGGGCCTGAAGACCAAGCGGCAATTCTGTGACGTCGTGATCGCCAGCTCCGGCGACGGCAGCGTGTCGATGTCGATCCCGACGCACGTCGGCGCCGCGACGCTGATGTTCGATTTGCACAATCGGTTTCTCGTGCCCATCGTCACGCTCGACCCGAGCCTCGCGTTCACCAGGCATCTCGCCGTCGTCGCCGTGCTGAAGCCGACGGGTGAAACGATCGAGCAGGCCGCGGTGATGCGCGAATTCCGCAGCCGCGACGACCTGTTCGACACGATTGGCGGCGGCGGGCGGCCCGGCGGCATCAAGGCCGTCGCGCCGAGCGACCCGGAGGCCGTGCGTGTGACGATACCCGCCGGTATCAACGCCATCGGCATCGTCGGCGTGCGGCTCGATATCACCACGCGCGCCGGCAAGGAGCCGTTCGACGCGCCCGGCCGCGCCATCGCCATCGTCAGCAACCTCCGGATCGATT
>JBLNGH010000527.1:0-4971 GCA_050264575.1 Acidobacteriota bacterium | reverse complement strand
CGGATCGCGGAGGCGGGAAGCATCGGGATCCGGCACGCTTCCGTTGCGGCAGGCACCTCGATCGTCCGAATGGCGACGATGATCGCGCCGCGGGTGCGTCTGGCGGGGTTCGTCACGATCTGGGCCGGGTTGCGGCTCCCGCCCGGTCTGCGCGAGGAACTGGCGCATCGACATCTTGTCCTGCTGTACCGCTCAGTCGACGACAGCCACCCGGTCCGGAATTGGATTCGTCATCTCGCGCGTGTCAGTCATCGCGCACATGTCGTTGTTCAGATCGAGGACACAGGGTCTGGAGCGATTCGCGCCGAGCGTGGGCCGCCAAGGCTGTCTTCGGAAATTCTGTGTGACGTTCGCGCGGTTTGCAGCCTGATGGCGAGCGGACAACTGGCTTCTGCCGAAGCGCTTCTTTCGGGGCTGGCGGCTGAAAGCCGGGTGTGTGGACTCCACCCGGCAGCGGCTATCGAGCTGGCGTGGACCCGGCTTCGTCAGCTTCAAGGGAGGTTCGAAGAGGCTGAACGCCATCATCACGCAGCCTCGGGCAAGCGGCGCCAGGAGAGGGCAACGCCCGGCGCCAGCGTTCAAGAGATTGGGGAGACCACGAATGTACCTGCTCCACGCCATTCCGGCATTGCTGCAGTTCGTCCACGACGCGGAAGACGAGGCCGCCGCGCTCGAACAGGGATGCACCTGGCTCGAGCGGCACGCGGGCGCCGATCGTGTGGCGATGATCACGGCCGACGCCGGGCGTCTGATGGCGAAACGAGGCTGGACGGTCGCTGATCTCCAGAGTGGCGAGCTTGGCAGCTTCGTCCGAGATGAACGGCCGGCAGCTTCTGATCCGTGGACTCTGGCCCGCGCGCCCATCCTGAGCGCCGGCATCGTCATTGGACATGTCGTCGGTCGAAGCCGATGGGAGGCAGCTGCAACGCTGCGCGAGGCCGTCATCGCCGTGGCGGCCATCTGCGCGCCGGCGTTTCGCAGCCGGTTGGATGCGCTCGCCCTCATCGCGGAAGCGCACGTCCGGCTGCCCGAGATTCTCGGGCGCAGCCCCGCGATTTCCGGCGTCCGCGAGGCCGTGATTCGCGCGGCGTTGACGACGTTCCCGGTGCTCATCGAGGGAGAGAGCGGAACCGGCAAGGAGCTTGTCGCTCGCGCGCTCCACCGGCTCAGCCGGCGGTCGAGTCGTCACTTCTGCGCGATCAACTGCGCTGCGCTGACCGACGAGCTGGTGGAGGCGGAGCTGTTCGGATTTGCGCGCGGCGCGTTTACCGGGGCGGTCGGCCATCGCGCGGGCCTCTTCGAGGAGGCCGACGGCGGGACGCTGTTCCTCGACGAAGTAAGCGAACTGTCCGGCCGGGCGCAGGCCAAACTGCTGCGCGCGCTGCAGGAGCGGGAAATCCGCCGGCTTGGCGAGAACGCGCCCAGGCCTGTCGACGCGCGGATCGTGGCCGCCACGAACCAGCCGCTCGCCGCGGCCGTCGGCCGGCGTACGTTCCGCGAGGACCTGATGTTTCGTCTGGCCGTCGTCCGCGTCCGGATCCCGCCGTTGCGAGAGCGCGTCGAGGATGTTCCGCAGCTCGCGCAGTCCTTCTGGCGTCAGATGAGCCTGGACGGCGGCAAACGCGCGGTCCTTGCCGCCGACGCCGTCACCGCGCTCTGCCGGTATCAGTGGCCGGGCAACATCCGCGAGCTGCAAAACATCATCGCCGCGCTCGTCGTGTCCGCGCCAGCTCGTGGGAGGGTGGTCGCGCGGCATGTTTCGCTCGTCCTCGGACAGGCGACAGGGGAGTCGGCCTCGTTGGCGGCGCCGCTCGAGAGCGCGCGGCGCACGTTCGAGCAGCGTGCGGTTGCCGCCGCGCTGGCGCGGCATGGCGGGCGACGGACGGCCGCGGCGCGGGAGCTGGGCCTTTCGCGGCAGGGACTGGCGAAAGCGATCAAGCGCCTGGGTCTCGAAGGAGGTGCGGGCGCGGAAGGAGTTGCCTGATGCGCGGACAGTGCACATCAGTCATGAGCCGGTAGATCTGTCTATTTGATCGCCCTGGCAATTCGCAGCAGCTCACTGTTGGCCGGGTCGAGGACCAGCGCGCGGGCGAGCACTTCCTTCGTGCCCTCGAGGTCACCGGTGAGCCATTTCGCGCGAGTAAGCAGCACGAGCGTGTCGAGGTGGGCTTCTCCGAGCGTGACGGCTTCGCTGAGGTAGGTCACGGCCGCGCGCGGGTCCGCGGCGCGCAGGGAGAGCGAACCGATTCGCCGCGCTCGCGTCGCGCGCGTGTGGCCTGGCGCGGTTCCGCCTTCCAGCGCGTCGAGATTGACGAGCGCGTCGCGCGCGACGAGCGCATGTCCGAGCCGCTCGGCCGCGTCGGCGAGGAACGTGAACGCCTCGGAATCGATCGGCGACGTCGCGACCGCCTCCTTGAGCATCCGCTCGGCGCCGATTGCGTCGCCGGAGAGATACAGCGCGCGGCCGAAGAGCGCGAGCCCTTCACTCCGCGGCGCCGTCCCGCCGAGCGCGCGTTCGAGCACGCTCAACGCGCGATCGACGGAGGCGGTATCGCCCGTCTGCTCGGCTCGTCCGAGATAGGTGCGTCCCAGCGCGAGCTGCACCCGCGAATCGTTCGGCGCTTCCAGGGCAGCGCGTCCGAGCATCCCGATCGCCGTATCGAACTGATCTCGCCGCGCTTCGACCAGCGCGAGTGCGACGCGCCGGTCGACATGGTCATCGACATCGGCCAGGGCGCGCAGCTGGTCCATTTCGTCGCCGTATCGCCCGCGCGACCGGTACAAGTCGGCGAGCTCCTCGCGGGCCGCGATCATCGACGGCGCGATCCGCACCGCCTGCTCGAGCGAGTTGATCGCGGCGTCGACGTCCTGCGTATCGCGGTGGACCAGGCCGAGCAGATAGTGCGCCTCGGCAATTGAGTCGTTCCGGGCGACGATGCGGCGGAGCGGATCGCGGGCGGCCGCCGGGGACCCGGCGCGATACCGCGCGAGCGCGAGCTGATAGAGCAGCGCCGGACTTTCGTCGCGAAGCTGCTCGGCCGCCTGCGCGTACCAGATCGCCGACTGCGCCGGGTCGTCGCGCAAGTCGTACAGCTCGCCGAGAGCAATGAGCGGCTGCGGGGCATCCGGCGCCAGCCGGACGGCGTCCCGCAAATCGCGGAGTGCTTCATCGTCGCGCTGCTGCGCGCGGTACGCTTCGGCGCGCCGGAAGTGCGCGACCATCGAATCGGGTCGGAAGGCGAGCGCGCCGCTGAACGCCTCGATCGCCGCGTAGCTGTTGCCGCCCCG
This sequence comes from Acidobacteriota bacterium, assembly GCA_050264575.1. Taxonomy (GTDB): domain Bacteria; phylum Acidobacteriota; class Vicinamibacteria; order Vicinamibacterales; family SCN-69-37; genus DASQFI01. The sequence goes on along the minus strand of JBLNGH010000527.1, from coordinate 1,683 downwards.
CAGCGCGCGCTCGCCGTCGGCAAGGAGCCGCCGGTAGTGGCGTTCGCCGCTGATGTGCTGGGAGATGGCCGCGGCGACGATGGCGCCGCCGCCGACGACCAGAATCAGGCCCAGAAGCGCCAGCGGGCGTTTCACAGCGGACATCTTACAGGTCCGGGAACCCGCGGCCGCCGTTGGGGTCTAACTGGACAGAATTGCAGGTCCCGCCGGGTGCTACCATGGCGGTTGAGACCCTCGTGAAGCCTTTGCGCGTGCTCACGTGGCCAGATGCCGCGAGTGCTGACTGGGCACTCGTGCAGCAGTGTGCTTCCGGCGACGAGGACGCGTGCACGCGGCTCGTGACGGATCACCAGCGCATGGTGTACCAGCTGGGGCTGCACCTGCTCGGCGATCCGCAGGAAGCCGCCGACTTGTCGCAGGAAGTGTTCCTGCGGATCTTCAGGACGCTTGCGCAGTTCCGCGGTCAGTCGACGCTCCGTACCTGGATCTATCGGATCGTCGTCAACCAGGCATCGAATCGCCAGCGGTGGTGGCGGCGACGCCGGCGGGCGCAGCAGGTGGCGCTCGACGAGCACACCGCGGCGCACGGTGAATTGCCGGAGTCGCGCAGCTACGCGATGCCCGATCAGGTCCTGCAGCAGCGGGAGATCGCCGGCCGCGTGTGGCAGGCGCTCGATCAGCTGCCGTTCGACCAGCGCGCCGTGATCGTGCTGCGGGAAATCGACGGGCTGAGCTATGAGGAGATCGCCAGCTCGCTCGGTGTCGCCGTGGGTACTGTGAAGTCGAGACTCGCCCGAGCGCGCGGCTCGTTGCGCGCCGCTCTGAGGACGATATGACCGGCCTGAACCTGAAGGTGACGTGCGAAGCGCTCCGGCACCATCTGAGCGCGTTCGTGGACGGCGAGCTGGCTGGCGGCGACATGCTCCGTGTCGCCGAGCATCTCGCGGTCTGCCGCGAGTGCGCGCGCGAAGCCGAGGCAATCCGCGCGCTCGGGGACGAGCTGCGCGACGCGGCCTCGCGGATGGCGCCCGCCGAGCTGGCCGGACTCGCCGACGGCGTCGTGAGCCGCGCGCGTGCGGAAGAAGCGCAGTCGCTGCGCGCGATCCTCTCGCGCGCGATCGAGGATTGGCACTGGGCGGTCGTCGGTCTGGGATCGATTGCCGCGACGAGCGCGACGCTGCTCTTCGTCTCGATGCTGCTGACGTTCGGGCCGGCGCCGCCAAGCCCGGAGTCGCTCGCGGCGCTGATGAACAACCTTCGCCGGCCGGCTGGAACCGTCATCCTGATGGCAACGCCGATTGGGCACGATCAGGAAGCGACGTTGATGCTGCTCGACAACGGCGACACCGACGCCGAGGGATCCGGGCTCGGCACGTTGCCGCCCGAATTCACGACCCAGACCGATCGCGATCTCGTCGAGGCGCTGACCGATGTCGTGACCAACAAGGGTCAGCTCGTCAACCTCAGCACGATGCAGCCTGACGCGCGGCGTTACGCAGAATGGCTGATGGACGAGATCAGCCGAATCAAGTCGAGCCCCGCCCGAACGCCTGGCCTGAAGGTGCACCTCGTGGGTCTGGTGCCGACGCCTGGTGTAACCGAAAACGGGTTGTCGGCGGGGCATTCTGGCCCGGCGCTGCTGCCGGGGCTCAAGCCCCGGCCTACGTCACATCCCCGGTCACC
>JBLNGH010000526.1:0-8511 GCA_050264575.1 Acidobacteriota bacterium | reverse complement strand
AATTTCGGGCCGCACATCGAGCAGAAATGCGCGAGTTTCGCCCCCTCGGCCGGCAGGGTCTGGTCGTGGAACTTCTCGGCCGTCTCCGGATCGAGCGCGAGGTTGAACTGGTCGCGCCAGCGGAACTCGAAGCGTGCCCGCGACAAGGCGTCGTCACGCTCGCGCGCCGCCGGATGGCCCTTCGCCAGATCGGCCGCGTGCGCCGCGATCTTGTAGGTGATGACCCCGGTCTTGACGTCGTCGCGGTCGGGGAGACCCAGATGCTCCTTCGGCGTGACGTAGCAGAGCATCGCGGTGCCGTACCAGCCAATCATGGCCGCGCCGATGGCCGACGTGATGTGGTCGTAGCCCGGCGCGATGTCCGTCGTGAGCGGCCCGAGCGTGTAGAACGGCGCTTCGTCGCACCACTCGAGCTGCTTCTCCATGTTCTCGCGGATGAGATGCATGGGGATGTGGCCGGGCCCCTCGTTCATGACCTGCACGTCGCGCGCCCAGGCGATCTTGGTGAGCTCGCCCTGCGTGCGCAGCTCCCCGAACTGCGCCTCGTCGTTCGCATCGGCGATGGATCCCGGGCGAAGCCCGTCACCCAGCGAAAACGAGACGTCGTAGGCCCGCATGATTTCGCAGAGCTCGTCGAAATGCGTGTACGTGAAGTTCTCGGCGTGATGCGCCAGGCACCACTTGGCCATGATGGAGCCGCCGCGTGAGACGATGCCGGTGACGCGCCGCGCGGTGAGCGGGATGTACCGCAGCAGCACGCCCGCGTGGACGGTGAAATAGTCGACGCCCTGCTCCGCCTGTTCGACGATCGTGTCGCGGTAAATCTCCCACGTCAGCTCTTCCGGGCGTCCGCCGACCTTTTCGAGCGCCTGGTAGATCGGGACCGTCCCGATCGGCACCGGCGCGTTGCGCAGGATCCATTCACGGGTCTCGTGAATGTCCTTGCCGGTCGAGAGGTCCATCACCGTGTCGGCGCCCCAGAGCGTGGCCCACCGGAGCTTGTCCACTTCCTCGACGATCGACGACGTCACGGCCGAGTTGCCGATGTTGGCGTTGATCTTCACCAGGAAATTGCGGCCGATGATCATCGGCTCGAGCTCGGGGTGGTTGATGTTGGCGGGCACGATTGCCCGCCCGCGCGCAATTTCCGCCCGTACGAATTCGGCCGGCAGTCCCTCGCGCGTCGCGATGAACTCCATCTCGGGCGTGATCTCGCCGCGCCGCGCGTAATGCAGTTGCGTCACCGCCTGACCGGGCCTGGCACGCAGGATGGGCCGGCGGGTTCCGCGTCCGACTTCCTGCACATCCTGCCGCTCACGGATCCATTTCAGACGGACCTGCGGCAGTCCGACGTGGACGTCGACGTGATGCGGACCGCTCGTGTCGTACACGGCGAGCGACGGCTCGCCCTTCGACAGCGAGATCTCGCGCATCGGCACCCGGACGCCGCGTGAGCCTTCGACGTGGATGCGGCGCGAGTTCGGAAACGCGCGATCGAAATCGTCAGCGGTGAGGGGTGCGTACTTCTGGCGAGCCATTTCGCCAATATAGCAAGAACTGTCGGTTCCGGAGTTCCGGAGTTCTCAGGGGAGGAACCTCGGAACTTCGGAACCTCGGAACTTCGGAACCCCGGAACTTCGGAACCCCGGAACCAATCCCGACCCGCTACTTGACGCTCAAGTAATCAATCGCCAGATTCGCTAACGCGCGGATGCCCGCCGGCAGAGCACCCTCGTCGACCGAGAAGGTCGCCGAGTGGTTCGCGGCCACCTTGGAGGGATCCGCGCCCGCGGCGTTGATGCCCAGAAAAAAGAACATGCCGGGCACCTTCTGCTGGAACAACGCGAAATCTTCGGCGATCGTCCGCGGCGGCACGTCGAAGACCTTGCCTCCGGCGACGCGCGTGAGCGTCGGCGTCATCTGCGCGGTGAGCGACGGATCGTTGAAGGTGACCGGGGTGGTTCGCACGATCTGGACGTCGGCTTCGGCGCCGGCGCTCTCGGCGACGAGCTTCGCCGTCCGGGTGATGCGGGCGTGAATGTCGTCCTGCATTTTCGAATCGAGCGTGCGAATGGTGCCTTCCATCACGACGGTGTCCGGAATGATGTTGAAGCGAACGCCGCCGTTGATCCGGCCGATCGTGATGATCGCCGGCGCGGTCGTCAGATCGATCTGCCGGCTGACGATGGTCTGAAGCGCGGTGACGACCTGCGCGCTGACCGCGATGGGATCGACGCCGCCCCAGGGCACCGCGCCGTGCGTCGACTTCCCATGCACGGTAATCGTGAGCGTGTCCGAGCTCGCCATCAGCCCGCCGGGCCGCACCCACAGCGTGCTCTGCTCGAAGGGCATCACGTGCAGCCCGAAGATCGCGTCGACCTTCGGGTTCTCGAGCACGCCTGCGGCGATCATGTCGACGGCGCCGCCGGTCTCGCCGGGCGGGGCGCCCTCCTCGGCTGGCTGAAAAATGAATTTCACCGAACCCGCTATCTGATCCTTGAGGCCGGCCAGCACCTCCGCGACGCCCATCAGCATCGCGACGTGCGCGTCGTGGCCGCACGCGTGCATGACGCCGACCTCCTGGCCGTTGTAGGTCGATTTCTCCACCGACTTGAACGGCACGTTGACCATCTCCGTGATGGGCAGCGCGTCCATGTCGGCGCGGAGCGCGACGACCTTGCCGGGCCGCCCGCCGCGCAGGAGACCGACGACGCCGGTCTTCGCGACGCCGGTCTGGACCTCGAGCCCGAGCGCGCGCAAATGATCCGCGACGAGCTTCGACGTCCGCACTTCGCGATTCGAGAGCTCAGGATGCTGATGGATGTCGCGCCGCCACGCCACGACCTTGGGCAGGACCGCAGCCGTGCGGGTGTCGATCTGGCGCGCGAGATCCTGAGCGCCCGCCGCGGTCAGCGCGGACGTCAGGACGATCGCGGAAAGAAACGGGTAGCGCATCGCCGGACAATCGGGAACCCCGGAACCCCAGAACTCCGGAACTCCGGAACCCCGGAACCCCGGAACCCCGGAACCGTACGTCTCTTGACAGCTGTTTATTTAAAGACGTATCCGACCGCGAATTTTATGTCAGGACTGTCGGCGAATCCCACCTTGAATTCCGTGAACAGACCCTTGCGATGCTGCAGGCCGACGAGGATGTTGAACCCGCCCCCGACGTTGGTATCGTCGTGCCGGTCCGCCACGATGAACGCGGGGCCGCCACCGAGATACACCTGCCACGGCTTCTTCTGAATCGGAATCCAGTACGCGAACTCGATGTTCCCGGCGAAGAGCGTCGTGTCGTCGCCGACGCCGAGCTCCGCGTTCGGACGGAACGTCAGATGATCGATCAGCGGCTTGGTCTCGACGTGCCCGCCGAAGTAGAACTGATCCGGGTCACCGCTCACGCCGGCGCGGACACCCACGCTTTGCGCGTAGGCTGGCGTCGTCAGCAGCAGTCCCGCGATCCCCACACTCGCCATCCAAGACCATCGTCGTGTCATGGGCCTCCAGGGCGGAGCGGATGCGGTATCGGCTCGTGCCCCGTCTGGCACATTGCAAAAGCAGGGCCATCAGGCCACCTTGCGAAGAATGAAACATTTCAGGTAGTGCGTCTCGGGTACACCGACGAGAACGGGATGATCACGAGATTGCATTCGCTTTTCGGTCAGCGCAATGGTCACTCGTGCGTCATGGGCGGCATCCTCGAGAATCGCGGCGAACAACGGCTCCGGGATGTTGTAGGAACAGCTGCACGTGATTAGACAGCCGCCGGAATCGAGCAGCTTCATCGCGCGCAGGTTGATCTCTTTGTAGCCGGCGACCGCGCGCTCGACGGCGCTCTTGTTGCGCGCGAATGCCGGCGGGTCGAGGACGATCGTCTGAAACCGTTCGCCGCTGATCTCGAGTTCGCGCAGTTCGTCGAAAACATTTGCTTCACGCGCTTCGATGTTCGAAATGCCATTGCGTTCCGCGCCCTCGCGGATTGCCGCCACCGCCGGCGCCGACGAATCGATGGCGAGAACCGATTCACACCGCGCCGCCATCTGCAATGCGAAGCCGCCGAGATAACTGAACGCGTCGAGCGCCCGCCCGCGGGCGTACCGTGCCGCGGCCGCGTGATTCTCCTGCTGATCGAGAAAGAGGCCGGTTTTCTGGCCGTGCCGCAGATCGACGACGTGCCGAATCCTCCCTTCGGTGACCTCGACCGTGTCCGGAACCTCACCGAAGACCACGTCCACTCGCTCCTCGAGCCCCTCGAGCGCCCGAACCCTTGGGTCGTTGCGCGCCAGGATGCCGCGCGGACGGATCAGCTCGACGAGCAGCTCGACGATCATTCCCATGCGTCGATCCATGCCCTGATTGAGCGTTTGAATAACGAGCCAGTCTGCGTACTTGTCGACGATGAGCGCGGGCAGACGATCGGCTTCACCGTGGACGAGCCGCCGCGCCGTGCCATCAATGCCGAGCGACGCGCGGTAGTCGTTTGCCTGACGAAGGCGCACCGCGAAGAGTTGCCGCTCGTCGAGGCGCTCGTCCGCTGACGGGCCCGCAAACATGCGGAGCGATATTTGCGAGGCTTCGCTCCAGAACGCCCAGCCGACGGGTTTATCGCGCTCGGTCAGCACGCGGACGAGGTCTCCGGGCTCTCCGTCGACGGAGACCACATCCGATCGATAGACCCACGGATGACCGCCACGGACGCGTTCGACGCCGCGCCGGGAAATGACCGCGATGGACATGGACGCGTTTGTTATCATGCCCCGTATGCGTATCGCGCTGGGCGCCGATCACGCGGGCGTCGCACTCAAGGCACGCATCAAGACGCTGCTCGACGAGCGCGGCGACACCTACAAGGATTTCGGCACGTCGGGGGCCGATCCGGTCGACTATCCGGATTACGCGATCAAGGTGGCGCGTGAGGTCGCGTCGGGCGCGTTCGATCGGGGCCTGCTGTTCTGCGGCTCCGGGATCGGCATGGCAATCGCGGCGAACAAGATCCCGGGCATCCGCGCGGCCTCGGTCGTCGACGAAGTCTCCACGCGCCTCAGCCGGGAACACAATGACGCGAACGTGCTGGCGCTCGGTGAGCGGCTGACGCCGCCGGACCAGGCCGGCAGGCTCGTCGAAGTCTTTCTCGATACCCCGTTCGCCGGCGGCCGCCACGAGCGGCGCGTCGCCAAAATCGCTCAACTCGACGCTCACCCGTCCCACGCCGAATGAATCAACTGTCTGCCGTCGATCCCGCCATTGCCGCGGCCATCCAGAACGAAGTCCGCCGCCAGGAAGAGGGCCTGGAGCTGATCGCGTCCGAGAACTTCGTCAGCCTCGCGGTCCTCGAAGCGACCGGCTCCGTGATGACGAACAAGTACGCGGAAGGCTACCCCGGCCGGCGGTATTACGGCGGCTGCGAGTTCGTGGACGTCGCCGAGTCGCTGGCCATCGATCGTGCCAAGCAGCTGTTCGGTGCCGAGCACGTGAACGTGCAGCCGCACTCTGGCGCGCAGGCCAACATGGCCGTCTACATGTCCGTGCTCAAGCCGGGCGACACGATGCTCGGCATGAACCTCGCGCATGGCGGCCACCTCACGCACGGGCATCCGCTGAACTTCTCCGGGAAGTACTTCAAGATCGTGCCGTACGGGGTGACGAAGACCGACGAGCGCATCGATTACGACGATCTGGACCGGCTCGCGCGGGAGCATCAGCCCAAACTCATCGTCGTCGGCGCGAGCGCGTATCCTCGTGTCTTTGACTTCGCGCGCATTCGGACGATCGCCGACGCGGCCGGCGCGCTCGTGATGACGGACATGGCGCACATCGCGGGACTCGTGGCCGCCGGCGAGCATCCCAATCCCGTCCCGCATGCGGATTTCGTGACGACGACCACGCACAAGACGCTGCGCGGCCCACGCGGCGGCATGGTGCTGTGCCGGAGCCAGTTCGCCAAGGAGCTCGACAAGGCGCTCTTCCCCGGCGTCCAGGGCGGACCGCTGATGCACGTCATCGCCGCCAAGGCCGTCTGCCTCAAGGAAGCGATGACGCCGGAGTTCAAGGCGTACCAACGGCAAATCGTGAAGAACGCGTCACGATTGGCCGCGGGCCTGTCGACGGCGGGCTTTCGACTCGTGAGCGGCGGCACGGACAACCACTTGATGCTCGTCGATGTGTTTTCTCAAGGGCTGACCGGCAAAGTCGCCGAAGCGGCGCTCGGACGCGCCGGCATCACCGTGAACAAGAACGCGATCCCGTTCGATCAGCACCCGCCGCTCGTGGCGAGCGGTATCCGCATCGGCACTCCGGCGGTCACGACTCGCGGTCTCCGCGAAGGTGACATGGACACGATTGCCGGACTGATCGCGCGCGTGCTGGCCGCGCCCGACGATGAGGGTGTCGCACGGGACGTGCGTGGAGAGGTGTTGTCGATTTGCCGGCGATACCCGCTGTATCCGGAGTTGCTCGTTCGTACGTAGCGCCGCGGGCAAGACCTCGGGCTTCGTGAGCTGCATCGAGACTGTGGGCAAGACGTCGACAACGAAACCCGAGGTCGGTCCGATGGCTCAGGCTCCCCTGCACGATCGCGTCGACGCCGCCTTTGCTGGAGACGGGCCGCTGGCGCGCGCCTTCGACGGCTACGAGCCGCGGCCGGGGCAGCAGCAGCTGGCGTCGGAAGTCGCGCGCACGCTGACCTCGGGCGGCACGCTCGTCGCCGAGGCAGGCACCGGCACAGGCAAGACGCTCGCGTATCTCGTCCCGGCGGTTCTCGCGGGACGGCGTGTCCTCATTTCAACCGGCACCCGGACGCTCCAGGATCAAATCTTCTACAAGGACTTGCCGGCGCTGGCCAACGCGCTGGGCCGCGAGATTCATGCCGCCTACATGAAAGGGCGGACGAATTATCTCTGTCTGCACCGCTTTGCGTCGGTCAAGGCGGTCGAGGACAGCCTCTCGGACGAAGAACGCGCGTGGCTCTCGCGCATCAGCGAGTGGGCCGAGGCAACCGAGACCGGCGACCGCGCGGAGATTGAAGATCTCCCGGATGACCTTCCGTTCTGGAACGACCTGACCTCGACGAGCGAGCAATGCCTCGGCCGCGAGTGTCCGCAGTTTCTGGACTGCTTCATCACCCGCATGCGCGATCGCGCCGTCGCCGCCGACGTCGTCATCGTAAATCATCATCTGCTCTGCGCCGACGCGTCGGTGCGCCAGGGCAGCTACGGGTCGGTCGTGCCCGACTGCGAGCTGGCGATCATCGACGAGGCGCATCAGCTCGAGGACGTGGTCACGCACTACTTCGGCGTGTCGCTCAGCACGTACCGGTTCGACGAGTTCGTACGCGACGCCGAACGGGCGCTGGCGGTCCTCGACCCGGATCAGTCACGCGACCAGTTCACGCTGTCGCCGTCGCCGGTCCGCGTTGCGGCAGGCGTCGCCGACGAGGCGCGGATCCTCTTCGATCTGGCCCGGCGCGAGCTGCGACGGCAGACGACCGGCAGCGATCGGATCATCATCACGCCGGAAATCCTGCGGCGTCTGTACGAGCCGGGCCGGTCGCTCGCGGGTGCGCTCGACCGCGTGAAGACGACGCTGCGGAATCAGCCGGAGATTCCGGATGAGGTGCAAGGCATCGTCACACGCGCGATGGGATTGCGGGACGACCTGGACGTGATCCTCGGCGACGAGGATCCGAAGTTCGTGCGCTTCATCGAAGGCCGCGGCCGGGGCGTGTTCCTGCGCGCGGCGCCGATCGACGTCGCCGACATCGTTCGAGACACCGTCCTCGGCGGCCGGGCCGCGACCGTCCTCACCTCCGCGACGCTTGCTGTCGAGTCGTCGTTCGATTACGTGCTCGGGCGGCTCGGGGTGCCGGACGCGCGAACCATCCGGCTGCCGTCGGAGTTCGATTTTCGAACGCAGAGCGTGTTGTTCCTGCCGACCGAACTGCCCGACCCGCGTTCACCCGACTTCAATCGCGCGGCGGCCTGGGTGATCGGCGAGCTGCTCGACCGGACGCGCGGACGCGCGTTCGTGCTCTTCACGTCGTACGGGGCGATGCGGGAAGTCCACGAGCGCTTGGCGCGGCGCACTGCCTGGCCGCTCCTCGTTCAGGGCACGGCGCCGCGAACCGCGCTGCTGCGCGACTTTCGCGCCACGCCAAACGCGGTCCTGCTGGCGACGTCGAGCTTCTGGCAGGGCGTCGACGTCGCCGGCGAGGCATTGAGCTGCGTGATCATCGACCGTCTGCCGTTCGCCTCGCCCGCCGATCCGCTCGTCGCCGCGCGAATTGCCGCGATCCACGCGCGCGGCGGGCATGCGTTCAACGAGTACCAGGTGCCGCTGGCCACGTTGACGCTGCTGCAGGGGCTTGGACGGCTCATCCGCACGCGCGCCGATCGCGGCGTGCTGGCGGTCCTCGATCCGAGACTCACGCGGATGAGCTACGGCCGCCGGTTCCTGGCTTCGCTGCCCCCGTCGCCGATGACCGACGATCTCGCGGTAGTGGAGAAGTTCTTC
>JBLNGH010000525.1:0-10154 GCA_050264575.1 Acidobacteriota bacterium | reverse complement strand
ACACATCCACGGCCGCGAACGAGCCAATTGCGAAACTCGTCCCAGACAGTCCGCCTCGGCGCCGTTTCGGATTAGCGACGTCGCGCACTCGCTCCGATCACAGCACCGACCGCAACTTCATGCGGGCGAGACACTGGTTGAACCGTGGATCGGCGCGCAGGCGGTCCCACTGAGGCGCAACAGCGAGATGGACCAACCCAGGATCGCGTACGTCGAGGGCGCCTTGAAGAAGCTCGAAGGCCTTGTCGAGGTCTCCCGCTTCAGCGGAACGCGCCAGGGGCCCAATCATGGTGTTGCCACGCCCAATTATGGTGCTGCCACCCTCATTCGACATCAGCTGAGTCATCCAAGCGCTGCTCATGTGTTTGAGGATGCATCGGTGCGCCGCGTCGAGACCTTCGTGATCGAAGGCGTGCAGGATGTCGGCGACGACCTCCCTCAGGGCGGCACGGGCTTCCTCGCTCAGATCACGCGCTTCGACTCGTTTGAGATCTTCCACGATTTGACGTTTGAAGTCGCCTTTCTTCCAGTAGGCGCCCACGAGCAATTCGCGAGCGAACAGATGGCGCGGATCGCGGTCGAGCGCCTTGTTAACCCACACGATCACCTCGTCGTACCGGCGCTGATTCCACAGCGACGCCGCGATGAGCACGTGGGCGAGCGCCGACGTCGAGTCGCATTCGAGCCCCCGCAGCTTCAGCTCGAATCCGCGCGTCAGTTGACCGAGGGCCTCCATCAAGCCGCCGTAATGGAGGTACGCTTCCGCGTGATTCGGGTTGATCGCAAGCGCCCGCTTGAAGCTGCGCTCCGCCGCGGTCCAGTCCCATTCGCTGAAGAACATCACCTGTCCCAACGCAACCTGTGCGTCCGCGCTCTTGTCATCCAGGGCAAGTGCACGCAACGCGATGGTCTTGGCTTCGGCGAGCGCTTCGAGGTGCGGCACGTCGTGAACCGTTGCCTGCGCGACCTTCGTGAGCGCCAAACCAGCGTGGGCCGCGGCGCAGGCCGGAGCGACTTCGGTTGCCGCCACAAACGCCGAGACGGCGTCGGACAACTCGAAGAAGGACCCCGAGCGCAGATGCGCCCAGCCCCGTGCGACGAGTTCGGAGGCTTCGGGCCCTGGCGACTCGTCGGCGATTCCCACAGGACGCCTGAGGAACTCGAACCGCGGCGAATCCACTATCGCTCGTGCCGCGTCCAGTTGACGTTTCAGCGGCCAGAGGTCGCTCAAGAGTTCCCGCGCTGACTGATAGCGATCGTCTGGAGATTTCTCGAGGCACCTGAACGTAATCCGTTCCAACTCCATCGGTACGTCAGGGTTGAGTCCGGTCATGGATTCGGGAGCCGCACGAAGAATGGCCTCCTTCAGCTCCTCGCGTGTCGATCCGGAGAACGGAAGGTGCCCCGTCGCCATTTGATAAATGACGATTCCGAGGCTGAAGACGTCGGTGCGCGAGTCAACATCGCCGCCCGTGATCTGCTCGGGGCTCATGTATGGTCCCGATCCGATCACGCGACCGATTGCCGTCCCGGGCTCCAGGATCCACTCGCCGCCGCCGGTTGACTCATCGCGGGGCTTCATCTTCGCAACGCCGAAGTCGAGCACCTTCAGATGCCCGCGTGAGGTCACCATCAGGTTGGCCGGTTTGATGTCGCGGTGCGTGATGCCTTTGGCATGCGCCACGTCCAACGCGTCGGCAGCCTGCACGGCGATGTCGACGACCGCCGCCGGCAGGAGCGACCGCCCCGCGACTCTGGCGGCAACGGTCTCCCCGTCGACATGTTCCATGACGATGAAATGCAGACCGTCGCTCTCGCCTACGTCGTAGATGGTTGCGACATTCGGATGATTCAGCGCGGAGGCCGCGCGGGCTTCGCGCTCGAAGCGCAGTATCCGTTCCGGATCTCCCGCCAGGTCGCCGGGGAGAATCTTGATCGCGACGGTCCGATCGAGCCGCGGGTCCCGCGCGAGATACACCTCACCCATGCCGCCGGCGCCAAGCAATGACACGACCTGATAGTGACCGAGCGTTCGGCCGGCCAGTGTATGTTCGTGTGGCTCACCCGGCGATCTGGGAGCCAAGTCCATTGCCGGCCGCTCCAGAAACAACTCGGCGTCCGACTCGTACGCGAGCAGCGACTGCACCTCCCGCAGCACGGTTTCGTCGCCACCGCAGGACGCCCTGACAAATGCCGCGCGCTCGGACGGGTCTCTGTCGAGTGCAGATTGATGTATGCGTTTGACTATCGTCCAGTGATCCATCGCTGCGTGTCTCATGTCGGACTCCTCGATGCCCGGGCCGTCTAGCCTCCGCTGCCGGAGGTGTAAGATCCTCGGCGACGGCCCTCTTGGTCAGTAAGGCGACATCGGATCGGAAAAACTGTCATGCCTCGGAATTCCGACGATCAGCCAACAGAGCTCCTCCGGGCCTGGAGCCAGGGGGACGAATCCGCGCGCGAGAGATTGATTCCGCTGCTGTACGGCGAGCTCCACCGGCTTGCGCGACGCTACATGCGCCAGGAGCGACCGGATCATACGCTTCAGGCGACGGCCCTGGTGAACGAGGCCTACCTGAGGCTGATCGATGTCAACCGCGTGGAATGGCGGAACCGGTCGCACTTCCTGGCGCTGGCGGCGCAGATGATGCGACGGATCCTGATCGAGTCTGCCCGCAACCGGCATCGGCAGAAACGCGGCGGCGGCGCAGTTCGCGTCAACATCGATGACCTCGGAGAGTTGCCGGAGCCGCAAGAGCGCAACCTTGTCGCTCTCAGTGATGCACTCAGCGCGCTGGCGATGTTCGATGCCCGTATGAGCCAGGTCGTCGAGTTGAGGTTCTTTGGCGGCCTCAGCGTCGAAGAAACGGCGGATGTGTTGAACGTGTCGCCGGAGACCGTCAACCGGGACTGGAAGACGGCAAAGGCCTGGCTCCTCCGCGAGCTCAAGCAGCCAAAGCCAACGACGTTTGGCGACGCCAGTCCGTAAGCTTCCCCGTCAAGCGGAGCCGCGAAGCCAATTCCGGAGACATCCTCACGCTTCCGCGCGCAGTGCTTCGATTGCCTGAACCCGCAGGCCGCGTCGCGTGGGACCTAACGTCGCCAGCAGCGCGACCAACGCCATGATTGCGGCCACGGCCAGCAGGAGTGGCATGGCGCGCAATGCGCCGAGGCCGATCGCCACGAAGAAGCCCGCCGAGAGCACCGAACCCACCACGACGCCGGCGGAGACCTGCCACGCGGCGCGTCCGAACACGTTCAGCATCACGCGCTGCGGCGGCGCGCCCAGCGCCATCCGGATGCCAATCTCGCGTCTGCGCTGCGCGACCGTGAAGGACATCAACGCGTAAATGCCTGCTGCCGACAGCAGCAGGACGCTGGCGGTGACGAGGCCGGCCGCCCACGCCAGCGAGCGCAATGCCGTGCGAAGGGTGTCGTAAAGATCGGCCATGACGCCGACACTGGTCAGTTGCAGCGCCGGATCGACCTCCGCGCCAATGTCGCGGAAGCGTTTGATGAACGTCGGCGGCACAGCGCCCGCAAACCGCACAGATAGCAGTACCCGATTGATGTCCCCGACGCCGGCTGGATGGTAAATGGTGGGCTCCACGTCCCTCTGGAAGTTGATCGGGAACGCCGGGAAGTCGCGCACCACCCCGACGATTTGATACCAGACGTTCGCCGCATTCGGGCTTTTGTCGTCGTAGCGAAACAACAGACCGAGCGCATTCGGTTCCTGCAGATACATGTCGGCGAAGCTGCGATTGACGATGACGTTGGTGGTGCCGACGTCTGCCGCGGCGAAATCGCGACCGCCAAGAATCTCCACGCCATAGGTGTCGAACGCATCAACACCGACTCTCGTCATGCTCGGCAGCAACGCATCGGTGATGCCCACGTCCGGGATGTAGTCCGCCCTCGTGCGCACCCGCACTCCGTCCTGGAAGCGAATCGCTTTGGTGGCCGCAAACCCCGGCATGCCCGATGAAAACGCCACGCGGGTCACGCCCGGCTCCGCCGCAAGTCTGGCAAGGAGTTCCCGCTGCAGTTCCGCCAGTCGATCGCGATCGACAGGCAGCGCGTCGGGACTCAGTTCCGCGTATCCAGCGACGATTGACTCGACCGGGAAGCCCGCGCCGGCCAGTTCCATTCGAATGACGCGCGACGCGATGAACACCGCCGCCGGCAGCACCGCGACGGCGACGGCGACCTGCGCAACGATCAGCATCGTCCAGGTGGCACCCAGCCTGGTTCCACTGCGGCCGTGCAGTTCGTGCAGGTGTGCGCTGAGGCCGACGCGGGTCGCCTTCAGCCCTGGCAGCACTCCCATGATGAACGCTGACAGCACCGCGAGTCCGAGCGCAAACATGGCGGCACCGGGCGACAGTTCGAAGTTGATCCAGTACGGCAGACCGTCCGTGTCGTTGAGCGTCTGGATCACACCGAGCGCGTAGCGTGCGAGACCCAACCCGGCGGCCGCGCCCACCAACGTGAGCGCGAGCGCTTCGATGAACAACTGCGCGAGTATCCGTCGGCGGCTCGCGCCGAGCGCGCTGCGTACCGCAATCTCGCCCAGGCGCGTCACCGTGCGCGCGTAGACGAGAATGGCGAGGTTGATCGCGACGACGACCGTCAGCACACCCGCAAACAGCTGACCGACGCGCAACGCCCACAGGACTGCCGGATCCTCGAGGGCTTGCGTGTAGGGATTGACCACCGGCCGAAGCGGCAAGCCGCTATCCGGATGGACAGCTGCCGTTCGTTGCGCAACGGCGGCGAACTCCGCCTGCGCCTGCGCGATCGTCACGCCGGGTGCGAGGCGCCCGAACATGGAGATGGCGGGGCCCTCCCAGCGCGGGTACTTGAGTGGATCCGCACGCAGCGGGATCCAGAACTGATGGTCGGTCGGGAATTCGAATCCATCCGGCATGACGCCAACGACGGTCCGCGGAACGCCGCCCAGGCGCACCGTTCGGCCGACAACGTTGGGGTCGCCACCGAAACGAACCTGCCACGCCTGGTAGCCGATGACGAGTGCGGGTGAGGCCGCGTCCGCCTCGTCGGACGGCAGCAAGTAGCGGCCCCGCAGCGCTGGTGTGTTGGTGATCGCAAACGCGGACGCCGTGATCTCCGCCACCTCAACGGGCTCGGGTGCGGTCTCTGCCGCCACCAGATTGTGCTGCGCGTTGCGGTAGGCGCTGACGTGCTCGACGGTGGTCAATCGGCCACGCAGCGCCGCAAACTCGTGAATCACCTGCTGCTCTGGTTTGCTTGGATCCGAACCGACGAACTCGAGCTCGACGATCCGGTCGCCGCCGGGGAACGGCAGCGCCGAGTCGAGGATGTCCGAAATCGCCTCGAACACGGTGGCGCCGACGGCGATGGCCACCGCCATCGCGAACGCGCCAACCATCGTCAGCCCGGGATGTTTGCGCAGCATGCGCAGGCTGAATCGCGCGTCGAGCAGCAGCGCGTCCAGCCAGCGCAAGCCGTACACGTCGTGCCCGGCCTCCTTGAATTTCTCGACGCCGCCGAAGCTGACCAGCGCGCGACGGCGGGCTTCCTCGACGGGGAGTCCGTGCGCCTTCATCAGGCGTTCCGTCTCCATCTCGACATGGAAACGCATCTCCTCGTTCATATCGGAGCTGACGCGATCGCGCCGGGTGAGGATCTGCCAATAGGTCGAGATTCGACGTGCGGTGCGCCTCACGAGGTGGACCATCTTACCAAGTTCTCCTAAGTTGTCTAGGAGAGACGAGGGAACCGGTGCCGAGGTTCCGTCGCGGTCGTGGCGGTGGACGTGACAGGGATCCGTCCCCCATACCATGATGGAGCCAGGAGGCACACATGCGTCTAATCCGCACGGTCTTCGTGTTGATCATCGTCGCCGTGATCGGGGTGCTCGCCTTCAACTACTGGTCGGGTCATGGCCTGACGCTTCTCCCATCCGGCTCCACCGGTGGGGATGCTGAGGCGGCGCGTGATCAGGCCAAAGCCATCGTCGACAAGACCGCGGCCACCGCTGGGAAGGCGGCTACGAAGCTCGAACAGGCCGTCGACGCAGGAACGTTGACAGCCAAGATCAAGTCGAAGATGGCCCTCGACGACCTGGTAAAAGCACGCACGATCAATGTGGACACCACCGGGTCGGTCGTCACCCTGACCGGAACCGTCGAGTCGAAGCAGGAGCGCGAGCGCGCCGTTCGGCTGGCCCGGGAGACCGCCGGCGTTACCGGCGTTGTGGACAGACTTCAGGTGAAGCAACGGTAGTCAGCTACCCCTTCCCCTTGATTATCGACAACAACATCGGTAAGCTTGTGTCGATAATCATAGGGAGCAGGCCATCAAGCCCATCGACCTCGTTCAGGGCACGCTCGACCTCCTGATCCTCAAGTCGCTGCAGCTCGAGCCACAGCACGGCTGGGCGATCGCGCGGCGCATCAGGCAGATGTCGAGCGACATTCTGCACGTCCAGCAAGGATCCCTCTATCCAGCCCTCTCCCGGCTTGAACACCAGGGATGGATTTCAGGCACCTGGGGGGTGTCGGAGCAGAATCGGCGTGCCAAGTACTACGCGCTCACCCGCGCCGGACGTCGACAGCTCGAGAAAGAGAGCGCGTCGTGGGAGCGTCTCGCGGGTGCGGTCACACAAGTGGTCCGTTCGGAAGGTTGAGGCATGCGCACCTGGCAGGTGTTCCGGCTGAAGCTTCGCGCGCTTCTTCGCGGCGGCACTGTCGATCGCGACGATCGCGAGGAAATGGAGTCGCATCTCGAGCATCTGACGCAGGAGTTCATCGAACAGGGCGACGCGCCGCCAGCGGCGCGGGCGCGGGCCCTGCGCGAGTTCGGTGGCGTGTCGCAATTGCAGGAACAGGCGCGCGATGCGCGCGGCGTGCGCTGGCTGACCGACGCGGTGCAGGATCTGAAGTACGGCGTCCGCATGCTCGGACGCAGTCCCGGGTTTACCGCGGCGGCCGTCCTCACGCTCGCGCTCGGCATCGGCGCCAACACCGCGATCTTCAGCCTCGTCGACACGGTGCTGTTTCGCATGCTGCCTGTCACACGGCCGGAGGAGCTGGTGTTCCTTCGAATCGCCGGCGGCGGCACGCCGCCCTATCCCTTCTTCGACCGTGTTCGCAAGGACTCATCGTCATTCAGCAACACCGCGGCGATGGCCGCCGACCAGTTGCGTGTGGAAGTCGACGGCAACATCGAGCAGGTCTATGGGCAGATCGCGTCGGGCAATTACTTCGATCTGCTTGGCATCCAGCCGGTGATCGGTCGGTTGTTGACGCCTGAAGACGAGAAGCTCAATCCGCCGGTCGCGGTCATTGGCTATGGGTACTGGCAGCGCCGGTTCGGCGGCGATGCGCATGCGCTCGGCAAGGGCGTGACGGTTGGCGATCTCACGTTCACCATCGTCGGGGTGACTGCGTCCACGTTCTGGGGCCTCGATCCAGGATCGCAGATCGAGCTGACGCTGCCGATAACGCAGGCCGGAAGTCTGCTGGCCGCCGACACCTGGTCGTGGTACTCGGCGATCGGGCGGCTGAAACCCGGTGTCAGCATCGGGCAGGCGACCGCTGACGTCGACGCGATTTTCCAGCGCTTCATGATCGATACGGAACAATCGGCCGAGCGGCGGGCCCGATTTGCGCGTATGTCTTTGTCGCCAGCGGGTCGCGGCAGCAGCGGACTTCGCACGCGCTTCGAGCAGCCGTTGTATGCGCTCAACGCCATTACCGTCATCGTGCTGCTAATTGCATGCGCGAACATCGGCAACCTCCTCCTCGCGCGCGGCGTCGTGCGGGCACGCGAAATGGCGGTCCGCGCGGCGATCGGCGCGGGTACCGGCCGGCTGATCAGGCAGGCTTTGGCCGAGACACTGCTGGTGTTTCTTCTTGGTGCTGGCGCCGGCTTGATCGTCGCCTCGCTCTCAATTCAGGCCCTGACGAAGTTTTTCGCGATCGGGCGGAACCCCATCGTGCTGAACGTGCAGTACGACTGGCGTCTCGCCGCCTTTGCCGCGGTCGTGGCCCTGGTGGCCGGCCTGATGACTGGCGTGTGGCCGGCAAGACGCGCCGCCCGTGTCGATCCGCAGGCGGCGATGAAAGACGGGGAGTCGCGCGTGACGGGATCGCGTCCCGCCGCCGCCACCGGCCGCCTGCTGGTGGCCGCGCAGATCGCGTTGTCTCTCGTCATGCTGGTCACGGCGCTGATGTTCCTGGAAACGATGGCGAACCTGCGCAGAATGGACCTCGGCTTCAATCCGAGCCGCGTGCTGACCATGTCGCTCGATGTCCTGGCGCCGGCCGAAGAGAGGGGCGCGGTGCGGCGCCGGTTATGGCAGACCGCGCTCGAGGAGATTCGCCGGCTCCCCGGTGTGCGCGCGGCCAGCCTGTCGGTCCTGACACCGCTGTCCGGGCGCGATACCGGGAGACCGGTGACGGTCGCCGGATACCAGCCACGCGATGACCGTGATCGCAGTGTTCGGCTGAATCATGTGTCCGAAGATTATTTCCGGACGTTTGGTATCGCCATGATCGCCGGCCGCGCGTTTTCGCCGCGTGATTCGGCCGGCTCGCCCAAGGTTGCCGTGATCAACGAGGCGGCAGCGCGCGACTACTTCCCCGGCCGCTCGCCCATCGGGGAGATCCTCGACTTCGGCACGGGCGGCAAATACGAGATCGTCGGAGTCGTCCGTGATCACAAGCATCAGAATCTGCGGCAAGTAGTGCCGCGCTTTGCCTTCGTGCCGTTGTGGCAGCCGATCAATCCGGTGACGCGAATCACTCTGGCCGTGTCCTCGGAGCAATCGACCGGTACGACCGTGGCGGTCGTCGCGCAGGTGGTGCGCGGCATCCATCCGAAGACGCTGATCTCAGACGTGATCGACGTCCAAGATCAGATCGACGCCACGTTGGTCAGCGAGCGATTGCTGTCGACGCTGGCCACGGCGTTTGCGGCGCTCGCCATCACGCTCGCGACGCTGGGTCTGTACGGGGTGTTGAGTTACTCCGTGGCGAACCGGCGCGCGGAATTTGGCGTGCGCCTGGCGCTTGGCGCCCATCCGAACCGCGTCGCGCGCGAGGTGCTTCGCAGTGTATGGCCGCCGGTGATTGGCGGCATCGGCCTTGGCCTTGCGCTGGCGATCCCGACCGCGCGCGCCGCGCAGGCGATGCTGTTTGGCGTGGCGGCGGGCGATGTACAGCACTACGTGCTCGCGATCGCGATGCTTGCCCTGATTGCGGCCGTCGCGGCATGGCTACCCGCGCGGAAGGCAGCTGGGACGGATCCGGTCGTCGCGCTTCGCACAAAGTGACGCCGACATCCTGGTAGTCGATGTCGGCGTGCCGGCGTGATTCACGTCTGAAGGCGCTTCCGCATCGTTCTTGATATTTCCCGAATGCGGGATCGTCGTCGCAGTCATGGCGAACCGTTCTTTTGCGGACATGAGGTCGGTTGCGTTCGGCATCGCACAGGGTTTCGCGAAGCAGATTGGAAGATGAGGCAACGATACAAGTTGGTCCTCCTCCTGGGACTGGTGAGTGTGCTTGCGCTGGTCCTCATCGGCAGGTGGTTGAACGCAACCAAGCGAGGCGGACAGGGACCCGCCGAACCGTTCCGCATCGCCGGCAACTTCTACTACGTGGGCGCGACCGATGCCGCGGCCTTCCTCATCACCGGGCCCGAGGGCCATATCGTGCTCGATGGCGGCTATCCCAGCACCGCGCCGATGATCATCGCGAGCATTGCCAAGCTCGGCTTCAGCATCAAGGACGTGAAGGTGCTCCTGAACTCAGAGCCTCATCCCGACCATGGCGGCGGGCTGGGCGTGCTCCAGCAGGCGTCTGGTGCCGAACTGTGGGCGAGTGAAGCGAGCGCCTATACCCTCGCCTCCGGGGGCGATGACCCGGACGGGGTCCTGCCGTTGAGGGCCCTCGTGTGGATCGGAGTTCTGGGTTACCCGAAAATGCGGGTCGCCCATCGGCTCAAGGACGGAGACACCATCCGCCTCGGGCCGCTCGCACTCACGGCGCACATCACCGGCGGCCACACGCGCGGTTGCACCTCGTGGTCGTTCTCCGTTCGAGACGGGGAGCGCGTTCTGAACGTCGTGAGTGCCTGTGACCTTGGAGTCCTGAGCCTCACACGGT
>JBLNGH010000524.1:0-7049 GCA_050264575.1 Acidobacteriota bacterium | reverse complement strand
GTCGATCGTGTACCGGTCGTTGTCCACGTTGATGAAGTCGTAATAGGTCCGGATTTCCTGGATCTGGGCGAACGTCTGGAGCAGCGGCTGGTGGTCCCAGAGCCGGACGTTCTCGATCGTGCCCGCGTTGCTGACGATGTCCTGCGGCGTCAGGGTCGCGTCGCCCAGCAGCTCGCGCTCCTCGACGCGGTCGAGCGCATAGGCCCGCCGCGTCGCGGCAATGTTGTAAACGATGAACTTCTGCTCGCGATCCTGCTCGTTCGGCGTCACGATGAAGTTCTGCAGCAGCGCGGCATAGATTCCGCCCGCCACCGACACCGCCAGATAGAGTCCAATCGCGACGCCAAGCGGCCACGTGCGCCGGCTGAATCCGTACCACACCGACAACCCGGAGCCGGCAAGCAGGACGACGAGGGTAGCGCGCAGGAACGGAAAGCCCGCGTAGACGTCGGTGTAGGATGCACCGAAGGCCACCGTCGCCGTCGCCGGCGCGGGGGACAGGAGCGTCCGCGGCAGCTCGAGCCACGCGCCCCACGCCATCAGGATGAAGATGACGGCGACCAGGATGCCGAGATGGCGGCGCGCGGCCGGAATCAGCCTGACGCGCGGCCACAACGCGACGCCGTGGCGTGACTCGATGACGAAGCTGCCGGAAAAGACGTAGTACAGGCCGCATCCGATCAGCGTCAGGACGGTCGTGATCATCGCCTGCTGGCGGACGATCTGAAGCACCGGAAACGTGAACACGTAGAACGCGACGTCGCGGCCGAACAACGGATCGCGATCGCCGAACGGTACTGCATGGAAGGCGCTGAGCCAGGCCAGCCAGTCGTTGGCGCCCGACAGTCCGAGCGCCAGCCCGACCATGAGCGAGATCCACAGCGCCATGCGCGTCAGCCGCCGGCTGTCGACGGAGATCTGCCGTCCGTCGACGCCGCGGCCGAGCACGACGTGCGGCCGGACGAATGCCCGCCCGGCGAGGCGAATGTTGAGATAGATGAACAGGAAAACGGCGAGGAACGTCGCGACGAAAACCGTGAACTGCGCGTTGAGCGACCGGACAAAGACGCTGTCGTACCCCAGCTCACGGAACCAGAGCCAGTCGGTGTAGTACCCGACGGCAGACGGCACCACGAACAGCAGACCGACGACGATGACGAGGATGCCCGGTAGGCCGATCTTCATCGGACCACTGCGCTCGCGACGCGGACGCGCGTCGGCGCGCCGCGGCCGACCTCGGTCCACGCCAGGACGACGCGCTTTCCGGTGAGCGCCATTCTCGCGAATCCGCTCGACCGATCGGACGTCGAAGGCGCGACCGCAACAGCCGGACCCGCCCGGCCGTCTCGCGTGACCTGCCGGACGACAAGCTCGACGCCGGCGTTGCTCCGTTCGATCGACGAGACCAAGACCCGATCAGGATTGGGCATCACCATTCCCAGCCGGCCGAACGTGACGTTCATGTCCGCCTGAACGGGCGTCCCGAACTGACGGCCTCCGTCCGATGAAAACGCGACCTTCACGTGCGGAGTGCCGCCGGCCATCGTGAACCACGCCACGGCTACAGCATTGCCCAGGCCGGTCACGACGGGTCCGTTGACCGGACAGCCATTGATCTCCCAATTGTCTGCATGCACGTTTGACGGCGCCGACCATCGTCCGTTGGCGAAGCGCGCCACCGAGATGTCGCGGATGTTTGCGTCGCTGCGATCGCGATAAGCGACAACCACGCCGTCGGACGTGCGGGCCGCCGACGTCTGGCAGCATTCGCAGACCTGCGGGTCGACGACGGCCTGCTCGCCGGGCACGCCGTTCTTGACCAGCGTCGCTCTGACGGCCATGCCGCTTCCGCCGTCACTGTGCGCCGCCTGACCGGCGCGGTTCGCCGGACGACGTCCGTCCAGCCACACGAGCCCGAGCCCGGCGCCGGGTGCTTCGAAAAACGACACGAATCCGAACTCGCCGGCCGCCGTGTCACGGTGAGGCGTTTCCGGCCGGGTCCACGTCCGGCCATCGTCAGAAGATGTGCGCAGTTGAATTCCGTACGGCGTCCCGATGCCGCGTTGCAGCCAATGGGCCGCCAGCGTGCCTGTCGACGTCGCGAAGATGGACGGAAAGTCGGCCCAGTTGGCGAGGAAGTCGGTGCCTTCCGCAATCGTCAACGTGGGTGACCAGGTGGTGTCCCGCAGCGACGCGAGCTGAAGCTTGTGGCCGCCGCCGGCGCGGGATTCGAGCCAGCTGAGCCACACGCGGCCGTTTCGATCGACGGCGAGGTTCGGCTGCGCGGAGCCGTCAGAAGCTGGTGATGTGAGCGCCGCAATCGGTCCGGAAAACGGGGTATTAGCCGTGGTCTGTTGCGGCTGCGAAGTGTCCACGAGGGCGAGCAGCACAAAGGGGACGAGGCGAGTTTGCCGCAGAGTGTTCCACATTTGAGTCCCGTCCCCATAAACTTTACTTCATGTCAAATATCCGGGCTCCGCTCGCCGAGTTCATCGGCACGTTCTTCCTCTGCTTTGCGGGCATTGCCGCGATCCTCGGCGGCACGCAGGCGGTGGGCAGCAACGTCGGTCTCGTCGGCATCGCGCTCGCGCACGGGCTGGCGTTGTCGGTTGCGATCGCGACCTTCGGCGGCGTGTCGGGAGCGCACTTCAATCCCGCGGTGACGATCGCGCTCCTCGCGACCGGGCGCGTCGCGGCGCCGACCGCGCTCATCTACATCGTCGCGCAGTTGGCTGGCGCGACGACGGCGGCGGTGATTTGCTCGGGGGTCTTTCCTGAAGCCGCCGTGGCGCAGGCCAACCTCGGCATCCCGCTGCCTGGACCCTGGGTGACGACGAGCACGCTGGTGCTGGTCGAATTCGTCCTGACGTTCCTGCTGGTGACCGCGATCTTCGGCATGGCAGTGGACCCTCGAGGTCAGGAGGTCAAAATCGGATCGTTCGCCGTCGGGATGACGGTCGCGTTCGAGATCCTCGCCGCCGGTCCGGTCACCGGCGCGTCGATGAACCCGGCGCGATCGTTCGGTCCCGCGCTCGTCCAGGGGTACTGGCAATGGCACTGGGCTTACTGGGTGGCGCCGATCGCCGGCGGGGTCGTCGCGGCAATGGTGTACGACCGCGCCATACTCGACCGGCGCGTGTGAATCTGAAAGTTGGAATCTGGGAATCTGGAATCGATTAACTACAATCGGGCAATCGGGGAATCGAGAATCATCGGGGAATCGGGAATCTATCTGGAATCGGGGAAGCGCGTAATCGGGAATCGGAGCCGATTGCCCGATTTCAGATTCGCCGATAGATTTCAGTTCGCCGATTAGAGATTGCCGGATCGAGATTGCAGATTCCCAGATTGCAGATTTCAGATTGACACAGACACCATCACTGACCAATCGACACCAGCTCTCTCTCAGTTCTCCAGTACCAGACGCCGTCGACGAGCGCGGGCGAGGCGAGAATGCGGCCGCTGAGCCGGTTGACGCGAAGCAGCTTGAAGACCGGGCCGGCCTGAACGACGAACGTCTCACCATCGTCGTTCGTAAAGAAGAGCTTGTCGCCGACCGCGACAGGCGATGCCGAGAACCCTTCCCGGATCGGCTGACCCAGACGATCCTGATAGATCACCTTGCCGGTCGCAGCCTCGAAGACGGTGAGAATGCTTTGGATGTCGTTGACGAGATAGAGATACGGCCCATGGATCAGGCCTGATGGCACGAAGGGCGATCCTTTCGGCGACGACCATGCGACGTGCGTCGCGGTCACGTCGCCCGATCCGCCGGGCCGGATGGCCAGCGTCGGTCCCTGACGTCCCGACGAGCAGAACACGAGCCCGTGGCCCACGACCGGCGTGGGAATCACCTCGAGCGTCATCCCGCGCACGCTCCAGAGATCCTTTCCCGTCTCCGGGTCGTACGCGGCCACGCGGCGTTGGCTGCTGACGATGAGCTCGTCGCGCGTGCCGGTGTTGATGACGACGGGTGAGCCCCAGCCGACCGTCTCGGGGCGGTCTCGCTTCCAGAGCACCTTGCCGGTCGCGGCGTCGAACGCGGCGACGAACGAGCGCAGCGTCGCCGTGCCGTCGTGATCCTGATAGAGAAACAGGCGATCCTTGTAGAGCACCGGCGATCCGGCGCTGCCGTGATAATTGCTCACGTCGCCGAGCTTCGTGTGCCACAGGATCTTGCCGCTGAAGTCGAAGGCGGCGAGCCCGTGCGTGCCGAACGACGCGTACACGCGCTGGCCGTCGGTCGTTGCCGTCGCCGACGCGCGGCTGTTCTTCGGATAGACGTGCTCGATGCCGCTGGAGGGAAGGGTCGTCCGCCACAGCGGCCTGCCGGACGTCCGGTTGAACGCCAGCATCCACATCGTCCCGCCGTCTTCCGATGCCGTCGTCAGAAACAGATGATCTTTCCAGATGATCGGCGACGAATGACCGACGCCCGGCACCGGCACGCGCCATTTGATGTTCTGCTTGTCCGACCACGCGTCGACGTAGTTCGTGCCCGTCACGTGGCCCTGCCCCGACGGTCCGCGCCACCGCGGCCAGTACTTGGCGCCCTCGCCGTCGACGCCGACGAGGCGGACGTCGTCGGCTCCATCGACACCGCTCAGGGTTGGCGCGGGTAGACGATGCGCCGCAACGAGGGAGGCAAGCGCGAAAAGGATCGCCCGGCTCAGCATGAGCATGGAGAGATGTTATGACAGCGGTGACTTCGTCGCTCGAACCACCAACCCCGGCACCGGGACGCCTGACTCCGAGCGCAATTCGGCTTGGGTGATCTCCGGCTGCAGTCCCAAAGAGGCGAGCACTCGTTCGACGTAGGGGCGCGCGTGACTGTAGCGGCCGTGGTACTCCAGGCGGGAGTCGAGAGCTGCCTCGGCCCCGACCGCGTGCTCGAGCGTGAATACCAGGAGTCCGTTCGGGCGAAGCGCGCCCGCGGCAGCGGCGAGGACGCTGTC
Source organism: Acidobacteriota bacterium (assembly GCA_050264575.1). Taxonomy (GTDB): domain Bacteria; phylum Acidobacteriota; class Vicinamibacteria; order Vicinamibacterales; family SCN-69-37; genus DASQFI01. Next base: position 2,094 of record JBLNGH010000524.1, on the reverse strand, counting down.
AAGGTCACCGAAATACACGAGCGTGTCGGCGGACACGATCAAGTCGAACGCCTCGCGATGGTCTCGCAGGTACTCCGTCAACTCGGCGTTCACGAGCAGGTCGTAGAGATTTTTTTCTTGCGCGTGCGCCAGCATTCCGGTGGACAGGTCAACGCCGATCAATCGGCGCGCGTACGGGGCCAGGAGAGCGCCACAGAGCCCGGTTCCACACCCAGCGTCCAGCACAGCGAGGCGGTTCGACGGCTCGAGGCCCGAGGACTCGACCATGGCGGCCACGAGCGCTGGCGCGCGGTACGACAACTTCTGAAGCTTCGATTCGAAGCTCGCGGCAAAACTGTCGAAGGTTCTCGTGACGAACTCATTCGTCGCGCGCGCCGGTACGTCTCGACCAGTGCAGGCCGCGAGCATGTGGACGGCAATGGGGTCGCCAGGCTCTTCGTCGAGCCATTGCTCGAGGATCTTTACGGCCTCGCCCACTTCGCCGAGCATGCAGTGCGCGAGCGCCAGAAGCGATCGCGCTTCGCGGTGTTTCGGCCTGAGCGTGATCACCTTGCAGTAGCACGCCGCCGCTTCCTCGGTCCGGTTCAAGCCGTTGAGAAGGATCCCGAGGTTGGTGTACGCGTCAATGTGATTCGGGTTCAGGCGGAGGGCGGTGCGATAGGCCGCTTCGGCTTCCGCCGGCTTACCGGTGGCTCTCAACAGGACGCCGAGATTGCTGTGGGCATTTGCATGGTTCGGGTCGATGGCGATCGCACGACGGCACGCGCCGATCGCGGCGTCCAGCTGGCCGTCCGATTGGAGGACAATGCCCAGGTTGCTGTGCCAGTCCGCCTGATCCGGCACCAGCGCGAGGCTTCGCTCGATGAGCGCGACCGCCTCGTCGCGCCGCCCCTGTTGATGCGCGAGCACGCCGGCATAGTGCAACGCCCGAGGATGATCGGGGGCTGTGTCGAGTACGCGGCGGTACAACTCCTGAGCCTCCGCGAGCTGCTCACCTTGTTGCAGCACGATGGCGAGCGCGATCGCTTCGTCGAGCGTTAGCTCGCGCGTTGGCGTTTCTGACGGCTCCACGAGCTGCTCGCGCATGTCCCGGCGCCAACTGAAAGGTTTTCAGCCGACTTTGTTCGTCTTGAGGTCGTATTTGAAATGAATCCCTGCATCGAGCGATCCATCGGCTTTTTGGGGCCGGTATTCGAAGTCGACCTTGGCAAACGTCAGGCTCACGGTCTCCGGCGCCAGCGCCGCAGCCTCGGCGGAACTGTCATGGGTGACGCCAGTGATGATGACGTCGTTCATTTTGATGACGAGGTACTCCAGCTGGCCCTTGCCTGCCTTCCGCTGCGTGATGGTCGCATCCTTGAGGTGCGTGCCGGTGGCGCACGCCTCCAGAAGCTTCGGAGTCGCTTTGTCGATGTTGTGAACGATCGAAAGATCCTTGAAGGTCGCCTTGCCCGCGCCGGCTCCCCCGCCGGAACCGCTGGAAGCGGGATTCGTCACACCCCACGAAAACGAGAGCACCTCGATTTCGTCACCGTGTTTGGCGTCAGTCGATTCTCCTTTGATGTCCCCGAGTTTTGCGAAGATGTCTGTCGCCATGCGGACGCTCCTCTGGATCTGCCGACACTTCCGACACGGGAGCTTTCGTATTGTAAGGCCTCAACAACGCGAGCTTGCCGGATAGACTTCAAATTCCAGAATTTCAAATTTGCGATAAACCGGCCAACTACTTCACCGGCACGCGCTGCTTGAGCTCCTCGAACCAGTTCAGTACGAGCCGAACCTCGGGCGCCGCCGGCCCTGTCGCCGTCTCCGTCTGGCCGGGCACCGCGAGCCCAAGGAATCTACCGTCAGGCATCAGGTCGAACGGCCTTCGCGTTTGCGGCGGGCCGGTTGAAAACAGCCTCGGTAACGCGACCGGGTTGCCAAAGCTGGGAATCGGCTGCGTCGTCACACTCACAACTTCCAGGGATGTCGGACGGGGGTTGTAGATCAACTCGTTGGTCTTCGTCCAGAGCAGATGGTGGGCGCTCTCCGGATCCTTCCCGTAAATCTGGTACCGTGCTCCTGTCGCGGGGAACGGCTGCACGTACGCAC
>JBLNGH010000523.1:0-2680 GCA_050264575.1 Acidobacteriota bacterium | reverse complement strand
CGAGGCCGACCCCTGCCAGTCGCCGCGCTCGGACAGCATCGACACCACCGACTTGAACAGAAGCAGACCATCGCTGCTGCCAATCGCCGCTTCGCACGCCCGCTCCGGATGCGGCATCAAGCCGACCACGTTGCGGGCCTCGTTGCAGATCCCGGCAATGTTGTGGACCGAGCCGTTCGGATTCGCCTGCTCGGTCGTCTCGCCGAACGCGTTCGCATACCGGAACACGACGCGGCCGTGATCCTCGAGCATCGCGAGGGTTTCCGGCGGCGCGTAGTAATTGCCTTCGCCGTGCGCGATCGGCAGCCGCAGAATCTGACCGGCACGGCCGAGGCCGGTGAATGGCGTGTCGGTGCGCTCCACCCGCAGACCCACGAACTCGCAATGGAATTTCAGATCGCGGTTGCGAAGCATCGCGCCCGGGAGCAGGCCGCATTCGAGCAGGATTTGAAACCCGTTGCAGATGCCGAGCACCGGACCGCCCGACGCGGCAAATCGCGTGACGGCCGCCATGATGGGCGAGAACCGGGCGATGGCGCCGGTCCGGAGGTAATCGCCGTGCGAGAAGCCGCCCGGCACAATGACGACGTCCGCGGTCGCGAGCGTCGTCTCTTTGTGCCAGACGAACTCCGCCCCCTCGCCCAGCACGTGCTTCACGGCGTGGTACGCGTCGTGATCGCAATTCGATCCCGGGAAGACGACGATGGCGAACTTCATGTCTCGATCCGAAAGCTTTCGATCACGGGATTGGCCAGGACGCGCTCCGCCACCTCGGACGCGATCTGCCTGGCTTCTCCATCCGTGCTCACGTTGAGATCCAGCTCGAAGTACTTGCCCTGGCGGACCTCCGACACGGCGCCGTAGCCGAGCGATTGGAGCGCCTGAGCGATCGTGTTGCCCTGCGGGTCGAAGACCGAGGGTTTGAGGGTGACGAAGACACGCGCTTTCAAATTCTCTCCCCCGCGATTCCTGCTCAACTTCGAACGTCGAAGCTCGAACGTCGAAGTTCCGCCCCTATGGCGCGGCTGTTACCGGCACCTGCTGGAACACCCGCTCGAAGATCGCGTCCACGTTCCGGAGCTGCGAGCCCAGGTCGAACGCGCGGTCGATCGCTCCGCGATCGAGCCGCGTCGTGATGTCGCGGTCGGCCAGCACCAGCTCCTTGAAGTCGCGCTGCTCGTGAAATGCGCGCATCGCATTGCGCTGCACCCACTCGTACGCTTCTTCGCGCGACACGCCGCGGCGCGACAGTTCCAGCAGGAGCGCGCCGGAAAACACGACGCCGCGCGAGCGCCTGAGATTCTCCATCATCCGGTCCGGATACACCACCATGCCGGCGGCGATCTTCGTGAAGCGGCGCAGCATGTGATCGACCGCGATGAAGCTGTCGGGCAGAATGATCCGCTCGACGGACGAATGCGAGATGTCGCGCTCGTGCCAGAGCGCGACGTTTTCGAGCGCCGCCATCGCGTTGGCGCGCACCAGCCGCGCGAGACCCGTGATCTGCTCGCAGCCGACGGGATTGCGCTTGTGCGGCATCGCCGACGAGCCCTTCTGGCCGCGGCCGAACGGCTCTTCGATCTCGCCGATCTCGGTTTTCTGCAGGCCGCGAATCTCGAGCGCGAATTTCTCGAGCGACGCCGCCAGAATCGCGAGCGACGTCAGCAGCTCCGCATGCCGATCGCGCTGAATGACCTGCGAGGCGACCGGCGCCGGCGTCAGGCCGAGCCGTTCGCAGACGGCGGCCTCGATCGACGGGTCGAGGTGCGCAAACATTCCGACGGCCCCCGACAGCTTGCCGATCGAGACGATCTCGCGGGCGCGGCGGATCCGCTCGCGGTCGCGTTCGACCTCGGCGTACCAGAGCGCCAGCTTCACGCCGAGCGTCATCGGCTCGGCATGGACGCCGTGCGTGCGGCCGATCATCGGCGTGCGCCGATGTTCTTCGGCTCGACCGCGAATCGCGTCGGCGAGCGCGTCGATGTCCCGGAGGATGAGATCGCACGACTCGCGCATCTGGAGCGCGAGCGCCGTGTCCAGCACGTCGGACGAGGTCAGACCGAAATGGAACCACCGCGCGGACGGTCCCGCGCGCTCGGCGACCGCGGTCGTGAAGGCGATGACGTCGTGCTGCGTCGTGCGTTCGATCTCCTCGATGCGCCCGATGTCGAACGACGCGCGCGCGCGCAGCTCCCGCGCGTCGGCCGTCGGGACGATGCCCGCCTGCGCGAGCACGTCGGTGGCCGCCAGCTCGACGTCGAGCCACGTCTGGTATTTCCGGGCGTCGCTCCAAATCGCGCCCATCTCGGGATGCGTGTAGCGCGCGATCACGTCACTCGACCTTCAACTGATCCACCGTGACCGGCACCGTCGATTCCGGTCCGACCATGGTCGCCACGAGATTGCCGTCTTTGAACAGGTCGCCGGCCACACGCTGGACGTCGGCGGCCGACACGGCATCGATCGCCGCCAGGAGCTCGTCGAGCGTGAAGCTCCGGCCGAAGTAGATCTCGTGCCGCGCGAGCTGCGACATCCGGCTGGACGTATTCTCCAGGCTCAGCATCAGACTGCCTTTCAGGTGATCTTTCGCGCGTGTCAGCTCCTCGGCGGGCACCGGGGTGTCGCGCAGCGTGCGAAGCTCGGCGAGCGTGAGGTCGACGACTTCGCCCACTTTCTCCGT
>JBLNGH010000522.1:0-17708 GCA_050264575.1 Acidobacteriota bacterium | reverse complement strand
ATAGACCTCGTCGACCGGCTTGCGATGCCAGAGGTCCGGCAGATACACGATGTTGTCGACGACATCGGCGAATGACAGACCGGCCGACTCGAGTGTCCGCCCGATGCGATCGAAGATCTCTTTGGTCTGCGCCGTCACGTCCGTCGCTTCGGCGGTGTTGCCCAGGACGCCGGACAGAAATACCAGCTTCCCCGCGCGCACCGCCGGCGAGAGCGGCAGGCTGGGCGAGACGGACGGTCCGAGCACCTGCTTCTCCCCCTCGGCCGCGATCAAGGTCATCTCGACGACCGAATCGGTGGCCACCAGGTCCGTGACGGCGGTCGCGCGCGCAGGCGGCGCGACGGCGAAGTACTTCCGGTACTGATCGTTCATCCCCTCGAAATACGTGTCGTCCGTCAGAAAGACGCGCGCCGCGACGACGTCGCTGTGGGTCAGGCCGGCGGTCTTGAGGAGCGTGCCCGCATTGTCGAGAATCGTCTTCACCTGCACGCTCACGGATCCCGGCACCGGTTGATCGTCGGTGCCGCGGCGGCTCACGAGACCCGAGAGGAACACCAGCCCGCCCGCGCGCACGATGTACGAATACGGACGAGGCGATTTCATCCACCCAGCGGGCTGCAGCACTTCGCGCGCGGTTCCATTCGGGACCGCAATCGCCGACATCTCGACGAGTGCGCCATCGCGGATGTCCGTGACGACGGTCGTCCGCGTCGGGGCTTTCTCGGCGAAGAACTCGCGATAGACATCGTTCATCGCCTGGAAGTCCCGGGCCTGCTTCAGGTAGACGTTCACGCTGACGACCTGCGCCAGCGACGACCCGGCCGCCTCGAGCCCCGCCTGAAGCTGCTGGAGTACCTGGCGCGCCTGCGCCTGCACATCCGTACCGTCGAGCTTGCCCGCGTCGCCCGCGGCGATCAGTCCCGAGACGAACACGAACCCGCCGGCGACGGTGGCGGGACTCGCCATGCCGCCCGGTGTAGTGGTGTCTTTCACGATGCGCCGCTCCTGCATCGAGAGCATCCTTTCCGGTATCGCCGCTATCGCGACGCAGAGCGTCACGATGAGACCGACTGCCCGTCCCGGTCCTCTCGTCATCGTCACTAGTTTCGGCCGATCGAGAGCGGTCATCCAGCGCGTCAGACGCTCGCCCCGCCCGCCGGTCCGTGGCATTTTGACGCATTCCGGCGCGGCCCCGTTAGAATAGGCCCCTGCTCTTGCGCGGAGGTTTGCTCATGACGCGACGGTTCCGGTGGTTCGGTCTCCTCGTTGTCGCAGTGCTCGCGGCGCCCCACGTCCTTGCCGACGTCAAGACGCGCGAAAAGTCGACGATGAAGTTCGAAGGATTTCTGGGCGGCATCATCAACCGGATGGCCGGCGGCGGCGACGGCACCTCCTCGACCACGGTCAAAGGCAACCGGATGTCGAACATGGGCGACACGGTCGGCCAGATCGTCGATCTCTCCGAGGAGAAGATCTACGTCCTCGACATGAAGAAGAAGGAGTACAAGGTCGTCACGTTCGCCGAAATGCGGCAGCAGATGGAGGAGATGAAGAAGAACCTCCAGCAGCAGTCGCAGAGCATGAACCCTGAAGACAAGAAGACGGTCGAGGATGCCGGCAAGCAGCTGGAATTCGACGTCGACGTGAAAGACACGGGCGAGAAAAAGAACATCGCGGGACAGGACACGCGCCAGGTCATCCTGACGATCACGATGCGCGAGAAGGGCAAGACGCTCGACGAGAGCGGCGGCATGGTCATGACCAACGACATGTGGCTCGCCCCGAAGGTGCCCGCGATGGACGAGCTCTACGCCTTCTACGTGAAATATTTCAAGGCGGTCTTCGGCGGGACGTTCACGGGAATGGACGCCACACAGACGAATGCCATCACGGCCTTCCTGCCCGGCTTCACGGCCATGGCCGAGAAGATGGCGGCGGAGAGCAAGAAGCTCGAAGGCACGGCGATCATGAACACGATGACGATCGAAGGTGTGAAGAGCGCCGAGCAGATGAAAGCGGCCGCGTCGCAGCAACAGCAGAGCGGGGGCGGCGGGCTGAGCGGGGCGATTGCCGGCCGGTTGATGCGCGGCCGCGGAGGCGCGCCTCAGCAACGCACGAAAGCCCTCACCTCGACGCACGAGCTGCTGTCGATCGCGACAACGGCCTCCGACGCCGACGTCGCCATCCCTGCTGGGTTCAAGGAGAAGAAGTGAACTGTCATGTGCAACTGGAGATCTTGGGACCTGGGGATCTGAGGATCTAATCTTAAGTTCATTGTGTCTTGAAAACTACAGATCCCCAGATCCGCAAATCCCCAGATCCCCAGATCACAATTGCTAAGGGAGCACTCCTGTGGCGAAGCGAACAGCATCCGAGTCACGTCGCAAGTTCCTGAAGGCTGTGCCCGCGGCGGTGGCCGGCGCGGTCGGCGCCAAAGTGCTGGCCCAGGCTCCCGCGCCGCAGAACACGGGGCCGGTCAACACCGAGGCCATCGACTGCGCCGAGAAGCTCATCGGACTCGATTTCCATTCCGATGAGGAAGCGGCGATCTCGGGATCGCTGAACCAGCGGCTGCGCACGTTCCAGCAGCTTCGCCAGATCGCCATCGGACCGGAAATCGATCCGGCCATCATGTTCAAACCAGCGCTGCCCGGCAAGGAGCCGAAGGGGCCGGCGACGCCGGGCGCGGTGTTGCGGTACACGAAACCGCCGGTCACGCTGAAGCGCCCTGCGAATCTCGAGGACGTCGCGTTCTGGCCGGTGACGAAACTGGCGGCGCTCATCGAGCGAAAGCTCGTCACCTCGACCGAGCTCACCGAGATGTACCTCGCGCGGCTCAAGCGCTACCAGTCGACGCTCAACTTCTACGTCACGCTCACGGAAGATCTGGCGCGGCAGCAGGCCGCGGAAGCCGATCGCGAAATCAAAGCCGGCAAGTACCGCGGGCCGCTGCACGGATTGCCGTGGGGCGCGAAGGATCTCTTCGCGACGAAGGGCATCAAGACGACCTGGGGCGGCGAGCCGTACGTCGATCAGGTGTTCGACTACGACTCGACGGTCGTGGAGCGGCTGCGCGACGCCGGCGCCGTGCTCGTCGCCAAACTCACGCTCGGCGCGCTGGCGCAGGGCGATCGCTGGTTCGGCGGCCGGACCAACAGCCCGTGGAATCCGCAGCGCGGGTCGAGCGGCTCGTCCGCGGGACCAGGCTCGGCGACCGCCGCCGGCTGCGTCGCCTTTGCGATCGGCACGGAGACCCGCGGATCGATCATCTCCCCCTCCACCGCGAACGGCGTCGTCGGCCTGCGGCCGACGTACGGACGCGTGAGCCGGTACGGCGCGATGGGGCTGTCGAACACGATGGACAAGGCCGGGCCCATGTGCCGCTACGTCGAGGACTGCGTGCTCGTGCTGAACGCGATCTACGGGCCCGACAAACGCGACGGCACTGTCGCCGACGCGTTGTTTCACTGGAATCCCGACGCGCCGCTCTCGGGCTACAAAATCGCGTACGTGCGCAGCGGCTTCGAGCCGACCGCGGCCGACGGACGAGGCGGTGGCGCAGGCGCCGCGGCCGGAGCGGGTGCGGCTGGCGCCGGCGGTGGCGCCGCGGGTGGTGCGGGAGCAGCCGGTGCCGGACGCGGTGGCCCGGGCGGCGGGCGCGGCGGCATGAGCGTGGAGGAGCGGCGAAAGGTCTACGGTGACGTGCTCGACGTCTATCGCAAGCTCGGTGCGCACCTCACGCCGATCGATTTGGCAGATTTCCCCGATTTGTCGATTGCCGGCACGATCGGCTTCATTCTCGAGACCGAGTCGGCGGCGTCGTTCGACGACCTGACTCGGTCGGGCGACGTGGATCTGCTCCGCACCGGCACGTCGCAGAGCAGTTGGGCGAATACGTTCAAATCTGCACGCTTCACGCCCGCCGTGGAGTATCTCCGCGCCCAACGTGCGCGCGTGCTGCTGATGCGCCAGATGGACGCCTTGATGGGTAAGTACGACGTGCTCCTGAGCGCCGGCAGCGACTCGACCCTCGGCGTCACCAATCTCACCGGTCATCCGGCGATCGCCCTGAAGTGCTCGATCTACAACAGCGATACGCCCGTCATGCTGATGATCACGGGACGGCTGTACGACGAAGCCACGATCTGCCGCATCGCGATGGCCTATGAGCAGGCGACGGACTGGAAGGACAAACACCCTACGCTGGCAAGTTAGAACTTAGAGCCGTTCTCGTTTCCGTGTAGCCTGACGAAAACGGCTTAGCCGTTTCGCATCACAGGAAGTCCTAGAGTCGACTCTAGAGCAAAGCACACATGAAGAACATGAAGGACATGAAGAAGACCTTCGGTTAGAGGCTTATTATCGCGCGCGCATAGGAGCGCGGACCTCTAGGACCCTGTAGGACCCGTAGGACCCGTAGGACGTGCAAGCTCTTTACTTGACCACCCTGACGTCTTGCACTTTTCTCTCGCCGTCGTCGAGATCGACGGCCATTGCGGCGCCGAGGAGCTGATCGAGAAACGCGGGATCGAACCATTGGCCCGGCTCGGGATCGACGACGGCGATGAGCCGGTAGGGGCCAGGCGGCAGATTGCGGAACGAGAAGCGTCCGTCGGTCGCGGGACGCGCGGCCTGAATGCGGCGCGACATCGGCGTCCAGTACCGCCGATCCGGCGGGAAGACGACGATGGTGTAGTCGGAGATCGGCTTCCCTGCCTGATCCTGGAGCATCCCTGACAGCTCGGTCGCACGGCGCGTGAACGTCAGAATCCCGCCCGCGAGATCGTCACCCGGTTTGACCTCGAGCGGCGTGTCGAGCACGTCGCTGTCGTCGAACACCGCCGACTTCAGGCTCCAGCCGCCAGGCAGACCGGTTGCGGCGATGCGATAGCGGCCGGGCATGACGCCGCGAAGCGTGAAGCGGCCGGCGTTGTACACCGCGGCGGGTGGCGCCATGGTGTTCTCGATCGCCGAAGTTCCCGCGGGCGTCAGCTGCACGCGAATACGGCCGACATCCGGCGGCTCGGGCGGCGTGCCGTCGAAGACGAAGGCGCCGCCGACATCGAGACCCGCGCGGAGCGGCAGGACGAGGTTTGTCACCGGCGTTCCCTCGACATTGATGTCGGCCTGTGCCCACAGCGCGTTCTGAGGTTGGATCTGTCCTTGACTGCTCGGGTCGTCGGGATTGTTGAAGACGAGTGACTTGCCTTCGATCTTCACTTCCGCGACATCTCCGCTCGCCGTCCAGTTAGTCGTTCGGACCACTACTCTCGACGACGTGCGTGCGACAAGTGTGTACTGACCCGGCGCGATGCCAGTCATCGAGAACGTGCCGTCGGGCCGCAGCCTCGTGGACTGTGTTCTCGCCAGCGCCGCGGGAACGCCGTTCTCGACGAGGCGTACGTCGACGTTGGCCGGCACGGCACCATCCGGACCGATCACGCTTCCTGACACGTCCGCAAGCGGGACAACCTGCAGTTGCATGTCGATGCCGCCGCGCTCTTCGCTGACGCCCAGCGTGACGGCCGTCGCCGACGCAGGCTGAAGCGTGCCTGGATAGTAGACGGTGCCGTAGCTGGTTTTCGCGCCGCTGGCGCCCCGGATGGCGGCGACGGTGTACGGCTCAGGCGGAAGCGGCCTGCCGCCGTCGATGATGACCTGTTGAACTTCGCGCATTCTCAGTTCCTCGAGCTGCATGTCCATCATGTCGAGGCCGGCGCGCGACCACGTGTTGACGAGATACTCGCCGGGCAGCAGCGAAGGAATGCGATAGATCCCGCGATCGTCCGTCCTCCCGTAGCCCGCTGACTGCAGCGTGCGCTCGCCCGATCGCATGACGAACCGCCAGGCGCCCACCTGTACCCCCATGATCGGATCGCCGTACTCGTCGGTGATGACGCCGGTCAGCACGCCGGCGCGCGGCATCTGCAGCGATATGTCGTCGAGCTTCTGGCCCGACGCGAGCTGGATCGCCGTTCCCGGACGTCCCGAGCCCGGCTGGCGCTGGCCGTAATTGACATCCAGATATCCCTGGCGCGAAACCGTGAGGGTGTACGGACCTGGCGGAAGATTGGTGAAGGCGAACTCACCGGACTCGCCGGTCGACGCCGTTCGGCGGCGGCCTTCGGGACCCGAAATCGAGACCGCCGCCCGACGGACTGCGCGGCCCGTGTCGGCGGCTACGACCATTCCGGCGAGCGCGGCGGTCCCCGTCTGCCCAGGCGGCGGCGCGCTGTCGCGCCCGATCGGACGCGCGGGTTGCGGCTTGACTTGCTCCTGAGCGGCGCCGAGCCCGCCGGCCATGACCAGGACCGAGGTGGCAACCAGGAGCAATCGAGCGGCGCCAACGTGCATACAGCCTCCGGAGATAGGACTCTGACAGGCGGACTTCGGTCCTGACAGGCGTACTGTCGGTCCCAACAGCCGTACTACTTAGCTCTTGTTTATCTCTTTGCCCGCTCGGATCTTACCAGCTCGGCCAGGACGCGGGTCTGCTCGTGCTCGGAGGCGATGGTGTCGGCCGCCGCCAGGTAGAGGCTGCGCGCGGCGCCCGACAGCGTGTGTTTGCGCGCCACCGTCAGGAGGGTCTCGGCGCATTCGTAGTCGCTGCTGATGCTCGCCGCAGCTTTGAGCAGGCCGGTGAGCACCGGGTCGGACAGCGGCGCCGACCCGAGCACGGCCTGCAGCACGCGGCGCTGCTCGTAGCTCGACGTCATTGATGAGACCAGCGGAAAGAACGCGGCGGCCGTCTCGTTCGTGACGCCGCCCTTCTTCGCGAGATCCACGAGCAGGGTTGCGCGCTCGTTGTCCGACTTGATCCCGGCGGCCGACTGGAGCAGGTCGCCCGCGTTCTTCGGCGTCACCGGCTGCCGCGCCATCGACGCGCTCAGAAATTGCCGCCGCTCGTAATCGCCGGACATCGTCTGGGACGCCTTGACGGCGTCGCTCATCACGTCTTCCGGCAGGTTCGTCGAGGCTGTGACCGACCTCAGCACGCGTCCCTGCTCGTACGGCGACCGGATGCCCTTGACGAGATCGAAGTACGCGGTCTTCGTGCTCGTGACGAGCCCGCCCTTTTTCGCCACGTCGATCAGCAGCGTGGCGCGTTCGTAGTCCTGCTGGATGTTAGCGGCCGCGGCCAGCACCGAGGCCGAGACCTTCGCCGACACCGGCTCGGTCAATGCCGCCGTCAACGCGCGCCGCATCTCGTAATCGCTGCCGATGGTTTTCGTCGCGTCGATCGCGGCGACGCGCGCGGCCTCGTCACCCTGGCTGGCGCCGAGCGCGGTGACGACCAGCGACGCCAGCTCATAGTCCGACTGGATGGTCTCGGAGGCTCGCCCCATGATTCGGGTGAGCTCGGCCGGCGGGACCTTCGCCTGTTTGAACAGCTCGGTGTAATACACGCGCCTGGCGTAGTCGCCCTGAAGCAGCTCGATCTCGGCCAGAACCGCGTTGACGCCGCCCTGCTTGAGAAACCGCTCGACGCGGCTCTCGGCGCCGAAGCCGCTCACACGCACGACTTTCTGCAGCATTGTCGCCAGGAACTCGCGCCCCTCTGGCTCGTACGGTCTGGTGAATCCGTTGCGGTAGTACCCGCGATCGACTTTGCCGTCAGCGAGTCCCTTCACTTCAACGCCGGTCGAGAACACCCATCCGCCGTCGGACACCTGGACCGACTTCCCGGCTTCGACCCACACGATGTCCTTGTCATCGTCGGAGATCCGGAATGCGCCGGTCCACTTGATCGCAACCTTGTCGCCGTCGTTGCTCCAGACGACGTTGCCGGTGCCCTTCTGGTTCGTGCTCTGGAAGTTCAGCGGCTTGCCTTCGAGGTTGCCCTCGAGCTTGCCGATCGCATTGTCGAGCAGCTTCTGAGGCTCGGCGTCCAGGTTCGAGAGACGCTGGGCATCAGCCGTCGCGAGGAAATTGCGCAGGTTGTCCTGCTGCAGCTGCAAGGTGTAGTCGCGTCCAAGCTTTTCCTGCGCGAGACGCATCCGCTCGCCGAGCTTCTCCTGGTCGAGTCGCATCTTCTCGCCCAGCAACTGGTCGAGCCGCATCTTCTCGCCCATCTTTTCCTGCGCCCCGAGCAGTTGCTCGAACGCCTTGGCGCTCATGAGCTGGTCATTGAGCGTCAGCGTGTGGAACTGTTTCGCCTGCTCCTGCTGCATTTCGGCGTAGTGACGTCGCAGCTCGGCGAGCTCCCGTTCCAGCTGCGCGATCCGTTCACGAAGAGCGGCTTCGGCCTGTTGCAGGTCTTCATCGCCTCCGCGGGAGAGCAGTCCTTCTCTGACGATCCGGAGACGACCGTCCGGACCTGGCTGAAAACGCCATCTGATTCCCTGCGGACGAGACTGCCGGAGCGCCAGCCGCCAACGGCCCTTGTCGTCGCGCTCGATTCGCCACTGGCCAGGGTCGGCAAACGCGGCCTTGATGGCGTCGTCTCCCACCACGCCTTCGACAACCTCGCGCACGCGTTCCTTTTCGATGCCGCCGGGCACGCCGCCGGCAATGCCGCGCGTCACGCCGCCCGCAATCCCGCCGTACACGCCGCCCTCGACACCTTCAGCCACAGCACCGGCAACGCCTTCGGCTGGCGCATCCGCGACCGCTGTCGCGACGCCGCCCGTCACGCCGCCCGTCACGCCGCCCGCGACGCCGCCGCGAACGCCTGACGCGACACCCGCGCGAGCTTCTTGCGCCGCGGGGGCGTACGTCCGGGCTTCCGTCCCTCTCGCGAGCACCAGGCCTGCAGGCAGCAGCGCGCCGAGGACAACGGCGAGGGTGAGCGCAGAACTCCAACTCGTCGCCGAGTCCGCGGTGGCACGAGTACGGCCGAGCAGACGACGGACGCGATTGACGAGCGATCCATCGGTCGCGGCCAGCGCGACACGCGGCGTCGTCATCGCGGCGAGATCGGCGAGAGCGGTCACGTAGACGAGGCGATCGCAGACGCCGACGGCCAGATCGTCGCAGCAGTGCTCACGCTCCGCGCGCACGCGCGCCGACACCCACCAGACAGCAGGGTGATAGAACAGGAGCGTTTCGACGACGGATTGCAGCAGGTTGACGAGATAGTCATGCCGGCGGACGTGCGCGAGCTCGTGGGCGATGAGCGCTTCTACCTGGGTCGGCGTCAGCCCGGACAACGCCGCTGCAGGCAGCAGGACGACCGGTTTGATCCAACCCACCATCACCGGCACGGACACGGCTGAGGACTCGAAGACGCGCACGATGCGATCGAGCGCCATCCGTCCCGCGACGCGACGCACCAGGGAATGGATCTCCGGCGAAACCGGACGAATGGCGCGGGTGACGAGGCGGCGCGCGACCACCCATCCGCCGAACAGGCGCAGTGACAGCAACACGACGCCAGACAGCCACACGGTCAGAATCAGATACGGTCCGAGCGGACGCGCGGGAGTCGGTGGCGCAGCCGGAATCTGGAATTCAGCAGCAGTCGAGTAGACATTGGGTTGGGCTTTTGCTGGCGCTGCCGCGGTGGGCCCGACGGTTGACGGTGCGACTGTCGCCGTCGCGATCGTCCGGCTCGGCGCACGGTTCAGATAGAGGAATGTCCCAGCCGGGGCCGCGAGCATCAGGCCCAATGTCCCGACGCCAATCAGGTACTTCGTCGTCGCGCGCAGGCGGCCGAGCCGCAGCACGACGAAGGCGAGGAGGCCGAGCACGGCACCCTGCCAGAGAAAATGGACGAGCGCCCATGCGAGCGCCTGGATCGAGGTCTGGTCGATGAATGGCGTGATCATTTGAGACCTTCTTTGTAGTCTTCGATCACTTCTTCGATCTCTTTGAGTTCTTCAGCCGACGCGGCATGCGCGTTGAGCGCCTGCATCACGAGGGCGGCCGCCGAGCCGCCAAACGCGCGATCCACGAGGTCCGACACGAGCTGGCGCTGAGTCTCGTCGCGCGTAAGGCGCGCGGCGTAGACGTGCGTGCGGGTCGACTCGTCGCGGACGACCAGCCCCTTCTCCGCCATGATCTGCATGAGCTTCAGCGTCGTGGTGTATCCCGTGTCCCGGGCGCCGGCAAGCGCCTCATGAACCTGCCGGACGGTGGCCGAGCCGTTTTCCCAAAGCACACGCAGGATGGCCAGTTCGGTGTCGGTGGGACGCGGGAGCGGTCGAGTCATACGGGCCATTATACGAACGTATTCGTAGATGTCAACGAAGGGTTTCGTCGAAGGAATACGACGAGTACGGGGGGCGGAAAGTTTGAGAAATCCTACGTCCGCTCGATCGTGACTTTGTTCATCACGACGGGCGTGACCGGCCGGTCGTTGCGATCGGTCTGGACCCGGCCGATTTTCTCGATGACGTCCAGCCCCTTGACCACTTTGCCGAAGACCGAGTGTTTACGGTCGAGGTGAGGGGTGGGGCCGAGGGTAATGAAGAACTGGCTGCCGTTGGTGTTGGGGCCGGCGTTGGCCATCGACAGCACGCCGGCGCCGTCGTGCCGGAGGTCCGGATGAAATTCATCCGCGAACTGGTACCCCGGCCCGCCGAACCCCTGACCCAGCGGATCGCCGCCCTGGAGGACGAACCCCTCGATGATCCGGTGGAAGACGAGGCCGTCGTAGAACGGCTTCGTGTGCTTCTCTCCGGTCTTCGGGTGTTTCCACTCCTTCGAGCCCTCCGCGAGGCCGGCGAAATTGGCGACCGTCTTGGGCGCCTTGGCATCG
The DNA here is from genome assembly GCA_050264575.1 of Acidobacteriota bacterium. GTDB lineage: Bacteria > Acidobacteriota > Vicinamibacteria > Vicinamibacterales > SCN-69-37 > DASQFI01. Next base: position 7,009 of record JBLNGH010000522.1, on the reverse strand, counting down.
AACAGCTCGACGGTGAAGTCGCCGAGGGTGGTCTGAAAGTGTGCGAAGGTGGACATGACGCTATTGTGTCAAAACACCTGCAACTTAGAACTGAGAACTTCGAACTTAGAACTTTCCCTGCTGGTTCGGAGTTCTGAGTTCTAAGTTCTAAGTTCTGAGTTCTGAGTTCTGAGTTCTGAGTTCTGAGTTCTAAGTTCCGGTTGCGGTCTTGCAGCAACCGGCTACCGCCCGCCGATGATTTTTCTCAACTGCGAGACCATGTCCGCGAGCGCGGGATCCTGCGCAGCGATCTCGATGAGTGTCTTCGTTTTCTCCAGTCTGCCTGCCTGCGCGTAGAGGTTGGCCGCATTGAAGGCCGACGCGTGATATTGGCTGCGATCTTCCTTGATGGCCGCCTCGAAGCCCGCGATCTGGCGCGCCTTGAACTCGGCGTCGAGATCCTGACGCGCTTCCATTTCTTTCAGCGACGCTTCGCTCGCCAGCACGCGCGTCTCGTAGCAGCCCATCGCGTTTTCGAAGTGCCCGCCTGATTGCGCGAAGTTCTTGAGGTCCATGTGCACCAGGCCCAGGTACCACATCGCGCTGCAGCTCTCGCGCTCCATGTCGAGCGCGGCCGTCAGGTCCTTCAACGCAGGACTGAGATCCTTCTGGTCGTACTCGATGATGCCGGCGAGCAGAAAAATGTCGGCGCGGGATCGCAGCGCTTTGGCGCTCGTGATGTCGGCGCGCGCGAGATCGAGCTCCTTCTTGAAGTGCCGGTTCCAGGCGCGCCAGTAGTAGCCGAGCGCGAGGTTGTCGAGCCTGAGATCGACGATCACCGTCGCTGCGGCAATCGCTTCGTCGGTGCGCTTGAGGAACGTCAGGCACACGGCGCGGCCGAGCAGCGCGTCTTCGTGAACGTTCTTGATCGCGAGCGTCTCGTCGTAATAGCGGAGCGCCGGGCGGCAATCGCCAATCAACTGATTGAAGCTGCCGTAGAGATAGGTCACCGACGGAGACGCCGGAAAGCGCGCGTAGACTTCGGTGAGAAGCTCGCGGCCCTTTCCGGGTCCGGCTTTCTGGGCCACGGCGACGACGAGCCGGGCGAGAAAATACGACGTCTCGACGAACTTCGGCACGCGCGCACGAACCTGCTCCATGGCGTCCGCGTTCACGGAACGGCAAATGCCCCCGCGATACACCAGCAGCGGCGGCGCGTCCGGCGGTACCGGCGGAATCGATATTCGGCTGGCGGGTCGCGTGGGCGTGGGTCGGGGGGCCGGGTAGCCGCAATCGAGGGCCAACGTCAGGTACTGCCGGACCGGCGCGGCGAGGATGCCCGTTTGGAGCCATGCGATCTCGGCATCAGCCTGCGTGTAGAACCCCATGCGCGGGCGCTGGAATTCTCCGTACTCGCGCCGGGACCAGCCGTTCAAGTCAGGCGGGATGGCGTCCGCGATCGACAGATAACGCTCGCCTTCGGTCCCCGGAGGAAGGCCGGGCACCAGTGCGCGAGCGCGCTCGAGCGCGGCGGACCAGTCGAGCGCGAGCTCCTTCTCACGAAGGGCGATCAGCAGGTTGGTCTCGAACAGCCGGGTGATGACGAGCGGCCGCGCCCGGCCGACCGCGACTCGTTCGTAGGTCGCGCGCGCTTCGAGGAGACAGTCGTAGCACCCCTGCAGGACGAGCGCATCGGCGTCAGTAAGGGCGACCTGGTCCGCCTTCCGAATGGGCGCAGAGGCACAGCCGACCCACACGACGAGCCCGGCCAGCCAAAGGCGACGCATCAGGCTCTTTGACACCATACGTCGGCTCGCGGGTCCGTCAATACGCCGTAGGGCGGACCTGATTTCCAAGTCCGCCGACGGCAGGCGGATTTGGAGTTCAATCCGCCCTGCGTGCACAGGTGCTGACCCGTCACTGCGAGACGTAGCCGGTCCGCGCTTTGACCGTCGCACCCGGCCGGCGCACGGTGACATCGATGCGATGCCAGCCGTCGGCGGCGACACCCTCCGGGCGGTAGCTCAAGAGATATCGATGCCGGAACTCTTCGAGGATGCCGGCGAACGTGTTGCCCAAATCCGTGGTCGAATCGACCTCCAGCAGCGAGCCACCCGTGAGCGTGACGAGGTCGGACAGAAATCGATTCCGGGAGGCGGCCGGCGAAACGGCATACGACACGGCCTGGCTGCGCTTCGCGGTCTCCAGGACCCTCGCGGGCGACAGCCAGCTGGACGTGTCGCGACCGTCGCTGAAGATGAGCACCAGGCCGCGCTCCTCGTCGCGGTCGCTCATCACGAGACCCGTGTAGGCCGCGTCGAGCAGCGAGGTTCCACCGGAACCACGGACGCCATCGAGCCGGCTTCGAAGACGCTCACGATCGACCGCCGCCGGAAAGAGCATCGTCATCTCGTGACTGAACGTGACGAGCGCGACGCGGTCGTCGCCAGTGAGACTGTCGAGCGTCCGATCGACGGCTTTGCGGAAGTGCTCGAGCCGTTCGCCGGCGACGCTGCCGCTGACGTCGAGCACCACGGCGAGCGACACGGGTACGTTTTCGAGCAGCAGAAAATCCACGTTCTGCCTGACGCCGTTGTCGCGCACGTCGAAATCAACGGCCCGAAGCCCTTTGACCGGATGGCCTCGCTCGGTCACCAGCACATCGACGCGAACCGCGGACGTGCGAGCCCGGAAGACCGGCTGCTGCGGCGCCGTCTCAACGGCAATCGCCAGGATGGCGATGGCACCCGCGACGCACGCGACGCGGATCATCGAGTCTCCTGGGCAAACCACTTGCGCAATTGCTCGACCAGCGGCGCCGCGTCGCGCGCGTACGACAGGTCGTACATCCACCACGGATCCACATCCATGGGTCCGGCTTCGTCTGACGGCTTTGGCGAGAGGCGCCGCAACGCTGCGAGCGCCTCGGCGCGGTCGCCGCGCCGCCAGGCCAGTTCGCTCAGCGCCAGCCCCGGTGCCTGCGCGTGCGGAAACAGTGCGGCGGCTCGCGTGAACGACGCGCGGGCCAGCTCATACTGCTGGACTTCAGCCTGCACCTGACCGGTGAACAAGTGGACGAAATACAGCTGGATCGGCTCCTGCGCTCTCGCCGCCGCTTCCCGCAGCTCGGTCAGGGCATCGGTGTACTTCTGCTGCAGCGCCAGCACGCGGCCGAACCGCAGCCGCGCCTCTGCGTTGCCCGGCTCGAGTCCAATCGCACGCCGCAAACACTCGTCGGCCAGCTCCAGCTCCCGCCGCTCATCACCGACTTTGAGGTGGAATCCCTCCGGCAGTTTGAGATCCACAAACGCGTTTTGAACAGCCGGCGAGGCAAAGTGCGCGTGCACGACCCCGGCGCTGAGCCAGACATGCGCGCGCGTCGGAAGCAGCGTCTGCGCGTGCTCGAGCTGGGCGTCCGCGGCCGCATAGTCGCTCGAGGCCAGCAGCGCGGCGGTCGTCGCGCGGTACCACTGATCGACGAACTCGTCTGACGCGGCAGCCGGCAGCGCGTCGAGCACGAGACGCGCCAGGAACCAGTGGACTGGGGACGCCGCCAGGCCCGCGCCGAGTCCGTCATTGATCATCAGACCACCGCCAGCCGACGGCCGCGTCGTGGTCCATCGTGCACTGCTGGAGGTATCGAATGACGACAACATCGCGGCGTCGGTATGGAGCATCGCCGCGCGGCGCAAGATCCGCCCGCGAACATCCGCCACGTTCAACTGCAGAAGCGAGGCCTCGATCGGCGGGTTGCGAGTCCGGAGCACTCTGGTGAGATCCTGCTCCAGCACGCGCAATCGATCGTCCGGCCAGAAATAGACGGTCTTCAGCGCGTCATCGTATTGGCCCGGCCGATGAGCTTCAACCAGGGCCAGCCACTCTCGAACACGCTTCGCCATCGGCGTGTCCTGATTACTCTGATTCTGGACGAGCGCCCCGAGGTCGCCGCCGGCACAGACACCGGCAATGACGACACCCGCCAGAAGCAGACGCCGCAGCGCCCCAGCAACCATCAAAGGCCCTTGATCTTGTACTTCTGCGCTATTGTCCCGCGTACTTCTCGGTTTTGTCCGTGTACTTCTTGGTTTTTCTCCCCCGTACTTCTCAGCTCTTCTCCTCCGTACTTCCCGGTTTTTCTCCAGCCGTTCTTCTCTATACACCCACGTTCTGCTCTTCCACCTTCGAGACCGCCGTGAGCCGATTGAGCCCCGTGAGGATGTCCGCCACGAGGTCCTTGGCGCTTTCACACCCGGGCGAGAGACGGATGAGCGTGTCCGACAGCCCCAGCGCGGCGCGGGTCTCCGGCGGAATCGACGCGTGCGTCATCTTGCAAGGCAAACAGACGAGCGCGCGCACGCCGCCGAGGCTCTCGCCGAGCGCAAAGTACTGCAGGGAGGACACGAGCGTCGCCGCCTCCTCCGGCGTTCCGTCGAGCTCGAACGACACCATGCCGCCGAACCCCGTCATCTGTCGCGTCGCAATGTCGTGGCCTGGATGCGCCGGAAGCCCGGGGAAGTAGACCCTCGACACGCGCGGATGTCCGTCGAGGGCGTCGGCCACGGCTGCGGCATTTTCCGCGTGGCGCTGCATCCGCAGCTCCAGCGTCTTCAGGCCGCGCAGGGTCAGCCAGCAGTCGAACGGGCTCGGCACACCGCCGAGCGCGTTCTGCAGGAACCCGACGGGCTCGAAAATCGCGCGATCGCGCGCGATGACGGCGCCCTGGATCAAATCGGAGTGGCCGGACAGGTACTTCGTCACGCTGTGCACCACCAGATCCGCGCCGAGGTCGAATGGCTGCTGGAAGTACGGCGTCGCAAACGTGTTGTCGACGACGACAAGCGCGCCCTGCGCGTGGGCGATCCGGCTGACGGCCGCAATGTCGTAGACGAGGAGCCGCGGATTCGTCGGCGATTCGAGCCACACGAGGCTCGTCTCACGCGTGATGGCCCGCGTCAGGGACGGCAGATCGCTGAAATCCACGCGAGTGACCCGGCAGCCGATCGGTTCGAAGACCCGGTGCAGCATCCGGAACGTCCCGCCGTAGACGTCGCCCGGCACGACGATCTCGCCGCCGGGCTTCAGATACGCCTGCAGGATCGCGTGCTCGGCCGCGAGACCGGATCCGAACACGGCCGCGTGGCTTGCGCCCTCGAGCTCGGCGAGCACGGCCTCGAGGCGCTTGCGCGTCGGATTCGACGTGCGGGTGTAATCGAATCCGCGATGCTCACCCGGCCCAAGCTGCTGATACGTGGTCGTCTGAAATATCGGAGAAACGACGGCGCCGGTCAGCGGCTCGGCCGGCTGTCCGGCATGAATCGTCTTGGTCGCGAAATCCATGTGTGCACTCCTCGGAAAAAAGGACCGTCCCTGAACTCTCGAAACTCCTGACGACGAGCTCGACGCCGAGGTCACGCGCATCGGCGATGGCCTGACGCTGCACGAGCGGACAACCGCCGTCGGCCATCTGGAGCGCGTCGCTGAACGACAGCGCGGGCAGCAGATCGGCGCCGGGATTCCGGCGAGGATCGTCGGTGCAGTACCCGTCCACGTCTTTGATCAGCACGCAACTCGACGCGCCGAGCGCGGCGGCCAGCAGAACCGCAGAGCGATCCGACCCCCCGCGGCCGAGTGTCACGACGCGCTGGCCGGATGTCGCCAGAAAACCCGGCACCACCACGACGTCGTACTTGCCAACCGCCGCGCGGAGCGCAATCGAGTTGAACGCGACCGGCGCGGGCGACGGCCCATCGCCGCACGGGAGGCGCAATCCCGTTTCGTGGACGTTGAGTCCGGTGGCGTGGACGCCGTCGGCCTCGAGCGCAAGCGTCAGCAGCGCAACCGACCGGAGCTCGCCCGTCGACCAGAGCAGGTCCAGCGCAGCGTCCCGGGGCACGGCGCCGAAGTGCTGTGCCTCACGAAAGAGCGCGTCGGTGTGTCCCAGCTCGGCCGACACGACCGCGACAACGCGAGCGGCTGATTCCGCGGCCAGGTCGCGAAGAAATGACGAGGCCCGCTGATAGGCGGCCAACCCGGGCAGCACGGATCCGCCAATCTTCACGACGGTGAGACGTCCGCCCCTACTCATCGCGCGCTCCATCGAACGCCGGAATGGCGAGAACGTTGCTGCAGGACGCGCGAAGGTCGCCGATCACATCGCGGGCCGTCGTCCAATGCGCCGGAACCGTCAAGGCGGCACAACGTCCGCTCTCTTCGATCAGGTGAAGCGCCGGCATGCCGCTGGCCGCAAGGAACTCGGCAAGATGTGCCGGCCGGACATCGGACCGATCGCCGACCCTGACGAACCATCGGCCATTTGGCGGCTGGGAAAGGCATGCCGTAGATGTGGCGATGTCTGCCGCGGGCCGAACGAATGGCACGTGGGGTCCCATAACGACCTCGACGACATCATCGAGAATCGTCGTCGCAGTCACTTCGGGCCCCGTCCCGGGTCCTGCGAACGTCACCGCATGACCAGTCGATGACGTCAGCTGCAACGCATTGGTGACGCCGTTCAGACCACGGAATGGATGACCGTCCTCGAGAAAGGCCGGACCCACCCACGCCCCGGCGCACATCGGATCGAGCGACGCGAATGCGAGAGGTTTGATCACACCGCCAAGCCGCCGGGCCGCCGCAAGATCGCGCGGATCGACGATGTCGAGGGAGGCGCGTGGAAGATCGCCGCTGCAGACGTCGCCGCAGCCCGCGACGTGCAGCAGAATCGCCAGCTTCTGCGCGGCATCGAGCCCTGTCACGTCCGCGGAGCTGTCGGGTTCGGCGTATCCGCGGACAACCGCCTCGCCGAGCGCGTCTTCGAACGCCGCGCCCTCCGCCATCCGGGTCAGGATGAAATTCGACGTGCCGTTCAGAACGCCGGCGATCGTCTGCGCAGCCGACACGAGGGGACGCCGCGACAGCGAGCCGAGAAACGGCACGCCGGCAAGCACGGCAGCGTCGAACGCGAACGTCGTTCCACGGCGCGCGGCAAGCGTCTGCAATTCCAGGCCGGAATGGGCGAGGAGCGTCTTGT
>JBLNGH010000521.1:0-4743 GCA_050264575.1 Acidobacteriota bacterium | reverse complement strand
GTTCAGAATCTCTCCCGCAATCTCCTCCTGCACGGCCAGCAGGTCGGCTTCCGGGCGATCGTACTGGTTGCCCCAGAGCTGGGTGCCGGTCTCGACGTTCATCACCTCGGCCCCGATGATGAGGCGATTGTTCCGGCGGGCGATGCGGCCGGTCACGACCGCTTTGACGCCGAGATCGTGGCCGACCTGTTGCGGATCGGTGTCCTTGTTCTTGTAGCGGAAGACGACACTCCGGGCGGCGACCCGAAGATCGGGCAGCTGTGCGAGACCGTTGATCAGCGTCTCGGTGATGCCATCGGTGAGGTATTCGGCGTCGGCCGCCTGACCCTGCGCCACGAACGGCAGGACCGCGACCGAGTCGATGGCGGTGCCTGCCGGTCGAAACCACCAATACGCGCCTGCGGCCAGCATGAGTGCGGCCACTGCGAGAGCCGCGAAGACGGCCGGCCGGCGGACCGCACGGGGCGAAGGCGCGGACGCGGGTGACTGCGGCGCCGATCCGCTGATGATTCTCGACCCGCCGGATTCACGCTGAAGCCGCCTCAGATCGGCGCGCAGCTCCGTCGCCGTCTGGTACCGAAGATCGCGGTCCTTCTCGAGCGCCTTCGCGACGATGTGGTCGAACTCCGCGGGTAACAGGTTGTTGACGCTGCTCGGCGGACGTGGCGGGTGATGCAGGATCGAGTCGAACACGAGCGCCGACGTGCGGGCCGCGAACGGCTCCCGCCCGGTCGCCATCTCGTACAGCACGACGCCGAACGAAAAGAGATCGCTCCGCGGGTCGAGATCCTCGCCGCGCGCCTGTTCAGGCGACATGTACGACAGCGTTCCTAGCGTCTGACCGCTGTCGGTCGAGGCCGGCGTCGGCGAGGCGAGCACGGTGTCGGACAACGGGTCGACCTGCATGCCGCGTGGATGCGCGAGCTTGGCCAGTCCGAAGTCGAGCATCTTGATCTGCCCGCGTTCAGTGACGAAGATGTTCGCCGTCTTGATGTCGCGGTGAACCAGCCTGAGGTGATGCGCCGCGTCGAGCGCATCGGCGATCTGCACGCCGAAATCGAGGACCGTCTCCATCGGCAGCGGCCCGTGCGCCAGCCGGCGCCGCAAGGTCGTGCCGTCGAGCAGCTCCATGACCAGGAACGGCAAATCGCCGTACCGGCCGATGTCGTAGAGCGCGCAGATGTGCGGGTGGCTGAGCGATGAGGCCGCGCGCGCCTCGCGCTGGAAGCGCTCGAGCGCCGCCATATCCTGCGAGAGCTTGGCCGACAGGAACTTGACGGCAACCTGCCGGCCGAGGCGCGTATCCTCGGCCCGGTACACGACGCCCATCCCGCCTTCGCCGATTTTGTCCAGGATCCGGTAGTGGGTGACGGTCTCGCCGATCATCGGTCAGGCCAACAGTCGATGGTAGGGTGCCCTCTTGAACTGAGTCAAGAAAACGTAGGCGGTACTTGCGGCGGGAATCTTTCTTGCTATTCTCGATAGAAGAACGTCATGTACCTGCTCAAACGCGATTCCACGCCCACCGGGCACGTCGACATCCTGGCGAAGATTTTCGACAGCGCCTTTCATCACAGCCGGATTCGCTGCCCGGTCTGTGAATGGCAGCCGACGCCCTCGAGCCAGTGGTCCTGCGTCGATAATCCTCATCCCGAGGCGTTCTTCAACGGCTGCGGCCGGGCATGGAACACGTTCGAGACATTCGGCACGTGTCCCGGGTGCACGCATCAGTGGCAATGGACGGCCTGTCTCTCGTGCGGTCAATGGTCGCCGCACGAGACCTGGTACGAAGACGAAGATCCGACAGAGGATTGAGTACGACGCCGGCGTCAGCCGGACTCCGCGGCGCCGCTCAGCCCAGCCGCGTGAGCCTGACGTCGATTCGCCGCACCGCGCCCTGCGCCGGCCGCCATTGCAGCAGGATGGGCGTCTGGTACGTCCCTTCGACGATGACGCCGCGTCCCGACTGATTGGAATCAGAGACGACGAGATCGACGGACCGCCGCATGCGGAGGAATCGCGAGGCCGGCGCTTCGAGCGTGCGCGCGAGCAAGCGCTCGATCCGGGACGCTTCGAGCCCCAGCGCTTCCACCAGCCTGTTCAGCGCGCGGACGAGGTCGTACTGCGCGTAGCCCAGCGCCTTGGTGGGAACGGCGCGCGGATCGTTCCACGCGTGACGCGCTTTTTCGGCCGCGAAGCGCAGCGGGTTGTGGAGCACTTCCGCAAGATCGTGCTGCATCAGCAGGGTCTCGTACTCGTTGACGGTCAGGCTCGCGTGCTGCTCGCCCGCGGCCAGCTCGAGCCGGATACGCCCCTTCGCGACGCCGTGACCGTCGATGAACTCGGCAAGCTGCTCGTACAGCCCATGACGCGCGTCTTTGAGGCTGACCGCGTCGATCGGATGTGACGACACCGGAACCTCGAACGTCGTCGACGCGACTTCATCCTCGTGGTCGTATCCGATGAGCGTCGTGATGCGACGCCGGGCCTCGCCCTGATGGGTGCCGTCGAGGTCGACGAAGTAGACCGGTCCCGGGCGGCGCGCGTCGTACGACACGCACGAGCGCAACCCGCCGCCGATGAACGCCAGGTGCGAATCGCCATTGGCCGGTTCCTTGGCGCGCTCGCTGGGCGCCAGTTCCCGCCGCAGGTGAAGCTGGTCGTGGAGGTAGCCCGCCCCTTCCGGGAAGACCGTGCGAAAGACGTCGAGGTAGGGGCCAATCGCCTGGGGCCGGTCCATCAGGATGGCCGCCAGGCTCTGGGGCAGGAAACCCGCGGTGGTGTGCCGCGACAGGCACAGGCAGCGGGCGTGCGTCTCGAGCGCCGGGCCGAATGCCTCGGCGGCGCGCGCCCGGATGTCGATGACATCGAGCCGCGCGCGAGGTCTGACCTCGAGGGCGAGTTCAAGAAGTGGCACGACGGCTCGGTTGCGCGAGGTTCAGCCTACCACACTTGCTTTGTATCACAAAGTTGCCGGTAGATGAGGCCGCCTGGGGCGCGATCAAATCGTAACATCTGCCGCACCCGCGCGGCCGTCTCCTTTATCGTCTGAAGCCCGCCGTACAATGAGTCCCCCTGGCCATGGCCCGTCCGCGGCGCCTCTCCACGCGCATCGTCAATCACATCGCCAGCAGCGGCGCCCTCCGCATTCGCGCCGGAGATACCCACCGGTTCCTCGGAATCTGGGCGGTCGTGGTCGACGGCCGTGTCTTCGTGCGATCGTGGACGCTCAAGAAGCCGGGGTGGAACCACGCTCTGCGCGAGGACCCGCGCGGGGCCATCTTGATCGCGGATAAGGAAGTGCCCGTGCGCGCCCGGCATCCGCGAAGCGAGCGGCTCCTTTCGGCGATTGATCGCGCCTATCGCGAGAAGTACATGTCGCCGGGTTCGCGCAAGTACGCCGTCGGCCTGACACGCGGCAGGCGGCGTGCGTCCACGACAGAGCTGATTCCGAGATAGCGCCGTCTGGTATCATCGGCCGTTTGCAGACGTTTCCGGTCGACCGCCGCACTTGTCCTGAAACCTCGCCATGAAGGCGCCCGGCAATCAGTGTCAGCGGTGCAGCGCCGAGAGGAGTGTGGCCGCCAGATGGTGCAATCGACAGTCCCCAGCGCGTTTGCGTGCCGTTCGTCGCGGCCCGAGGAGGCCGAAGTCGATGTCCTCTTCATTCCGGTCTTCGAGCACGACGATCGGCTGACCGATCTGCCGGGTCTCGACGAGGCATCCGGCGGCGAAATCAACCGGGCGCGATCCACGGGCGAATTTCGCGCGAAGCTGTACGACGTCTTCATCACGCCGGTGACCGGCAAGGGATGGCAGGCGCGACGCATCGCGCTGGTTGGCGCGGGCGATCCCGTGGACGCGGATGCCGAGCGGCTTCGGCGCGTGGCGGCCACGTGCGGCTACGTCGCCCGCCGCCGATGGGCATCGTCCATCGGCTGGATGGTGCGGCGGGGGCTCGATGGCCTGCGTGCCGCGCAGTGCGCCGCCGACGGTCTCTCGGCGGCCGAATTCGACGCCGGCGTCTACAAGCACGCCGGCGATCCCGTCGGCGCCTTCCCCGCCACCGTGGAGATCGTCGCGCCCGATGTCGACGCGGCGGCCCTGCGCGACGCCGTGCGGCGCGGCCGGGTGCTTGGCGAGAGCGCCAACTTCGCGCGCGCGCTGAGCAACGAACCGGGCAACGTGCTCACGCCGCGCGAGTTTGCGGCCCGTGTCTCGTCGATGGCCTCGAGCGTCGGTCTTGGCGTCGAGGTCCTCGACGAACGGAAGATCAAGGAGCTCGGAATGGGACTGCTGCTCGCAGTCGCGCAGGGCAGCGCCGAGCCGCCGCGGGTCATCGTGCTGCGGCACGAGCCGGCGGGTGCACCGGCATCGCCGGTCCTCGGACTCGTGGGGAAGGGCATCACGTTCGACTCGGGCGGGATCTCGATCAAACCTGCCGACGGTATGGAACGGATGAAGGACGACATGGCCGGCGGCGCGGCGGTTGCGGCGGCGCTGCGCGCCCTGTCGCTGCTCGAGGCGCCGTGTCGGGTGATCGGCATCATTCCAACGACGGAGAACATGCCCGGTGGACGCGCCACCCGCCCGGGCGACGTGGTTCGCGGCGCGAGCGGCACGAGCGTCGAGATCATCAACACGGACGCGGAAGGCAGGCTGATCCTTGGCGACGCGCTGTGGTACGCGCGTCAGATCGGCGCGACCCACCTTGTGGACATCGCGACGCTCACCGGCGCGTGC
>JBLNGH010000520.1:0-6989 GCA_050264575.1 Acidobacteriota bacterium | reverse complement strand
GACGCCCCGAGCGCCGCGCGCACGGCCATCTCGCGCAGGCGAGTTGTCCCGCGGGCAAGGAGCAGATTCGCCACGTTCGTGCACGCAATCAGGAGCACGACGAACACGCCGGCGAACAGCGCCCAGAGCGGGCGGACGATATCGGCGAGGTAGATCTCGTCGAACCGCATCAGCACGGCCCGTTCGGCGGCTCCGGAAAACTGGTTCGGGCGCTCGCGCCGGAGCTCGGAGAAAACGCGATCCAGGTCGGCCTGCGCTTTGGCTCGCGTGACGCCGGGCCGCAGCCGTCCCATCACTGGAAAGTTCGCGCCGTGATCGGACGGATCGGCGCGCAGCGTCAACGGCGTTACCACATCGATGTTGTCGGAGACTTCCGGGAACTCGAACGTGGCGGGCAGCACGCCGACGATCACCACGCTCCGGTCGTCGAGCAGCATCGTCCGGCCGAGCGCGTCCAGGTCCGAACTGAACCGCGTTCGAAAGCAGGCCTCGGTCAGGAGCGCGACACCGGCGTCCGAGTCCTGCTCGGCGCGCGTGAGGCCGCGGCCCTGCGCGGGCAACGTGCCGACGACGTCGAAGAAGTCCTGGGAGACGCGCAGCACGTGGAGCGGCGCGCCGGCGGCTCCGGCACCCGACTCGACCGTCCACATCTGCCAGGTAGTCAGTGCCTGGAACGCCCGCGTGTGCTCTCGCAGATAGGCAAACTTGAACGGGGAGAGCGCGCCAGTCGCGGCGCTGCGGCCATTCCAGTCCCACCCCACGCGCTCCACGCGATCGACGGACGGGTAGGGGAGCGGCCGAAGGATGACCGCATTCACGACACTGAACACCGCCGCGTTCGCGCCAATGCCGACCGCAAGCGTCAGCAGGGTGACGACCGCGAAGCCGGGCTGCCGACGCAACATGCGGATCGCATACGACACATCCTGCGCCGCCTCGGGAAGCCATCGCGCGGTACGCGCCTCGCGGTGCGCCTCCTTCAGTTGCTCGAGGCCGCCGAACGCCCGCCGCGCTTCCCGGCGGGCCTCGTCCGCGCGCATTCCGCGCTCCTGAAACCGTTCTTCGAGCAGCCGCAGGTGCAGATCGATCTCCTGCGCGAGCGTTTCGTCGTCGCGCCGGCGTCCCGTCAGCGCACGAAATTTTTCAACGAGCAGGCGCAGCCAGGCCACGCGTCAATCCTCCGGCGCGAGGCGCAGCACGCGATTGACGATGCCGGCGATCTGCTGCCAGCCCTGCTCCTCGCGACGCAACTGGCGACGTCCCGCGCCGGTGATGCCATAGAACCGGGCCTTGCGATTGCGTTCGGACAGGCCCCATGAGGAGGAAATCCAGCCACGCTGGCCGAGGCGGACGAGCGCCGTGTAGACGGTGCCCTCGTTGAGGCGGAGTACGCCGCCGCTGACCTGCTCGAGGCGGCGCGCAATTCCGAAGCCGTGCAACGGCCCCTGCGCGTCGAGCGCCTTGAGAATCATGAGATCGAGCGTGCCCTGCAGAACTTCCGGACGTGTCTCGTCCACGGCGCACTCCTATGCGCGTTGCATAGGAACTATACGCCTGCTCCTTTGCAGGATGCAAATGAGCCGGCGCGTCGTGACATGATCACTTCTGGGGCAAGGAGTCGACGATGATGAAACCGAAAAACACGATCTGCCTGTGGTTCGACAAGGATGCGCACGACGCCGCGCGCTTCTACGCCGCCACCTTTCCGGACAGCAAAGTGACCGGCGTCCACAAGGCGCCGAGCGACTTCCCGGGCGGCAAGGCGGGCGATGTCCTCACGGTAGACTTCACCGTCGTCGGCATTCCCTGCCTCGGTCTCAACGGTGGTCCGACGTTCAAACACAACGAGGCCTTTTCCTTCCAGATCGCCACGGACAATCAGGAGGAGACGGATCGCTACTGGAATGCGATCGTCGGCAATGGCGGACAGGAAAGCGCGTGCGGCTGGTGCAAGGATCGCTGGGGCCTCTCCTGGCAGATCACCCCGCGGGTGCTGACCGACGCGCTTGCGGCTGGTGGCGCCGAGGCCAAGCGCGCCTTCGACGCGATGATGCCGATGAAGAAGATCGACGTCGCCACCATCGAGAAGGCGCGGCGGGGCTGACGTCAGGTCCGCCTGCGGAGCGCCGCATCCGCCTCGGCAATTGTCAGTTCACCTTCAGTCGCCGGACGTCATCGGTTCCTGTCGGTCTCTCCCGACGAAGCGTCTCGCCAACGCCGCGACCGTCGCGACCAGTTCAGCCGGGTCTATCGGCTTCGCCAGGTGAATCTGAAAACCGAATGCCAACGCTTTCGTGCGATCCTCCGACCGCGCATACGCGGTCAGCGCGGCCGCTGGAACGTTTTGGACACGGGAGTCCGGATGACGCCTGACGCGATCGATGAACTGGAACCCATCGACGTGGGGCATTCCGAGGTCGGCGACGACCACATCCGGCACTTCCGTGTCGAGGATCTTGAACGCGTCATCGGCTGAACAGGCTGTCCTCACGCGTGCTCCGGCGGCCTCCAGGACTTCCGACACCAGGCTCAACGCATCTGCCTCGTCATCAACGGCGAGCACCCGTACATCCAGCAGACTCGGGACATCCGGATACCGGCCGCTCGCGGCCCCTCGGGGATGCACCCGCGGTGCCTCCTGGCGAACCGGATGCACGATCATCACGGGAATCTTCACTCGAAACGTCGCGCCTTGATCGGTGCCTCCGCTGAAGACGTCGATGGTGCCGCCATGCATCTCTGTCAATTGACGCGCAATCGCCAGGCCCAGACCGAGTCCGCCTCGCTCCCGCGCGATTCCGGCATCGACCTGGCGGAACCTCTCGAACACGTGCGGCAGAAACTCGGGAGCGATGCCGATGCCCGTATCGCTCACCGCGACTTCGACGTGTGAGTCGACGCGCTCCAGGCGCACCTGTACCCTTCCGCCCTTGTTCGTGAACTTCACGGCATTCGACAAGAGATTCCACAGCACCTGCTGAAGCCGCTCCGGGTCGCCGGAAATCGGTGTCGCTGCCGGATCCAGTACCGTCTCGATCCGGACGCCTTTCGCATCTGCCGCCGGTGTGATGGCGTCGATGGCGTTTCGCACGACATCGGGAAACTCCACCGGCTGGACGTTCAGACGGATCTTGCCTGAGACGATTCTCGAGATGTCGAGCACGTCCTCGACGATCTGCGTCAACGACGTGGCATTTCGTTCGATCGTCTCGATGGCCTTCTCCCTCTTCTCTGGCGCGACGATGCCCGAGCGCAGGATCCGCGCGTACCCGAAGATCGCGTTGAGCGGCGTCCGCAGCTCGTGAGAGAGACTTGCCAGAAAGTCATCTTTGATTCGGCTGGCCTCCTGGACGCTCATGTACAAACGGGCGTTCTCCAGCGCGACAGACGCCCAGGAGGCGATGCCGACGGCCAGCCGTTCATGCTGCTCGGTGAAACGTCCGATCCCCGGATGGCCGAAGAACAACCCGCCGATGACGTCGCCTCGTCGTCCCTTCACCGGGACTGCGAGGTAGCTGCGTACGGGCAGGTGCCCGCGAGGCATGCCGTCATGTGGCGCGTTGTGACCGTACCGGGGATCCTGGGTGATGTCGGCGCTGCGAACGGCGCCCGTGCCCTTGAAGGTCGGCTCGAAGACTTCCGTGTTGCGGGGCATCGGGAACTTGGCAAACGCCTCACGGGGCACACCCGAGATGGTGTAGAGCGTATACGCCTCTCCGGTCTCGTTGACCACGTTATAGAAGAAGGCGCCGAATTCGGCCGTGGTCAGCGCCGTGGCCGCGTCCGTCACCGCCTGAAGGACTTTGTCGCGATCGAGATCCGACGCGACGATTGCCCCGACGTCGTTCAGAGTCTCCGTAACTTTCGCATTCTCCTGGAGCAGCCGTACGCGTTCCGCTTCCGCCTGCTTCATCGCCGTGATATCGCGCGCGATTTTCGAGGCTCCGATGATCGTGCCCGACTCGTCCCGCACCGGAGAAATGGTCAGCGCGACGTCAACGTACCGGCCGTCCTTCGTGACGCGCACGGTCTCGACGTGCTCGATGCGTCCACCCGCCCGCAGGCTTGCGAGGATGTCGTCCTCTTCCGACTGCCGGTCGGGGGGAATCAGGATACGCACCGGTTGCCCAACGAGCTCGCCGGGCGCGTAGCCGAAGAGGCGCTCCGCGGACGCGTTGCACGACTGGATGATCCCCTCGAGGTCCTTCGAGATGATCGCGTCCTGGGCTGAATCGACGATGGCCGCGAGGTAGGCCTTGGCCGCGAGCAGCGTTTGATATTGCTCGCTGCGATGGCGGAGCGCGCGTTCGGTCTCGCGGCGCAGACGGGACAGCTCGAGCTGGGAGGCCACACCGGCGAGCAGTTCGCGCGCGCTGAACGGCTTCACCATGTACTCGTCGGCCCCGGCTTCGAGCCCTTCGATGCGCGCTTCTTCGCCCGCCCGGGCCGAGAGCAGAATCACCGGCAGCAAACGCGTGTGTTCGTGGTCGCGGATCTCTTTCAGCAGACTGAATCCATCGAGGACCGGCATCATCACATCAGCCAGCACCAGATCCGGAAGCCGTGCGCTGATGCGATCCATCGCGGCTCGCCCGTCGCCCACGACGTCCACGTCGTAGCGCTGGCGGAGTATCCGCGCCAGGTAGTCGCGCATGTCCGCGTTGTCGTCGGCAACGAGGACACGGGCCGGCGGATTCGCGGACTCGTGCAGCGGCCGAGACCGATCAATGTGGGGTCTGGCGAGCGCGGTCGACGCGCCCTCCGTCGGCATCCAGCGAAGCGCCTCTTCGACGTAAGAGGTCGCGCCGACGCTCGTCGAGATCCGGCCGCGCCCCGCGGAGATCCGCTCGGCCGGCAGGTGAGACGTCCCTTTGCGAATCGTCACCGTGAAGGTCGTGCCCCGTCCTTCCTCGCTGGCGACCGTGACGCCGCCGCCGTGAAGCCGGGCCAGTTCCTGCACGAGCGCGAGGCCAATGCCGGTGCCCTCCTGGGTGCGGGCGCGTGCGTGCTTGAGGCGGTGGAAACGCTCGAACACGCGCGGCAAATCGGCGGCCGAGATGCCGACGCCCGTGTCGATGACGCGCAGTTCCGCGGCGTCGGCGGTCTCGCGCAGCCGGACCGTAATCTGACCGTCGAACGTGAACTTCAACGCGTTCGAGAGCAGATTGAGGACGATCTTCTCCCACATGTCTCGATCGACATGAACCGGTGCCGACAGCTGATCGCAGTCGACCACCAGGGCGAGACCGGCCTTCTCGATCGCGGATCGGAACATGCCGGCGAGTTCCGTCGTGAATTGCGACAAGTCCGTGGGTTCGTAGCTCGCGTCGATGCGGCCGGCCTCGATCCGCGAGAAGTCCAGCAGGCTGTTCACGAGACGCAGCAGCCGCTGGGCGTTGCGATGCGCGACCTCCTGGCGCTCGCGGTGGACGGCAGGTAAAGGTGCCTCCGCGTCGGCCAGACCGTCCTCGATCGGTCCGACAAGGAGCGTCAGAGGCGTGCGGAACTCGTGACTGACGTTGCTGAAGAACGCGGTCTTCACACGATCGAGCTCGGCGAGCGCCTCGGCGCGGTTCTTCTCCTCCTCGTACGCCCGGGCATTGGCGAGGCCGGTCTTGAGCTGATCGGCGACGAGATCGAGGAACGCACGGTATTGATCGTCGAAGGGACGGCGCGGGTTGAGCCCGAGCACGAGCCGCGCGGGGTGTGCGTCGGCGCCCGTCGCGGAGAGCGACAGTTCCTTCACGAGCTCACGGGGAGCTGTCTTCAGCTGTTCTTCGGCCCCGGGTGTGCCGCACTGCAGTTCGTCGTCGAGGTAAGCCAGGGCGAACAGAATGTCCTGCGGTCTGGCGCCGAGCGTCTCGATGGCGAGCAGGCAGGCGTCGTACGGCGTTCGGGCGGCGGCGTTGCGTTCCGCGAGATCCTTCAACAGCGCGAGGCGTCGTTCGCCGACGACGCGCTCGGTCGTCTCGGTGACGATGCAGTACACACCGCCGACGTCGCCGGATTCGACGCGCACCGGATCGTAGGAGACGTCGAAATACGTTTCTTCCAGGAACCCGTAGCGCTCGACCTCGAACAGGAGATCCTTCGCCCAGAAGGCTTCGCCGGTGCGGACGACACCGGCCAGCAGTTCGTGAAGCATGCTGTCCCAGATCTCGCTCCATGCCTGGCGGCCGGGAAGACCAAGGGCGTGCGGGTGTTTGGCCCCAAAGACCGGACGGTAGGCATCGTTGTAGAGAACGGTGAGCTCCGGGCCCCAGAACACGATGATCTGAGCTTTGGATGGGAGCAGCATGCTCACCGTGCTGCGCAGACTCTGCGGCCACGTGCTGGCTGCTCCGAGGGCGGTCGCCGACCAGTCCATGTCGCGCATCCGCGCTCCCATTTCGCCGCCGCCCTGGAGAAATGAGAGATTGGCGTTCGCGCTCGAGCGTTTGCCGGGCATCAACGGCATCGTATCGAAAAAGTGAGGACTCGTTCTCGTGTCGAACCGAGCCGGCCGGGTTTCACAAGACGCGGCGCAAACTGCTCGGCTGAAGCAACAGGCGGAAATGCTGCCCGCGGAAAGTGGGCTACGATCTGCTGCATGAGCACTACACGCTGGTCCACGGTTGGGGTCGCCATCCTCTGCCTGACCGGCGCCGGCGTCGCGCGTCAGGTCAACGGTCAGGGCCGCGGCCGCGGCGCGCCATTGACGCTGCCCGACGGTCCCGGCAAAGAGACCGTCCAGTCGCAGTGCACGAAGTGCCACTCGCTCGGTCTCATCGCCAACTCCGGCGGCTTCACAAAACAGGGTTGGGACGAGCTGATCGCCACGATGGTGTCGCTCCCGGCCGCCCAGCGGTCGGAGGTCAGTGACTACCTTGCGAAGAATTTTCCAGAGCAGCCGCGCCCCAAGCCCGTCGTGGTTCCGGGCGACGTGAAGGTGAACATCCGTGAATGGAACGCTCCATCGCTCGGGTCGCGTCCGCACGATCCGGAGCCGG
>JBLNGH010000519.1:0-3373 GCA_050264575.1 Acidobacteriota bacterium | reverse complement strand
GGCGCCACCGGACCGTTGCAAGCTGATGCAAGCACAAGCGCGACTATTGCCAGCGTCATCCGAGCAGGTATGCGCATAAAAGACTTTTCGCGAGGCTTTGGACTAACAGTCGCCTTGATGGCCGCTCGGCTGGCCATCCGTCAGTCGAGTTTCAACGAAAGTCTCGGCGCTGTGGGAGACCGTCTTCATGCAATCGCTGTTGTCACGAGGAGTCTGATGACAACGCCGGACGAGGAGTCCTTGCAGAATTGCTGGTTTTTCCTTAATTCCGATCGAGCCTGAATCCGTGGTCGTCACGCTGGCACGACATCTGGCGTTGCCAGACCGCTGAACCGTTGGCAGACGCATAGATGGCAAACTCACCGTCCAATGTGCCGATCACCGAATCGCCATTGCGCTGACCACGTGCCGTGCCGGCGATGGCCAGGAATCCCGCGGGCGCCAATGCCTCGACCAGTGAGTAGGATCGGATTCTGTAAAACGGGTAATAGGACTCGTCGGTCGGCAGAAACAATGTCAGACTCTGGTCAAGGACAATCCCGTTCATGCGGCTACTTGCGACTCGTGGGGCGATGAGGTCAAGTTTCAATGCCGTTCCCGTTTGCGAGACGGTGGCCGAATAGCTCCGCGAACTAGCGTCTTCCGGAAATCGCGGCACGCATCCCGCCGAAGCCGTCAGGGTGATGGTCCATGTGCCGTTAAAATCTGTCGGCGTAGTCGTCGGTCGCATTCCGATATCGACGGTCATGTTGTCGGTGACGGCTATCGTTCGACTCTCCCTGTCGAAGCCGTCCAGGGTCGCGTCGATTCGGACCTCGCCAGCCAGGCCATAGAGGGCGTACGATCCGCTGGATCCAGTCGTGGCGATCAGGCCGGTGCCTGTGCCGGAAACCACTTCCACCCGCGCTCCAGGCAGTCCAGCGCCAGACTCCTGAACGCGCCCTTTCACACGAAACGTCCCGTCTTCCAGGACGAACACGGACACAAGCCAGGACCGAAACTGAATGGGCTGAAGCCCGGAATTGAACGCGTTTAGTGACGCCTCGCCTCGGCCCTTGGCTCTCACGGTGCCCGGGCTTTCGATCGACAGGACGGAAGTATTGGAGCTATGCCACGTCGATTGTGAGGTGACGTCCACGGTCGTGCCGTCGCTGCGCGTCGCAAGGAACCGGTAGGACGCAGACGCGCCGGGAGCAACGGTGGCCGGGCCTTCGATGCGGACATTCGTCACAGTGAGGGGTGCTTGCGGTGGAGGCGGTGGCGTACCACTTGGCTTTGACGGGCCGCCGCACGTCGCCAGCACAGTTGAGATTGCGAGCATTGCGAGGATCCGATTGATTCTAGCCATTGGTCGTTCCTTTTGGCGGACCGTGTCTACTTCCGCCCCTGTGCCTCGCTCCGTCGTCGAGCAAGCGCGTTGTATTCGCCGATGCGATCCTTGGGATCGGGAAGAGGTCCGCGCGTCGGCTTTGCCATGGTCGGTGTTCGCGTGATGTAACCGAGCGCCCCCAGCCGCTCGACGATCTCGGACGGAGGCGAAGAGCCGGCACCGCGGTCATTTCCGGACGCCGCGGGTTCGATTTCTGCCAATCGGCGCGCCATCGCGAGGCCAAGCGCTGAACGCGCGCTAAAGAGGTTGTGCAGCTCCTCGGGATCTCTCTCGAGGTCGTAGAGCTCCGGTCGCGGCGCCGCGATGAGCTTGAAGCGTCCGTTACGCAGCGAGTGGAGCGGGCTCCAGCCGAACCGGAGCGGATATAGCGATTCCGAATAGGCGTCGCGATCGAGATCGCCCCGGCCGCGCGCCAGGTCAATCAGGCTGATCCCATCCACGCCTGCGGCCGGCCGATCGGTGTGAGTGAGTTCGAGGATCGTCGGCATGACGTCGACGAGTCTCACCACCTCTGGCACACGGCGCGCGCGCAGCACCGGCGCGCGGATGATGAGCGGCACGTGCACGACGCTCTGATACAGGAAGATGCCGTGTCCCGCCTCGCCGTGCTCCTGCAGCGACTCACCGTGATCGGCGGTGATGATGACGGCGGTGCGATCGAGTAGCCAGCGGCCGTTGAGGAAGTCCGTCAGGCGCCCGATCTGCTCGTCGGCGAACGCGACCTCGCCCGCGTACGGATCGTCCCGATACGCCGTGCGGAACGGCTCGGGAGGGTCGTACGGTGCGTGCGGATCGTTGAGGTGGACCCACAGAAAGAATGGCTTATCGGCTCGACGGTCCAGCCAGCGGATTGCGGCGTTGACGGTTTCGTCGGCAGGCCGCTGGAGTCCACCGGAGGCCGTGCGGCTCGAGCCACTGTGGTCGTCGTAAGTGTCGAATCCTGACGCAAGACCACGGTCCGCTTTGAGGATGGCGGAACTGACAAATGCGGCGGTCTGGTACCCGCGGCGGCGCAGAATCTCCGCCAAGGTCTCGTGGTCGGCACCGAGCGGCGCGGCGGCGTTGTCGCGGACTCCGTGCCGGAACGGCAGCAGTCCCGTGAACAGACTGGTGTGTGCCGGGAGCGTGAGAGGTGCGACCGACACCGCCTGCTCGAACACCACCCCGTCAGCCGCCAGGCGGTCGATGGAGGGCGTGGCGGCGCGGGCTGAGCCATACGTGGAGATGTAGTCAGCTCGGGTTGTGTCGAGCGTGATAATGAGCACGTTGGGTGGTTTCACCCGCTCGATCTGACAGGCCCACCCGACCAGCGCGAACACGAACATCAATGCGACAAAGATTCGACCCACGCGCAGTTCGCTCCTTTATCTCGGGGCAGAACGACGTTCGGAACGACGGGCCGCATACCGTTGTTGTTGCTGTCGTCGTATCGCGGCAAGAAAGCTTGAAACGACGACGGTCAAGGAGTCCTTGCAGAATTACTGGTTTTTCTTAGGATCGAGGTATCTGAAGACCAGCGTCACCTTCAGGATGTGTGGAGCTGATCATGCGAGTGACGTTCGGCGAGTTCGCGCTCGATCTCGACAGCCGCCAGCTGCTCGGCCGATCCGGAGAGATCCATCTGGTGCCGAAGGCCTTCGAGCTGCTGAAGGCGCTCATCGAGAGTAGACCGAAGGCGCTCGCCAAGCGTGAACTGCAGGAGCGTCTCTGGCCTGACACGTTTGTCGCGGAGTCGAACCTGGCGATTCTCATCAGCGAGCTGCGGGCAGCGATCGGCGATTCGGCTCGACGTCCCCGCTTTATCCGCACGGTGCACAGGTTTGGTTACGCGTTCACAGGTGATGCGGTCGAGATCTCCGAAAGGCCATCGCAGAGCAACTGGTCGGTGTGCTGGGTCGTCTGGCATCGCCGGCAGTTCCGGCTCGCGCACGGCCAGAACGTCATCGGCCGCGACCCGTCCGCGTCCGTATCGGTCGACCTCCC
>JBLNGH010000518.1:0-5201 GCA_050264575.1 Acidobacteriota bacterium | reverse complement strand
ATCTTGTACTCGATGGCCAAACCGGGTACCATGGCGCCGTTTTCCGTTCGTCTCGTTCCGTGTACGCCGTTCGGCGGCCGGGCTGAGCTGACGTCTCGCCTTCGAGCAATGTCTGCCGCCGGCAGACGAAGGAGATGGCCCTGCGCAGCAGTTGTTGTGTGGCGATCGCCCTCGCCGGGTGCCTCGCCGTGGCCGTGCCTGCCCTCGGGCAAGAGACGCTCGCGCGCGCCAAGGACTACTACGCGTCGGCGAACTACGAAGAGGCGCTCGACGTCCTGCGAAGGATTCGTCCCACCGCGCCCACCGAGGAAGCCCGAGAAATCGCCGTCTATCAGCTGTTCTGCCTGCTCGCGCTCGGACGCAACGACGAAACCAGGAAGGCGATCGAGACCATCGTCCGCACCGATCCCCTGTACCACCTGTCCGAAGAGGATGCGTCGCCGCGCGTCCGCTCGCTCTTCGAGAACATCCGAAAGCCTCTCCTCCCGGACATCGTCAAGGACGCCTACGGAAAGGCGAAGGCCGCCTTCGATCGGAAGGACATGCCAGAGGCGGCCGCGGGCTTCGACAAGGTGCTGGCGTTGCTCGACGACGCAGCCGTCGCCGAGGCGCCGGGCGTCGCGGATCTTCGGACGCTGGCGACCGGATTCCGCGATCTGATCAAGCTGCCGCCGGCAGCGCCCCCGCCGGCACCCGATTCGCCGCCGCCTGCCCCGGCGAATACGCCGGCTTCAGCGCCGGCAGCCGCCAATCCAGACACGCCGAAGCTCTACAGCGTCGAGGACAAGACCGTCGTCCGGCCGATCCCCATCTCGAATCCATTGCCGCCGTGGCGCCCGAGCAGAGGAATCGACAGCCGTCAGGAGTTCGACGGGAACATTGAATTGATCGTGGACGAGGCCGGCAAGGTTACCTCCGCGCAGATCCGCAAGAGCGTCCACCGCGAGTACGACCCGGTGCTCCTCGAAGCGGCGCGCAGCTGGACGTTCCGTCCGGCGACGTTGAACGGCACGCCGGTGAAATACCGGTACGTCCTGCAGGTGAATCTCAAGCCGGGAGAGACGAAGAGCCGGTAGGCCCGCAGTTTAGGACCTCGGGTTTTGTGAGATCGACGGTGAGTCAAACCTCGACAACGAAACCCGAGGTCAGCCTGGAAGCTTGGAAGGGTCGGGCTGCCTCCCTTCCGAGCTTCCGGGCTTTCGAGCTTTCAGGCTTTCAAGCTGCCGGCGCTCAAGCGCCGGCCTACTTCACCGGTGACGGCACCGTCAGCGCGAGGTCGTACTTCTTCAACGCCTGACTCACCGGCATCGCCTTCACGAGCATGGCGTTCGCGTCGGCGATCGCCTTGGGCAACGCGATCTTCACATCGTTGTATTGCTTGACGAGTGAATCGCTCGGCATTTCCCAGATTCCGGCGATCGCAGCTTTCAGATTGCCGGTCCGGTTGACGACGTCGGCGCTGGACCCGCCGCCACCACCGCCGAAGCCTCCACCGCCGCCGCCGCGCCCGCCGCCTTGGGGTGGTGGCGGCGGCACGCCGAACTTCACACGCACGGCGTCGAATTCCTTGTTCAGCGACTCGAACTGTGCCTTGACGGGCGCCGGCACGTTGGCCATGCCGCCGATCTTTCCGGCGATGTCGGTCATCTGCGTGTAGAACGGATTCAGCGCGTTTGCCATCTGCGTGCCGCGACGGTGCATGTCGTGCAGATCCATCACGACCTCGTTGTACCGGCGCCGCTGCAGATCGGTCATCGTCACGCCAGGATCGCTGACGATCTTGAGCGGCTTCGTCTCGATGGTCTTGCCGTCGACGATGAGCGCGACGTTGTAGGTGCCGGGCATCACGTGCGGGCCCTGGTTGGCGCCGCCGCCACCGCCACGGCCGCCACCCCCGCCGCCTCCGCCACCACCGGCGCCGGTGCATGGATTGACGAATCCGGTACCGGGCAGACCCGCCGGCGGCGCTCCAGCCCGGCCGCCGCCACCACCACCGCCACCACCGCCGCCGCGACCCGGAGGCGGCGTCACGCCGCCGGGACCGGCGGGAATCGGATCGACGCGCATGTCCCAGCACGTGGTCTGAATACCGGGCGTGTAGCGGTTGGCCGGCACGGTCACTTCACGGACTTCCTTGCCGGCGGCGTCGGTGACTTTCAGCTTCACGTCCTTCGCCGCGTTCTTCAGGTTGAACTGGATGACCGCTTCAGCCGGCGGATTCTCGCCGATGAAGAACTGATGTCCCCAGAACTCGTCGTTGCGGTCGTCCTTCTGCTTCCACAGCAGCGCCTGACCCGGCGAGAACAGCTTGGCGTCGGCCGCCTGCGCGGCCGCGTATTCCTGGATCGGTTCGAGGTGATCGAGGATCCACAACGCGCGCCCGTGCGTCGCGACGATCATCGCGTTATCGCGCGGATGCAGCGTGATCTCGTCCACACGAACGGTCGGGAGGTTGGCCTTCAGCCGCCGCCAGCTCCTGCCGCGATCGAGCGTGAGGAAGAGACCGGTCTCCGTGCCGATGTACAGGATGTCCGGATTTTTCAGATCTTCGGTCAGCGTCTTGACGGCCTCGCCCTTCAGATTTCCGTTGAGCGAACGGAACGTGGCGCCGAAGTCATTGCTGACCCAGATGAAGGTCTCGTAGTTGTTCAGCCGGTGCGCGTCCACGGTGACGTAGACGGTGCCCGCTTCGAACTTCGACGGCACGACCTCGGAGACCCACGCGCCCTGCGGGAATCCCGGCAGGTTCTTGGTGATGTTCTGCCAGGTCTTGCCGCCGTCGCGCGAGACGCTCACGACGCCGTCGTCCGTCCCGGTAAAGATCAGGCCCGGCTGTTTCGGCGATTCCGCGAGCGAGATGATCGTCGGCCAGGCCGAAATCCCGTCGTCTCTCGCGATTCGGATCTCGTTGCCGCGCAGACCCATCGTCACGATCTCGTTGCGATCGGCGTTCGTCGTGAGATCGCCGCTGATCACCGCCCAGGAATCGCCGCGATCGGTCGATCGGAACACGCGATGGGCCGCGACGAGCAGGGTGCCCGGCTCGTGCGGCGAGAAGACGATCGGCGTGTCCCAGTTGAAGCGGAACTGGCCCTGCGTGTCCGGCTCCACGTTCTCGTTGGTCGGCCGGATGCTCTTCGACTCGCCGGTGACCGTGTTCTTCCGGGTCATGTTGCCGTTCTGCGACTCGGTGTAGACGATGCGCGGATCGCGCGGATCGATGATCGTGACGAACCCGTCGCCGCCCTGCACCTGGAACCAGTCGTAGTTGGCGATGCCGCGCGAGAACCGCGTCGCGCTCGGCCCGCACCAGTTGTAGTTGTCCTGCATGCCGCCGCAGACGTTGTACGGCGTCTGCATGTCGTAGCCCACGTGGTAGAAGAGCCCGACCGGGAGATTCGGCAGGAACGACCAGGTCTTGCTCTGGTCGTACGACACCGCAAGACCGCCGTCGTTGCCGATCAGGATGTGATTCGAGTTCGCGGGGTCGATCCAGATCGCGTGGTGATCGGAGTGGATGACGGACGCGGCCGCGGTGTTCACGGTCTTTCCCCCGTCCAGCGTCATCTGCAGATCGACGCCGCCGAACACGACGACATCCGGGTTGTTGGGATCGATTCGGACCTGGCTGAAATACATCGGGCGCGGATTGACCGTGCTCACGCGCCGCCAGCTCGCGCCGCCGTCGTCCGATCGATAGAGACCGGAGCCGCCACCGCCGCCAGCACCACCGCCGGCGCCGGGTTGGCCTCCGCCGGCCTGCGCTGGATCACCGCCGCGACCTGCGCCACCGCGTCCGCCGCGACCTGCTGCACCACCGCCGGCCGCGCCGCCGCCCGCGGCTCCACCACCTGCGGCGCCGGCACCAGCGGCTCCACCACCTGCGGCCGCCGCCGCACCCGGCAGTTCTTCACCACCGCCTCGTCCACCGCCGCCTCCACCTTCCGCCTCAATCGACGCGTAGAGGATGTTGGCGCTGCGCTTATACACATCGAGACCGATGCGTCCGAGCGATCCGGGCGGAATGCCGTTGGTCAGCCGCGTCCAGTTCTCGCCGCCGTCAGTCGACTTCCAGATACCGCTGCCCGGCCCGCCGCCGTTCATGCAGCACTGCACGCGCCGTCGCTGATACGTGGACGCGTACATGATCCGGTGATCCGTGTCGGCCATGACCAGATCGTTCGCGCCCGTGTCGTCATCGACTTTGAGCGTCTGCTTCCACGTCTTCCCGCCGTCGGTCGTCTTGTAGACCCCGCGATCGCCGCCCGGCCCGAACAGCGCACCGGTCGCGGCGACGAAGACGATGTTGTTGTCGTCGGGATCGATCACGATGCGGTTGATGTGGTACGACTGGCGAAGACCCATGTGCTGCCACGTCTTCCCGCCATCAGTCGACTTGTAGACGCCGTCGCCCCACGACGTCGTCTGGCGGTTGTTCGATTCGCCGGTGCCGACCCAGACGAGGTTCGGGTCCTTCTGTGAAACGGTGACGTCGCCGATCGAAATCAGGCCCATGTCCTGGAACAGCGCCTCGAACAGCGTGCCGTTGTTCACCGTTTTGAACACGCCGCCGTGTGCCGTGCCGACGTAGTAGATGGCCGGGTTCGGCTCGTACACGGCGAGATCCGAGATGCGCCCCGACATCGTCGCCGGCCCGATCGACCGGAAATGGAGTCCCTCGAACTCTGTCGCGATCGGCATCGTCGTTTGCGACTGACCGATGAGCGGCGATCCAGGCAGCGCCAGGCCGATGAGGACGGCGCACAGAGAGACGAAACGTAGGTGCCTCGACATGGACCCTCCAGGGGTGCGGGGATTATAACTGCGACGGTCGGTAGTAATCCGAGGCGGGGAGGCCGGGAGGCGGGTCCGTCGAGCATTCTGTCTTCTGTTTTCAGTGCTCGCGGGGCCCCACCCCCGCTCGCGCGCGCTCCGGGGCTCGCAGACTCGCTGTCCTCGCGCGAGCCGCAGGCGCTGCCTCCGGGCCTCCGGGCCTCATCGCCTCATCGCCTCATAACCTTTGAGCAGGTGCGTCTCGAATCGTTATTATCGTGATTAATGACGACGACAGCTCCTCCCCGCACGCGAATCCGGGCCGAGATCAACGACGACCACAAGTGGAACCTCGCGGACATTTTTCCGGATTGGCGAACGTGGGAGGAATCGCGCGCCGAGCTCGAGCGGCGCATCGCCGAATACGC
>JBLNGH010000517.1:0-3259 GCA_050264575.1 Acidobacteriota bacterium | reverse complement strand
TTCGTCTGCCGGCGCATATAGGCTTTCCACGCGTCCGAGCCCGACTCGCGTCCGCCGCCCGTTTCCTTCTCGCCGCCGAAGGCTCCACCGATCTCCGCGCCCGACGTGCCGATGTTGACGTTGGCGATCCCGCAGTCGGAGCCGCGTGACGAGAGGAACTCCTCCGCGCGACGCATGCTTTCGGTGAAGATCGCGCTCGACAGACCCTGCGGCACGTCGTTGTGGAGGCGGACCGCATCCTCGAACCGCTCGTACTCGAGGACGTAGAGAATCGGCGCGAAGGTTTCTTTCTTCACGATCTCCGTCTGCGCCGGCATGCGCACGATCGCCGGCTCGACGAACTGCGGGCCGAGTTCCGGCCGCTGCCGCCCGCCGGTCACGACAACGCCGCCTTCGGCCCTCGCCGTGTCCAGCGCTCCGAGCATCTCGTCGACGGCACCGGCCGTCACGAGCGGCCCCATGAGCGTCCCGCCGTCGAGCGGATCCCCGATGGGCACCTGGCGGTACGCGCCGACCAGGCGATTGGTCAATTCGTCGGCGATCGATCGGTGCACGATCAGCCGCCGCGTCGACGTGCACCGCTGTCCCGCGGTGCCGACGGCGCCGAACAGAATCGCGCGGACCGCGAGGTCCAGCCGTGCGTCCTCGGCGACGACGATGGCATTGTTGCCGCCGAGCTCGAGGATCGTGCGGCCGAATCGCGCCGCGACCGCCTGAGCCACGCGGCGGCCGACGTTCGTCGAGCCGGTGAACGAGATCAGCGGCAGACGGCGATCGCCGAGCATGCGTTCGCCGATCACCGAGCCACGGCCGACGGTCAGACAGAAAATGCCTTCGACACCGTGATCGGCCATGACGCGATTCGCGATGTGCTGCACGGCGACGGCCGTGAGCGGCGTCGGCTCAGCCGGCTTCCAGACCACGGGATCGCCGCAGACGGCGGCGAGAGCGGCGTTCCACGACCAGACCGCGACCGGAAAGTTGAACGCCGTGATGACGCCGACCGGTCCGAGCGGATGCCATTGCTCCATCATTCGGTGACCGGGGCGCTCGGACGAGAGCGTCAACCCGTACAACTGCCGCGACAACCCGACCGCGAAGTCGCAGATGTCGATCATCTCCTGCACTTCGCCGTGACCCTCGGCGCGAATCTTCCCCATCTCGAGCGTGACGAGATCGCCGAGCGGCTCTTTCAGGTCGCGAAGCGCGTTGCCAAGATCGCGGACGAGGTCTCCGCGCTTGGGCGCCGGCCGCTCGCGCCACGTGGTGAAGGCGCGCGCCGCCGCGCCGACGACCTCCTCGTAGCCGGCCTCGGTCGTCAGCTCCACCGCGGCTATCGGCTCGCCGGTCGTCGGATTGGACGACACGACCCGATCCGCTCCGCTGGAGCGAACCCATCGATCCGGGCCCGCGCACGCGCCCGCGTTCACATCTTCGATGCCGAGCTTGTCGAGGAGCGCGCGGTGTGACGTCTCCGTTCGTGAAGTCATGAATCACCTGAGCCCAGTGTACTAAGATTGACGCCGATGTCGCGCCAGCCGACGGTCATTGCGCTGATCGCTGCGGCCGCCCTCCTCGGCGCCGCGGCGCCGGCCCGGGGGCAATGGTATGTAGCCGTGTATCTCGGCGGAAACCACACGCAGTCCTCGACGGTGTCAATCGATCAACCGGCGGACGGCGTGTCGCTGCAGTTCCACAACGTCGACTTCGAGGCTCGTCCTCTGGCTGCGCCTCAGTATTACGGATACCGGGTCGGCAGGATCTTCGGCAGCGAGAGACGCCTGGGACTCGAATTCGAGTTCATCCATCTCAAGGCGTACGCCGAGACCGAGCGCCAGTACGACGTGAGTGGTACCGCCGGTGTCTATGGAGACGGACCGCTCGCGCCGATGAATGTGGTGGTCTCGCGCTACGCGATGTCGCACGGGCTGAATTTCCTGCTCGTGAACCTGACGTTCCGTCGTCCGGTCGGCCAGGGACCGATGACGATCGTCGCGCGGGGCGGCGCCGGACCGACGCTTCCCCACGCCGAATCGACCGTCGGCGGCGTGTCGCGCGAACAGTACGAATTCGGCGGTCTCGGTCTGCACGGCGCCGCGGGGATCGACGTGAAGATCCATCGCTGGCTGTCGGCCGTCGTGGAATACAAGCTGACGTACGCGAAACCCGAGATCACAATCGCAGGAGGCAGCGGAAGCATGACCGCCATCACCCATCACGTGGCAGCAGGGCTCGCGTTCGGGCTCTCGCGCTGATATTCTTGGCAACCGTGTGCGGCACCACATGGGCGATCGCGCTGGCGGTCGCCCTCCAGAACGGCCCGCCGGCCGCCCTCCACACGAGCCCGGCGTGGCCGGACGATCGACCCGTCATCCGGTTCATCCCGAATCTCGCGCAGGATGTGAAAGCGTTACCGTCGAAAACGACGCTGCTGGTCCTGACCGGCGGCACGATCGCGTCGGTCGCGCTCTCGGCGAAGGACGACGAAGTCGCCGCCCATTTCGCGGAGGAGAGCGGCTCGGGTTGGGGAAACATCGGCGAGGTGCTCGGCGGCGGATGGGTGCAAGGCGTGGCCGCGCTTTTTACCTACGGCGCCGGGCGGCTGTACGACAGTCCAAAGGTTACGCACATCGGCAGTGATCTCGTCCGCGCGCAAATTCTGAACGGTTTGCTGGTGACCGGGCTGAAGGTCACGATCAACCGGGAACGCCCTGGTGGCGGCGGGCACTCGTTCCCGTCCGGCCACACGGCCGCAACGTTCGCGTCGGCGTCCGTACTGCACGGCCATTTCGGCTGGAAGGTCGGCGCGCCGGCCTACTCGCTCGCCGGCTTCGTGGCCTGGACGCGCATGCGCGATGGGCAGCACTGGCTGTCCGACCTCGGCGCCGGCGCGACCATCGGCATCATCGTGGGTCAGGCGGTGACGTCCGGCCATCGCGAGCGGACGTGGACTGTCGTGCCCACGCCAACGCGCGGCGGCTTCGCGCTGTTCGTATCGAGAAATCCGTCAGTCCGGTAGCTATCTCAGGTCCTGAACTGTTCCCTCGAACGACCTGCCTTCCAAAAGCACACATGAAGGCCATGAAGGACATGAAGGTCATGAAGGTAATTCTGGTTTTTCAAAACCCGAAAACAGATCTGCAAAAGAACTCAAGCGTTTTTGAACTTGGAGTTCCCAGGATTCAGTGGACAGGACGTCAACGCGGTCTTGTGACAGCTTCAAATGCCTCAGGACTCGCCCCGCGCGTGTGACTGTGAC
>JBLNGH010000516.1:0-5803 GCA_050264575.1 Acidobacteriota bacterium | reverse complement strand
GACATACGCCGACGCCCATCCGCACGAAGTCGCCGCCTGTTTTCGAAACATGAACTCGGTGGGGCTTGGCCTGTCGCTCGGCACCGCAGCCATCAAGCAGTGGTGTACAACGGGCAAGGCGTGCTTCGACGGCTTGTCGCTGCTCTGGAACCGGCTCATCACGCTGGGCGCGGATCTGGCGGTTCTGGAAATCGACGAGCCGCTCACCATGGTGCTCGGGCATTCGGATTGGCCGCTCGCGAGAGACTTCGATTACGCGGTGGAGCAGACCGCGGAGTTCATCCGCCTCGTCCGCCAGAACTATCCGCGCGTCCAGATTGTCGAGCAGGAGGCGTACCCCGCGCTTTCCGCCGAGACATTGCGCTCCTGGGTCCGAAGCCTCGCGAAAGCGTGTGCGGCTCGAGGAGTGCCCGGGCCGGAGTACTTCGAAATCGACCACAACTGGGCGACACCGTTCGGCACCGGCATCGAACAGTGGACCTGGTCCGACATCAGGTCCATCCTCGCTGAGACGCACGCCGCCGGGATGGGATTCGGCGTCATCTTCTGGAGGGCGAGCCCGCGCTACGGGGACACCGACGATGGCTGGTACCACGGTGTCATGGACCAGGGCGCCTGGTATCACGCTGAAGGAATCGTCCCCGATCTCTACTCGATTCTGAGCTGGCTCACAGTCCCCGTCCGCACCGTACCGGATTTGATGTACGCCAGCAGCTTCATGGGCACGGCGCGCACCTTCGTCGCGACCGGCCGATTTCCCGTGCTGCCATCCGATCCAGATCGAAAACCCCGTGGCGGAACCGAGGCGTCCGTCTGCCCGCCGAAGGGATGTCGATAAAAGCAAAAGGCAGAAGGCAAAAACGAGAGCGCAAGAAAACAAAAAGTGAGGCAGCACGCACGAAGCGGAAGTCAAACCAATTCTTTGCCCTGTGCCTTTTGCCTTTTGACTTGGTGCCGTTTTTTGTCTGCGTTAGTGTGAAGCGTCTGGGCTCCCCCGTCCGGAAGGAGCCTCTCGTGAAATCTCTGAACGCCCTCTGCGGCGTCATTGCCGCCGCAATCCTCTGGCTGACGGTCCCACTCCTCGCGGCGATTCAGCTCGTGCCGGTCGTGTCCGGGTTGTCGAGCCCGCTCTTCGTCGGACATGCGGGCGACGGCACGGGCCGGCTGTTCATCGTCGAGCGCGGCGGAGTGATCAAAGTGCTGCAGCCGGGCGCGTCGACGCCGACCGTGTTCCTCGACATCCACACGCGTGTGACGACCACCGGCACCGAGCAGGGGCTGCTCGGCCTGGCGTTTCATCCGATCTACGAGAGCAACGGACGGTTCTTCGTGTACTACACGCAGGCCGGCGACGGCACGCTGGTCATCGCCGAGTACCACGTCACGTCGAATCCGGACGTTGCCAGCACGGCCGAAACAAGAATTTTGACCATCCCGCATCCGACCAACCTCAATCACAACGGCGGCATGCTCGCGTTCGGACCCGACACCTACCTGTACATCGGCGTCGGTGACGGCGGCGCCGGCAATGACCCGCCGAACAACGCCCAGAATCTGGACGTGCTCCTCGGCAAAGTTCTGCGCATTGACATCGACGCGCCCGGCGTGCTGTACGCCTCGCCGGACACGAACCCGTTCTTCGGGATGGCGAACGGACGCGACGAGATTTTCGCCTACGGCCTGCGGAACCCCTGGCGGTTCAGCTTCGATCGCGGCACCGGTCTCATCTGGCTGGCCGACGTGGGTCAGGGTCAGCACGAGGAGGTCGACACGCCGCTCGTCTCCGGCGGCAACTATGGCTGGCGCGTCTTCGAAGGCAACTTCTGCACGAACACCGATCCGTCGCTCTGCGCCGATCGATCGCCCTACATCTTTCCGATCATCGACTACACCCACTCGAGTGGCCGGTGCTCGATTACCGGCGGCTACGTCTATCGCGGCTCGCAGGGCGCGCTCCCGGACGGCACCTACCTGTACGGCGATTACTGCTCGGGCGAGATTTTCGGATGGGACGGCGCCCCGCAAAGCCCGCTCCTCGACACGACGATGAACATCTCGTCGTTCGGCGAGGACGAGAGCGGCGAAATCTACGTGGTGAATCTCGGCGGCACGGTCAGCCGTATCGCGTCGGCCGGGCCGCAGTGTACCTACAGCATCAACCCCACGAGCCAGACCTTCACCGCCGCCGGCGGAACGGGATCCGTGGCGGTGACGACGGCGGCCGGGTGCCCGTGGGCGGCCGCGTCGAACGACTCGTGGATTCATGTGACTTCGGGATCGACGGGAAACGGCAATGGCAGCGTCGGGTATTCGGTCGACGCCAATACGTCGACGAGCGCGCGATCGGGGACGATCACGATTGCGGGCCAGCTGTTCACGGTCAATCAGAGCGGGACTCCCGGTTGCACGTTCTCGATTTCGCCCACCCAGGCGAGCTACACGCGGACGGGCGGGACCGGCAACGTCGCGGTGACGGCGCCTGCGGGCTGCAATTGGAGCGCCGTGAGCAACGCGCCGTGGCTCACGATCACCAGCGGATCCAGCGGCACCGGAAACGGGACGGTGGCGTATTCCGTGGGCGCGTACGGCGGACCGCCAAAGAAGCGTACCGGCACCCTCACGATTGCGGGGCTGACGTTCACGGTGAGCCAGACGAAGTGATCGGGGTCAGACCGGGGTCAGACCGGGGTCAAACCGGGGTCAGACCTGGGTCAGACCGGGGTCAAACCGGGGTCAGGCCTCGACGACTCGCCGGCGTTCGTCGAGCCACACGGTGAACGTGCGCTCAGGCGGGATGTGTCCGGGCGCGCCGCCGTAATGCGCGTAAGCCGGCAGGAATCGGCGGATGTAATCCTCGATGGCCGCGCGATCGAGGCCCGGACGGCCGCTGGCGCGCATCGCTTCCTCCGCCTCCACGCGCCAGCGCAGCACGAAGCGCGGGTCGGTGGCGCGAAGGACCACGAAGGCGTCGAGGAGGCGATGCCAGCGATCGTACGCAGCCAGCGCAAAATTGGGCTCGACGAGGAAGGGATCGTCGATCCGGTCCGGCGGAAGGGGTGAGAATCCCAGCATCCAGCCTTCGACGAACACGATGTCGATCGGTCCAGTGACCTCGCGCCACAACGATTCCGGCGCGCGGTCGCCGCGGCCGCCGTGCGCGGACTTGTCGTACACGGGGACCCGAACGTGCTTCGTGCTCGCCGATCCATCGGACGCGAGATGCCGCAGCGCGGTCAGGGTGGAGACGCCGAGCTCGACGTCGTGCGTGCCTGGATAGCCGCGATGCTCGAGGTACGGGTTCCCTGGATGCGCGGCCGCGAGCCGCAGCTGTGCGTCTCGCGTGAGGTAGAAATCGTCGATCGACACACCCGTGGCCCGCAGCCCCAGCTCGGGCAGCTGCGCCAGCAGATGCGACACGAGCGTCGTCTTGCCGGCGCCCTGAGGCGCCTGGACGCCGATCAGGTATGGGCGCCGGTCGGCCGTTCGCGCGCCCGTTGCGCAGAAGAACAGCACGGGCAGGTAGAGATGATGGATACGACTCGGCAGATCCGCCGCGCCGGCCAGATCCCGCGCAAGTCTGGCGGCGGCCGCATCCCACGCCTGCCAGTCGATCGGGCCGAGACGGCGAAGCTGGTCGAATGCCGGCCCGGCCTCCGCGAACGCGTGCGAATCGTCCGCCAGTGCCACGTCTGGACTCTTCACCACGTCACGAGCGCAGCCAGCCATCGTCCGGTTGCGTCACGAAACTCGCCGGTCCATTCGTGCCCGCCGTCGAATCTGACAATCTCGTGCGCGATCGCGTGTGACGTCAGAAACGCGATGTCGCCATTCAGGCGTTGATTGAACCAGGTGTCGCGTATGCCGGCGCCGATCAGCACCGGCGGCCAGCCGCCTTGCCGCTCGTCCGCGCCTGCGCGCTCGCGTACTTCCGGCGGAATGTCTCCGCCGAGGGCGATGATGCCCGCGGCGCGATGGCGGCCAAGACGCGCAACGCGATAGGCCATCGACGCGCCCTGCGAGAATCCGGCGAACACGAGCGCCGGAGCGCGAGCTTCGAGCCGGTCGATCACTCGTCCCACGTAGTTGAGATTGTCGTTAATCGCGAACTCCCGGTCCTGACGGGTCATCCAGCTGGCGACGACCGTCTGCTGGTCGCGCGCATAGAACCGATGCAGGGCCTGAACCGATGCGATGCGCCATCGTTCGACCCCGGGAATCTGCCGCACGTCCGCCAGCATGTCCTCGGCTGACTGGCCATAGCCGTGAAAGGCCGCGATCAGGCCCGCCGACGGCCCGGCCGCAGCGTCGTACAGCACGCGCCCGTGCGTCGGTGTTTCGAGGTGGAGCACGCTCGGATGTCGATCGTCCATCGGGTCGTGGCCGTGAATCATATTCCCGCTCCTGCGTGAACGGCTCTAGTGTACTGAGTCAGAAAAACGAGAAACAATAATTCGGTCAGGATCGTACGTGGTGTACAAGCTGGAGGACACCACATGCGAGTTGGCCGTCCCGTCCCACCGTTCGTGCTGAGCCCGTCTGAACGTACGACGCTTGAGCAATATGCGCGCCGGCCCACGACGGCGCAGGCACTGGCCCTACGCGCGCGCATCGTGCTGCGGTGCGCCACCGGCGCGACGCATACGACCATCGCGGCCGATCTGCACGTGACGAAGCAGACCGTCGGCAAATGGCGCCGGCGGTTCGTCGCCACCCGGATCGCGGGCCTGCTCGATGAGCCGCGACCGGGCGCGCCGCGCAAGATTACCGACGCGCAGATTGAACGGGCGATCGCCACGACGCTCGAGGCGACCCCACGCGATGCGACCCACTGGAGCACCCGCGACTTGGCGAAACACGAAGGGCTGAGTCAGTCGACCGTGGCCCGCATCTGGAAAGCGTTTGCGCTGCAACCCCATCGGATCGAGACGTTCAAGCTCTCGAAGGATCCGTTGTTCATCGACAAGGTCCGCGACATCGTCGGCTTGTATTTGCATCCCCCCGACCGCGCCCTGGTGCTCTGTGTCGACGAGAAGAGTCAAATTCAGGCCCTCGATCGGACCGCGCCGCTGCTCCCCATGCGTCCTGGCCTGCCGGCGCGACGGACGCACGACTACGTGCGACACGGTACGACCTCCCTCTTTGCCGCCCTCGATGTCAAAGCGGGCACGGTCATCGGGGCCTGTCATGCGCGGCATCGGGCGCAGGAGTTTCGCCAGTTCTTGACCCGCATCGATGCGGCCGTGCCGGCGGACTTGGACCTGCATTTGATCCTCGACAACTACGCCACCCACAAAACCCCGGCCATCCAGCGCTGGCTGCTCCGCCACCCCCGCTTCCATCTGCACTTCACGCCAACCAGCGCATCCTGGCTGAATCTCGTCGAACGCTGGTTTGTGGAGCTCACCCGCAAGCAACTCAAACGCGGGACCCACCGGAGCACCAAGGCCCTGCGCGACGCCATCACGACGTATATTGACCTCGGCAACGAGACGCCCCAGCCCTTCGTCTGGTCGAAGACGGCCGACGACATCCTGGAAAGCGTCGCCCGATTTTGTACGCGAATCTCTGAATCACGACACTAGAGTCCTTTTTCGATTTCTGCGTACTTCGACGGGCCGACGGTATTTTCACGCGTTGGTGCGCTGGTCCTCCGCTTGCAGTATCGGACCGCATGCTGCTGCTGGCCGCGGCCAACGCCGCTGTGCGTGTCCTGCTCGCGCCGGCGTGCGCGGCGTGCGACGACGTGCTGGTCCAGCCGCTTGCGGGTCCGGTCTGCGGAGGATGCTGGCGCAGCGTGCCGCGG
>JBLNGH010000515.1:0-3427 GCA_050264575.1 Acidobacteriota bacterium | reverse complement strand
TCGGCGTGCTTTTCTCACTGGGGTCGACGTCGGCGATCGCCAACATCGTCGCGGGCTACATGCTGACGTACCGGCGCGCGTTGAAGGTCGGCGAGCGCGTCAAGATCGGCGAGGCGTTCGGCGACGTCATCGAGACGACGCTCCAGGCGACGCACCTTCGGACGATCAAGAACGAGGAAATCATCATCCCGAATTCACAGATCCTGGCGAGCGAGGTGGTCAACTACAGCACGCTGGCGCGCGATCAAGGGTTGATCCTTCATACGGAAGTCGGCATCGGCTACGAAACGCCCTGGCGGCAGGTCGAGGCGATGCTGATGATGGCCGCCGATCGGACCGCGGGGGTTCTCAAGGACCCGCGGCCGTTCGTGCGGCAAATGCGCCTGGGCGACTTCGCGGTGACCTACGAGATCAACGCGTACTGCCACGACGTGCAGGCGATGGGGCAGATTTATAGCGACCTGCATCGCCATATCCTCGATTGCTTCAACGAGCACGGCGTCCAGATCATGACCCCCGCGTACGAGGGCGATCCGGCGCAGCCGAAGGTCGTGGCGCAGAAGGACTGGTATATGTCGCCCGCTGCCGCACCTTCTTCGGCGCCGCCCGCGGCAGCCGAGCTCACCAATCGGAAACCCGCATGAAGTCCGAGGCCGGTCGGCCCAACCAGGTAACCATCCGCATCAGGTGAGGGAAGGCGGTTCGTCGGCCTCTTGCCAGATGTGTCACGTGCGTCCGGCTGACGCCGATCTCCTCTGCGACCTGCGACCACGTCAGGTTGCGTCCGCCCGGATCACGTCGATCGCGCGGTGAAGTTTCGCGGTGCCGCATCGACTCATTTGATGCGAGCCCATCGACGCAATGCTGAAGTCCCGTAAGGTGGTCAAACCGGTTGAATTCTAGTGGTTTAGCGACCGCCAGCGGCGGGGTCACTGAGGCAGACCAAGGCGGGGCTGGGCAGGATATAAACGATCTAGCGCGTGAGGGCTCCGACGTGCTGAGCAGGCACCCATCGTTCGATACAAAGGGTGCGTCTGCATGAAAGGAGAATCGACATGTCTCGTGGACGAACCCTTGCAGCAGGTCTGATCCTGCTCACCGTCATTCTGATCCCGGCTCGCGCGCAGGCTGATGTGCTCCTCATCCCGTTCTTCGGCGTCAACTTCGGCGGCGACGCGGGAAAGGATCTCTCGGGCGCGTTCGACTCGAAGCAGTTCAACTGGGGCGTGAGCTTTGCGGCCATGGGCGCCGGCGTCTTCGGCGTCGAAGGGGACCTCGGGTACAGCCCTGACTTTTTCGGCAAGACCGACGCGGGAGGCAGTCACGTTTTGACGTTGATGGGGAATCTCGTGCTGGGCATTCCCTTTGGCGGGCAACGTGGCTTTGGCATCCGGCCGTACGGCCTCGTTGGCATGGGCCTCATGCGTTCAAGCGCCAAGTTCGTCGGCCCCGTGGGGAATGTCGATGAGAACAAGCTCGCCTGGGACTTCGGCGGCGGCGTCATCATCTTTTTCGGCACCAACGTCGGCATCCGCGGCGACGTGCGCTATTTCCGCACGTTCGAAGCGCTCGACATCCTCGGCATCGATATCGTCGACTCGCCCGGAAAACTGGACTACACGCGGGGAACATTCGGCGTGGTCTTCAGATTCTGAGCCTTGCCGCCTGATGCGCGGCCTGCAGCCGCGATCGCGACCCGACGAATCCTGGTGCCGTATCCGGACGGGACGCCGCCGTGGATTTGAAACAGATCATCATCCTCACGC
Organism: Acidobacteriota bacterium; assembly: GCA_050264575.1. Classification (GTDB taxonomy): domain Bacteria; phylum Acidobacteriota; class Vicinamibacteria; order Vicinamibacterales; family SCN-69-37; genus DASQFI01. Next base: position 1,661 of record JBLNGH010000515.1, on the reverse strand, counting down.
TGCAGCTGAGCATCATGGCGACGGTGTTCGGCTTCGGCCTGCGATCGACGCCGAACGATCTGCTCTACCTCATTCGCCGCCCCGGCTTGTTCGTGCGCTCGCTCCTGGCGGTGTTCGTGGTCATGCCGATCGTTGCGTTCGCGCTCCATGGCCTGTTCGAGTTCCGGAGGACGGTCGACGTGGCGTTGGTCGCGCTGTCCGTCTCTCCGGTGCCGCCGCTCCTGCCGAAGCAGGGCAGCAAGGCGGGGGGAGAGGCGGCGTACGGCGTGGGGCTCATGGCCTGGCTTGCGCTGTCGTCGATCGTCGCGATCCCCATCTCGCTGATGCTCCTCGGATTTCTGGCGGGGCGACAGTTCTCGATGCCGCCAGGGCTCATCGTGAATGTCGTGGTGAAGAGCGTGCTGGCTCCGCTCCTGGCCGGCATGCTCGTCCGTGCCTTCCTGCCAGCGATTGCCAATCGCATTGAGAAACCCGCGAGAATCTTCGGCAATGTGCTGCTGCCGCTGGGCGCTCTGGTGCTGTTTGCAGGGGCGGCCTCCGCGGTGTGGGTGCTCATCGGCAACGGCACTCTCTTCGCGATCCTGACGTTCGTCGTCGTCGGTCTGGTGATCGGCCACTTCCTCGGCGGACCAAATCCCCATCACTCCAGCGTGTTGGGGCTTGCGACGGCGAGCCGGCACCCAGCGATCGCGCTCGCGATTGCGGCGCGGAACTTTCCGGAGGAGCACTTCGGCGCAACCATCCTGCTGTATCTGATCGTGAACGCCCTGGTTGGCATCCCGTATCTGATATGGCAACGGCAGCAGCTTGTTCCCGAGGTCTGACGGCCTCTGAGAAACCGCTGCGCTTCGTGATTCCGCGAGCAGTCCGTGGCATCGCCCCACGACATATCGCGGCTGACTTGGAGCGCGTCCGGCCGCCTTGACTCGCAAGTGATTGCACGAAGGGATGATCCGGCGAATGACGGCGTGGCCGGGGCGGGACCCGGAGTTGCAGACTGCCCGCCGCGCCATGTCGATTCGACCGCGTAGACACATCGGACGACCGTTCCTGATTGCCGGGTTCGCCGTCCTGCTCATGCTGCCGCGGCTGGCGTCCGCGCAGGCGCCACCGCCGCAACCGCCGCCGCCCGAGCCTCCGCCGCGTCTCGAAGTGTCCGCGCAGTTCGGATTCCTCGACACGCGCGGCAATACCTCGACACAGTCGCTGGGAGCCGGCGGTGAGTTCGTCTGGCGGCCCGATCCGTGGACGTATTCCGGAAAACTGGTGTTCGCGCAGAACGAGTCCGCCGACGAACTGACGGCCCGGTCGCTGGCCGCCCTGTTCAGGGCGGCGCGGTCGCTCCCCCCGCGCGTGACGGTGTACGGGCAGTACGACTTTCTCCGCGACGTCTTTGCCGGCGTGGAGCAGCGGCACGTGATTGAAGGCGGCATCTCGTATCTCGCGGTCGATGCCGCGCCGCACCGGCTGCGATTCGACGTCGGCCTGGGCTATCTGCACGAGGAACGTCCCGTCGATGACCTCGATACGGCGACGCTGACGTTTGCCGCCCCGTACCGGCTCACGATCTCGCCGAACAGTCAGTTCACCTACGTGCCGAGGTTCCTGCTTCCGTTCTCGGACACGGGCGCGTGGAAGTTCGACCAGGATGTCGCGCTGGC
>JBLNGH010000514.1:0-3260 GCA_050264575.1 Acidobacteriota bacterium | reverse complement strand
GATGCTCGTGCGCGTAGAGGTAGAGATCGACGAGATCGTCGATGTGGATGTTGGGCCGCGTCTGGTCGCCGCCGAGGACCGTGACCGTGCCGCGCGTGAGCGCCTGCATTGTCAGCATGTTGACGACGACGTCGAGGCGCATGCGCGGCGAGTATCCGCAGACCGTCGCCGGACGGATGACGGTCGTCACCATCCGATCGGCGTAGCTCAGGACGACCCGCTCGGCGACCATCTTCGTCTTGTTGTATTCGGAGAGCGGGAACAGATCGAGGTCTTCGGTGACGCGGGGTTCCGTCTTGAGTCCGTAGACGCTCGCCGATGAAGCGTAGATGAACTGCCGCACGCCCTGGCGCGCCGCGCGGTCGACGAGCCGCATGCCGGCGAGCACGTTCACTTCCCATGAGGCGTACGGATTGAGCTCGACCGACGGATCGTTGGCGATGTTGGCGAGGTGGAACACCGTGTCGTACGGCGACAGATCGACCTCGTCGATCTTCCGGACATCGAGCGGTTGGACGGCCAGGCGCGGATGTGACGTCAACCGGTTGCCGAACCACATCACATCGAGGGCGGTGACGTGGTGCGGCGTCCGCGCGAGCAGCGCCTCGGTGAGCTTGGTGCCGACGTAGCCGCACCCGCCGGTGACAAGGACATTCATAGCAATTGGTGATCGATTGACCTGAGGAGCTGGAGATTTAAGAGCACTTGTCAAGAAACTCGTATCAACTGCCGTTGGCAGAATGGTCTCAAATCCTCAGATCCCCAGATCCTCAGATCCCCAGATCCTCAGATCCCCAGATCCGCAGATCCCAGATTCACGCATCACATCGCTCCTGTCCCGTATCGGTTGAGATATTCGTCGAACCAGTAATGCAGGAGGATCTGGTGCGCGGACTCCGCCCAGCCGTAGCGCCGGAGCGGCAGGTAGAAGTTCAAACGGCCGAGGGTGCGGGCGCGATTGTCGGCGCCTTTGGCCGTCAGGGTCACCGCCTCGACGCCGAGCCGTTCGGCAGCCTCGAGCGCTTTCACGACGTTCGGCGAGTTGCCGGAGCTGCTGATCGCGATGGCGAGATCGCCGCGCCGGGAGAGCCGCTCGAGCGGCAGCGAGAACGTCTCCTCGAAGGTCAGGTCGTTGCTCGTCGCCGTCAGCATCGACGCGTCGCTGAACGACATCGCGCGAAGCTTGCCGTTCTTGCACGCGTCGGTGGCCATGTGGCTGGCCATGCCGGCGCTGCCGCCATTGCCGAACAGGAAGAGACGGCCGTCACGCTCGTGTACGTCGTGCGTCAGTGTCACCCACTGCGCGACGGCGTCGAGCGGCGGAAGCGATTGGCCGGATCGATCCGTGGCGACGAGGCCGCGCAAGCCGGTCGCGATCGTGTCGACGTACTCGGCCCAGGATTCCGGCGTCATATGACGATTTTGGCGATGGTCAGGAACTCCTGTTCGGAGATCGGGCGCTCGTTGCACCGCTGTTGCGCCATCGCGGCCGCGCCGATGCTGCCCGCGAGCGCGACCATCCGGGCCGGCAGCCGCAGACACGCCGCGAGGCTGCTCAGCGCGAAGTACGCGTCGCCGCAGCCGATCGTATCCACGGCGCTGATGCTCAGGGTCGGCAGCGCGAAGCGCTCGTCTTTCACGCGCACCATCGCGCCGTTGGCGCCGTCGGTGACCGACAACCCGTCGCTGCCGAGCAGCGACGCCATGCGATCGACCAGCTCCGGCAGCGCGCGTCCCTGCTCGTGCAGGCACAGCTCGGCCTCGGTGCGATTCAGGCTGTAGTAGTCGGCGCCGACGTACTTGGTCGGCAGGTTGTAGCCGTAGTTGCTCGAGTTGACCTGCGCCATCGCCGCGACGAACGCGCGCCGGCGCCGCGCAATCTCGCCGTTGATGGCCGCCGGTTCGAGCAGCCCGTGCCCGAAATCCGCCACCAGGACGAGGTCGTAGTCGTCGAAGTCGGGCAGCACATCGCGCTGGATACCGGTCAGCGCAAGCTGCTTCGACTCGAACAGCGGATAGCCCGTGTCCTTGTCGACGAAGCGCGTCTTGACGAGCGGGCTCTCGGCGATCGGCGTGACCGTGACGTTGGCCGGCACGTCCGTCGCCGTCAGGCCGTTCGTGAAGCAGTGCAGGTTCTTGACGAAGCTTGCCAGGTGCAGCGCGACGATCCCCGTGCCGCCGATCTGCCGCGCCCGCGCCGTTTCGAGCCCCGCCACGCACCGTGATTTCTGCGAGATGTTCGTGACCTCGACGTCCACCCATTCGTCGATGATGGTCTCGCCGAGCAGACAGACCCGGAGTCCGGCCGCGTCGGTGAGGAACGCCTTCACGTCCTCGAGCGTGAACCCGAGCGCCGCGACGTCGCGAAACAAAACGCGGTCGTTGCGAAGGAGCGGGTTTTCCTGGACGGCCTCGGACGACGACAACAGGAAGTGCGAGAGCTTGGTGGACGAGAACGTCTCGCCCGACGTGAAGTGAATCCGGCCGCCGTAGCTCTCGATCAGCGCTTTTTCATGGGAGATGTTCGAGGTCTTGTCGAGGAGGAGATTCGAGTATTCGGGCCCTTTCACGTACACGTCCGGCCGCAGCGCCTCGATGGCCGCCACGGCCGAGGGTTCGTCGACGATGGCGACGTAATCGACGATCTCGAGCGACGCGACGTGCCGTGCCCGGTAGTCTTCGTTGAACGACACCGATCGCTTTTTCTTGATGTGCCGATCCGCCGTGATCGTCACCACGAGCATGTCGCCGAGCGCGCGCGCCTCGTCGAAGTGGATGAGGTGTCCCATGTGCACGAGATCGAACGCGCCGTGGCACAGCACGATCGTCCGATCGCGGAATTGCTCGCGCACGCTGGTCAGCTCGGCGACCGGCACGATCTTCCGGCGGCGGCCGCCGAACGGGCCGGTCAGCGGCGCCTTCGGCCGTGCGCGATCCGGTTTACTCATGTCGCCCCCATTCGAGCGCGGCCAGCCGCTTCAGCGTGCTGAGCACGTCGACGACGTTCTTCATGCGAAACGCTTTGCTTTCGCCCTTCTCGCGCTCGATCAGATCCATCGGCACTTCGAGATAGGTGCGGGTGCGCCGCAGCGCTTTCACCAGGACTTCGGCCTGAAACCCGTAGCCGTGTGAGTCGATCTGCAAGCTCTTGAGGACCGGGGCCTGGTGAATCTGCAGCCCGTTGTAATACCGCAAATGCCGCCACGTAATGAGGTTGACGAGCAGGGTGAAGGTCTTCGAGATGACCGTCCGGGCCCAGG
>JBLNGH010000513.1:0-5074 GCA_050264575.1 Acidobacteriota bacterium | reverse complement strand
GACCAGACGCTCGCCGATCCGCCTGACGTAATTCTCCGTCTGTCGATCGCGGCCAATCGGCAGTTCCCGCCGGAGTTCCGCTGCGGCGCGTCTGCCCAGTTCGACGTCCTGGGCCGGGGAGAATCGATTCTTGTCGGGATCGATGCGCGTCTGCGCGGCTGCCGGCACCGAGAAGGTCAGGCTGGCGGCCAACGCGACCGCGAAATGGAGTCTGGTACGACGGAGTATGAGAGCCATGCCGACCAGTAGGGCAATCCCGATGCCAGCCCGGATCGCGCGTTATGCCGCGCAGCAGGCCATTTTTTGGGCTCTGGCCCGGCTCAGGTGTCCTCCATGCCGGTCAGCTGTGCTTTTCCTACTCCACGGCCGGCTGCAGCCGTGGTTCAATCAGACCCGACCGGAGGCGTCGATGACCATCAAGTCGGTATGTGCCTGGCTTTTCCTGTTGGCTGTGACGACAGCTTCGCTCGTGGCGCAGCAAGCCGCCACTGAATCGAAGCCCGTGACGCGTACGGCCACCATCATCGACATCGACAAGACGAACCGGATCGTCACGTTGAGGAACGCACAGGAGGCCAAAATCGCAGTCAAAGCGCCCGAACAGATGGAGGGGTTTGACAGCTTGAAGGTCGGCGATCAGGTGTCGGCCACGTACTTCGAGGCGACGGTCGTCCGCGTCCGGAAACCCGGTGATCCCGCGGCTTTACCAGATCCCCAGACCACCGTCACGAGAAAAGACCGCACAGCGGGATCGGAGATCCGGCGCGAGCAGACCTACACCGTCACGATCGAGTCCCTCGACATGACGGGCCGAACGGTCCGGGTCAAAAGAGGTCAGGAACCGGCCATGACGTTGGCCGTTCGTGAGCCGCAGCTGCTTCAGGGTTTGAAGGTCGGAGACACGGTCGATGTGACGTACTACGAGTCGCTGTTCGTCAAGGTCACACCGGCGAAGAGAGCACCCAACCCGTCCTTCTGATTCGTCATCTCTGCTTGCGCAGCTTCGCGGTCGTCTTACTCATCGGCTCGATCAGCTCCGTCGTGGCCCACGCCGCGGGCGAGCCTGCGCAACAGCGGCGCCGCATCGGCGTGGCCTTCGGCGGCGGCAGCGCCCGTGGCCTGGCGCACGTCGGCGTCGTCCGCTGGCTCGACGAGCATCACATTCCCATCGATGTCATCGCCGGAACCAGCATGGGCGGTCTGGTCGGTGGCGCGGTGGCGTCGGGCATGACGGCTGACGAACTGGCCGCCATGCTCGCGCGCGTCGACTGGGACGAGATGTTCGGCTTCTCTCCGTTCCGCTACAAGAACATCCGGCGCAAGGACGACGCGAGGGATTACCCGTCGCGCATCGAGTTCGGCGTCAAGGGCGGCCTCAAGCTGCCCATTGCGCTCAACAGCGGCCAGCAGGTCGATTTCCTGCTGACACGCATTGCAGGTCCCTACGAAACGAGGCTCTCGAGCTTCGACGACCTGCCGACGCCCTTCCGCGCGGTTGCCGTCGATCTCGTGACCGCCCAGCAGGTCGTGCTCGACCGAGGGTCCCTCGCGTCGGCGTTGCGCGCGACGATGTCGCTGCCCGGCATCTTTCCACCGGTCGACCGCGACGGCATGGTCCTCGTCGATGGCGGCGCGATGAACAACGTACCGGCCGATGTCGTGCGCGGCATGGGCGCCGACGTCGTCATCGCGATCAACGTCGGATTCATGGGCAGCACGCGCGACGTGAACCGGTCGATGCTGGCATTGATGGGCCAGACCGTCGACGTGATGATGCAGGCGTCGACACGAAATGCCTTGAAATCAGCCGACGTCGTCATCAATCCCGACTTGGAGAAATTCGGGAGCCTCGATTGGCGGAAGAACGCCGAGCTTGCCGACGCAGGCTATCGGGCTGCTGAGGCGATGAAGGATCAGCTGCTGCCGCTGGCGACCGGCGATGCCGAGTGGACGGCGTATCTGGAAAGCCGGCAGCGGCGCCGCCGGATCGACTGGCCGTCCCCGCAATTCATCGCCGTCGACGGCGCGACGTCATCGGACCGCGCCCGCATTGAGTCGGCACTGGTGCCGCTCATTGGAGCGCCGCTCGACCTGACGGCCCTCGAGACGAAACTCGAGACGTTCGCCGGACTCGATCGCTACGAAACGGTGGGTTGGAAGCTGGCCGAGGCGAATGGCCGACCCGGCATCAGCGTGGACGCTCGACCGAAAGCGCAGGCCCCGCCGTTTCTCATGCTGGGGTTGAGCCTGCAGAACACCGCGACCGACACCTTCGAGTTCCAGCTGGCTGCGCGGTACCTCGCCTTCGATCTCGTGGGATCGGGTTCGGAGCTGCGGGTGGACGGCGCCGTCGGCGCCCGCCCGAGCGTCGGCGCCGAGCTGTATCGGCCGCTTGGCCGAACGCCCGTGTTCATCGTCGGCTCGGCGGCGGCGCGTCATGAAACGCTGGCGTTTGTCAGCGACGATGTCGTGGTGGCGCGGTATAGCAAGAATCGGGTTCTGGCGGCTCTCGGGATCGGCACCAACCTGGGACGCGACAGCGATCTGCGGCTGTCGCTCTCGCTCGGAGATCTCGATGCCGGTGTCGAGACGGGTGATCCGGGGTTGCCAGAGCTGCACGGACGAGAATCGCGCGCGCGGCTCGAGTGGCGCTACGACGGGCAGGACAGCGCGGTTGTCGCATCGAGCGGGGTGCGGGCGACGGCGCGGATCGACTACATCGCCGACTCACCGGATGCGCCGCCCGACGTGGCGACGAATCGATCGAACGACGGCATTACGCAAACCGAGATTCGCGGCTCGAAGTTTTGGCCGGTCCGGCGCACCGATCGCCTGTTCGTGACGGGCGGCGCCGGCACCACGTCAGGACATCCTCTGCCGACCGAGCAGTTCCAGCTGGGCGCGCCGCTCCGGCTCGGGGCGTACGCGTCCGGCGAAGTGCGCGGCGATCACTACGCGGTCGTCTCGGCGGGATATTTGCGGGGCGTCGGACGACTCGCCGATTTTCTCGGCGGCGGGATCTTTCTCGGCGGATGGATCGAAGGCGGGTCCGCGTTCGACGACATCGACAGCGCGCGATTCAAAACCAACCTCAGCGTCGGCGCGATTGCCGACACGTTGGTGGGGCCGGTGATCCTCGGCGGCAGCTTCGGCGTCGATGGCGCCTGGCGGTACTACATCGGTATCGGCCGGCTGTTCTAGGCTACTTGACCTTCACCATCGCGGAGCCGAGGACATCGGCGCCGCCGTCGTAGACGACGACCTTAACGTTACGAACCTGGGCCTGGACGGCGATGCGGCCGTGATAGGTCAGCCCCTTCGCCATGAAGCGCGCGAACGCGTCGGGCGTCATCTTCAGATCGACTTCGTTCCACGATTGGCCGACGAGGCGCTGGCCGGCATCCGCACAGAAGACGGCGATCTCGATGCCGCCGATTTTCAACCCGTCGACATCGCTGAAGGTCAGCCGATCCGGCGGGATCTGCACCTCGACCTGCAACTCACGTTTCTTGTCGGCCGTCGTCGCGTTGACGGCGGTCGCCGTGATCGCGATGTCCCGGACCTCCTGTCCGAAACCGGCGGCGCTCGTGATGCGGTTGTAGCTCAGCATGCGCTTGCGATCGAGCGGGGGAAGCTCGGTGCGGGCGAAGTAACCGTGGCGGTACAGCACCCGCACGCCGGGGCGGCTCACCCTGACCGTGATCTGCCGGTACTTGCGGTCCAGCATGGGATTCGTCGGGTAGTAGCCCAGCACGTATTCCGATCGCGTGACGGTGTCGAGACGATCGACGAAGTCCTTGGCGTAGCTGGTGCTCGAGTAGATTCCGCCGGTGTCTTCGGCGACCGCCCGTGAGGTCATTCCCTGCCAGAGACCGCCGGTGCCTCCCGTGTGCACGATGCTGATGGCCACGCGCGCGTCGGACGCGATCGACGCCAGGCTCCGATCGTCTTCGGCACGCGGCAGGAACATCCCGCCGGGCGAGACGAAGAGCAGGTGCTTCTCGCCGTCCAGGGCGCGCAGGTACCGAAGCCCGGTGTAGATCTTGGTGAGGTCCTGGTTGGATTGGGCATTCAGTGAGGCGAACTCGTCGAGCGTCATGTTGGCAGGAAGCAGATCGACGACGGGGTTGACCGGGTCGCCGACCATCGCGCTGTCGGGCGGGCGCGTCGCGGCGATCTCGGCCCGCTGGAGCGCATCGATCGCGCGTCGCTGATCGTCGGCGAGGCGGCTGGCGTTGGCCACCGGCGCATCGATCACCGTGTTGACCTTCGCGGCGCCGGGACCTGCGAACACGGCATCAATGTCGTTCTGAATGCCCTTGGGAATGTCCGAGCTCCCGTAGATCGCGGCGAGACCGCTGAAACGCATCGCCATCGCCGCTTCGATCGCTTCGTGCCGTTTCTTGAAGCGTTCGAGCACCTCCGCAATTTGTCCGTGGTTCGTCGTGAAGTCGGTCGCGCGGTTCCAGGCGAGGACCGCGACCATATCCTGCGGCAGCAATCGATCGCGAACGAAGTGCAGCATACCGTCTACGCCTCTGGCAGGCGGTTGCAACCGGCCGCGGCCGAGGACGATCAGGAAAATGCGAGCGTTCTGCGATCCCAGCGGGGCAGGGGCCGTGTTCCTCGCCAAGCGAGGCGCTACGGCCTCGGCCGGTGGATCGGGCGTCAACGTCTGGACGGAGAAATGCTTGATCTGCTGCCGTGCGCCATTCTCGAGAACGACGAAGTCGTTCTGCGTGAGATCGGTGACCGGTTTGCCCTGGCGATCGATCACACGCACATCGACAGGCACGAGCGAGGTCACGCTCCGGAAGACCGGCGGCGCCTGGGTTTGCGGCGCCGCGCCGGTGAACATCAGTACGGCGGCGACGATCGCTGTCAGCGCGCGGACCACGCGAATCGGCATTGGGGACATTATGCGCGGCTGGCCAAGAGCAAAGCACACATGAAGGACATGAAGATCATGAAGAACATGAAGGCTGCGCTGACCTGGCGGCCGCCTACGGCGGCAAGGCGGTGAGAGCGGGACTCGCGACCGACAAGACCCGAAAGGACCTGGGGTTTCGTCTTC
>JBLNGH010000512.1:0-13943 GCA_050264575.1 Acidobacteriota bacterium | reverse complement strand
TCGCCAGCGCTTCATAGCCCAGACCGGTGATCGGTATCCGCCCGCGCGCCGCGAGATCGGCCATCGCCAGCCGGGCAGCAACCTGCGTGACCGAAAGGCGATGGATGCCGAACGTAACGCCGCGCTGGTGGCTCAGACTGCGGGCGAAGTCGTCGACCGCGCCTCGCGACGCGCCGACGAGCAGCACTTCGTCGGCGGGGCCGACAGTCTGCAGGAATTCGCCGACGGCGGCGAGCCGGACACTGGTCGATCCCGAACGCAGGGCGCGCACGGTGCGTTGGGTTGGTCCACGCATGGTGGACGCCTAACGGCCGCGCCGATCGATTGATACGAGTGTCGAATGACGGCGGCTGGCGGTCATGAGAGCTCCTCTCCGGACTCGATGCCGGAGACATCGTCGGCAGCGGCGTCACGCCGGCTGCAATGAGGGGAGTGTAGCACGTCAGTGACGCGCCGGCCTGGAGGCCTCCATGCGAATCCTCTCTGCTCTTCTCGCCTCCTTGTGCGTTTCTCCCGTGCTTCTGCTGACGGCTCAACGTGTATCCCCACGTCCCGGGCAATCAGAAGAAAGACCGGCGGCGTCGTGATCGTCGTTGACACGTCGGTCTGGATCGAGTCGCATCGACGTCCGGCCGGTGCGATCGCCAGGACGCTCGATGACCTGCTGGAAGCCGGCGAGGTGGCGCTCGCACTGCCGGTGCGGCTCGCTCGCACGCGACTGCGGAAAGCTCGCCTGAGACCGCTGGAAATCCCGCCGCGGTGGCGAGAAGCTTTCCAGTTGGTCGCATCCAGGAATGATGCTGTGGGCCCGGGTCACGCTGGCATGTGGCTTGCTGTGTTTCCCTTATTGCACCGCCCGGGAAAATGGTGCAGCCCGAGTACCGGACCGCGACGGAGTCGGCAGCTGTGCTTGGCTGTGGACAGACCGTCGACATGCAGACATGTCATCCCTGACGTCAGTGGGACGGCTCGCTCTTGTCCTCGTCCTGGCCAGCACCTTCACGGCCGGTTGTTACGAAATACGTCTTGCGCGCACCCTCAAGACCCCAGATCAGATCAAGACGCTTGACCGCCGCTCGCCGTATCTGAAGGTCCACATGAAGGACGGCGACCTCTACGTGCTGTCGAACTGGCGCGTGGACGATGATGCGCGGGAGGTCTCGGGCGACGGCGAGCGATTCGGGATCTCGCGCGAGATCGTTGCGTCCGGAACGTTCAGGATCGCAATCGGCGAGATTGCGTTGCTCGAGACCAACGTCCTGCAACAGTCAGGCTCCGCCGTCGCGCTCGCCGTGATCACCGGCGTCTCTGCGGCCGTGACCGCCGTCTGCATCGCCAATCCGAAGACCTGTTTCGGCTCGTGCCCGACCTTTTACGTTTCGGACGGGCACCATGACGTGCTGCAGGCCGAAGGGTTTTCATCGAGCGTCGTGCCGTCGCTGGAAGCCCGCGATGTCGACGCACTGTACCGCGTCAAACCGACGAGATCCGCGCTCGCGGTGACCATGAAGAACGAGGCGCTCGAGACGCACCTTATACGCCACGTCCGCCTGCTGACAGCGGCGCGCCCGGCCGCCGGACGTGTACTCAGGACAATTACGGGCGAATTCCTGGAGGCAACCGATCTACGGCCAATCGACCGTTGCCGGGCCGCTGAGGGCGATTGCCGCGCGAAGACGCGCGCGTTCGACGACGCCGAGCGGTTCAGCTCCGCCGACGACGAGGATCTCGCCCGCCGGGAGATCGTCGATCTGCAGCTCATCCCGGACGGACCGACGGGCCTCGTCATTGCCTCCCGCCAGACGCTTGCGCGCACGTACATCTTCTATCAATCGCTGGCGTGGCTCGGGCGGTCGGCATCGGACATCCTTGCGGACCTCGAGCGGGGCGACAGCGCCGTCAGGTCGGCATTCACACGCATGGACAATGCCCTCGGCGGAATCGAGGTCCTGGCAGAAGTGGCCGATGGGAGCTGGATGCTTGCAGGTGAGGTACGCGAGACGGGCCCCCTCGCCAGCGACGTCGTTGCTGTTCCACTCCCGGCCGATGCTACCGGTCATATTCGACTGCGTTTGGCCCGGGGCCATTGGCGCATCGATTATTTGGCATCGGCGCGTCTCGGCGGGCGGGTGAACCCCGTCGCGATCGAGCCGCACTCGGTCACGAACAGAAGCAGAACGATGGAACGGGCAAAGGCTCCTCTGACCACACTACCCGGGGACATCTACGATTACTCATTCCAATTGCCCGACGATCCGCAACGTTATGAGTTCTTCCTCGAGAGCCAGGGCTACTACCTCGAATGGCTCCGGGACGAATGGCTCATCGAGGAAAACAAGGCGCGGGCGGCGCAGCTGCTGACGAATCCCGAACAGTTACTGCGCGAGATCGCGCCGGAGTTCAAGAAACAGGAGGCGAAAATCGAGGCGCTCTTCTGGGGGAGCCGCTATGCGCGTCGCTGACGTGTGGCTCGTGCTGATGGCGACCAGTGTACTGGCCCTTCCCGGCTGTGCGGGCAATCCTGTGCCCCGCGAATTGCCGGTATCTGCCGCAGAGGCCCAACGCGCGGTTCGCGGCGGCTGGGTCACGGTCGAGGCCAAGCAGACGTCTGGCGGACGTCGACGGATGCTGGTGGCCGAGGGCGAGTTGATTGCCGTCGATGAGTCCACCATCCACGTGCTCACGGCCAACGGCCTGCAGTCGGTGCGCGTGGAGCCAGGGCTGCGCGTGCGCGTCGTCCGCTATCGCAGTTCGTCTAGGTCGCTGGCGTGGTGGGCCGTCGCTGGCGGGCTTTCGACCCTGAGCCACGGATGGTATTTGGTCATGACGGCCCCGATGTGGGCTGTTGGCGGCGTAATAGCCGCGACCGTCGAAGGCCGCGCCGCGATCGCGCACGACGTTGCTGGTGCCCGGAGCTTTGCGCGATTTCCGCAAGGACTGCCCCCCGGTCTCGATCCAAGAGCGCTCGGCACACTTCCGGATGTGCGCCGCAGAGAATAGACAGCGAGGACGAACTCACGGCTGCATCGACTGCCGATGTAGGACCGAAGGCGACTGGGCGATAGCCGAAGTCTGTTGAGCCTCGCCGATGGATTGTATGCTTTAAAGCATACCGTCTATACTGTTATGTATGCGCACCACCCTGATTCTGCCGGAGCCCCTCGTCGACGAGGCGCGCAAGCTGCTGGGGTTCACCTCCAAAACCGACACGGTCGTCTACGCGCTGCGCGAGGTCGTGCGGCGCGGCCGGCGCGACGACCTCAAAGCGCTCCTCGGCCGCATGACGTTCGATTTCGATCCGGCCGACATTCGGAAAAAAGACCGGCGGCGTCGTGATCGTCGTTGACACATCGGTCTGGACCGCGGCGCATCGACGTCCGGCCGGTGCGATCGCCAGGACGCTCAATGACCTCCTGGATGCCGACGAAGTGGCGCTCGCGCTGCCGGTGCGGCTCGAGCTCGCCGCCGGCGTCGGTCGACGCGATCGGCCGGCGCTCCTTCGCGCGCTCTCCGGGTTGCCCCTTGTCCGCCCTTCGGACGAGACCTGGCGCCTGATCGAAACGTGGGTGCCTCAGGCGGCAGACAAGGGTCACCGGTTCGGGCTGTCTGACTGGCTCATCGCGGCGCTCACGAACGAGATCGGTGGACTCGTCTGGTCACTCGACGACGACTTCGCGAAGCTCGAACGACTCGAGCTGGTCGAGCGGTACGATGCCGCCGGCGCGCGCATCCGAAGTGCGCGGTCTTCTGCGTGATCCGGCTTACGTCGACCTCGAATTCAAGCTTCAGACTCGACCTTCATGCGACGGGTGATCAGGCGCTGGTACTCCTCGGCGACGGTTCGAATCCCATGCTCGATGGCACGTTCGTCGATCAATCCGTAGCCGAGCAGCAGTCCGGACCGGCGGGGACGACGGATGGCGTGACTGGCGATCGAGTAGACGCCGACCCCTCGGGCGGCGCATCGGCCAATCAGCGTCTCCAGATCGTTCGTCGGCAGCCGGGCCAGCCACGCGACCACGTGCAGGCCGCCGGCCGTGCCCGCGAGTTGGACATCGTCACCCAAGCGCCGCGTCAGTGCCTCCGTCAGTGCGTTGCGCCGCCGGATATAGCGCCGCTTCATGCGCCGCAGATGCCGGTCGTACTCCCCGCTCGTCATCAGGTCCCGAAGCACGCGTTGGAGCAGGACAGACGACCCGCGGTCCGCCAGCCACTTGGCGTCAACGGCGGCTTCGGCGAGCGCGGCCGGAACGACCATGTAGCCGAGCCGTAGCGCCGGGAAGAGGGACTTGGCGAACGTGCCGCAGTAGATCACGTTGGCGTTCGGCTCGAATCCCGCGAGGGCCTTGATCGGTTGTCCCTGATACCGGAGGTCGCCGTCGTAATCGTCTTCGACGATCACCGCGCCCGCGCGTCGTGCCCATGCGAGCAGAACATCTCTCCGTGGCGCTGAGAGGATCGTCCCCGTCGGGAACTGGTGCGAAGGCGTGACATACACCACCCGTACGCCAGCGCCAGGTGGAAGTTTGGCGGGATCGAGGCCGTTGTCGTCAACCGGGACCGGCAGGACGGTGGCCCCGCTTGTCGCGAAGGCCGCCCGCGCGGCCTCGTACCCTGGATCCTCGACGACCACGCGATCGCCCTTTCTGAGAAATAGCCGCGTGCAGAGATCGAGCGCCTGCTGTGTGCCGTTCGTCACGATGACCTGCGCTCTCGTGCACACGATGCCTCGCGTACCCCACAAACGGTCGACGATGTGCTGGCGTAGACGGGGATCGCCGGCGGGATCGCCGTAGCCGTAGAGGCCCTTCCGGAGCGCCGCCGCAAAACTCGCGCGAAGCCGCCGGATCACCCGCGGATCGGGTTCGCAGATCCCGTACGCGAAGTCGATCCGGTGGCTCCCGATTCGCGCCGTGATCTGTCGCGCCGGACTCGCGATGGCCGTTAGCCGGGACGTGCGGCGGGACGCACCCGTCCGGTCAGCTCCCGTCTTGGCCCCTGTCGCGCGTTCAGTGACGGGCGGACGGCGCGGCAACTGCGGAGACACGAAGGTACCCGACGTCGACCGCGCTATCAGGTAGCCCTCGAGCATCAGCTGGTCGTACGCCAGCACGACGAGGTTGCGTGCGCAGCCGAGGTCGGCGGCGAGCTGTCGGTGCGACGGCAAACGATCACCGGGTGCGAGCACGCCCTCGCGAATCGAGTGGTGCAGCGCCCGCGTGATCTGCGCGTACCGCGGACCACGCCCGTCCAGCTCCAGCCACATGGAATCTGGACCCATGGTACTGCACATTTCTGGTTCTTTCCATGGGACCAGATACGCTGCTACGTTCCGATCGGTGTCCCGTGTCGGTCCGGGGGGACGGAACGTGCGCGCGGCGATGCCACGGAAGGAGCGAGGCAGGTGGCGAAGAGCTTGATGCAGGAGAGGTCGGAGGCCGCGGTGCTGTCGAGCGCTGACGCGCGCGAGTCGGGCACCAGGGGCCCGCGCGTCCGCACTCGCCCCCGACGGGCGATCGTGACCGATGGGCCATTCATCGAAACGAAGGAGTTCCTTGGGGGATCCCGGAAATGGAGCACGTATGTCGACAACATTCCTGACAGTAATCGTAATGGGGACCACGGTGGCGGTCGTCATCGCGCTGTTCCTGATCATGTGGCGCGAACGACAGTCGGATCGTGACGGTGCGGTCGCCCTGGCGAGCGGCGGCGTCCTGGCGTCGTGGACCGCACTCGTGACCGTGCTCGCGATGCGAGGGGGCTTTCTCTCACCCGGCTCACGAAGCGTGCCCCCGGTGGGCATCGCTCTTGTTGGTGTGCTGGTCGGAATCGGCGCGGCGCTGTCGATGTCCGAGTCCCTGCGCCGCCTGCTCACCAGCCAGCAGAGCGTGATTCGCCTCAACGTCTGGCGCGTGATCGGCGTGGTCTTCCTGCTGCTGTTGGCGTCTGGCGAGGTGCCCGCTGTATGGGCCTTGCCCACGGCGATCGGCGATATCATCGTCGGTCTCACCGCGTTCTGGGTGGCGAGTCAGCTGGATTCGCCTGCCGGCAGACGTCGCGCCATCATCTTCAATCTGTTCGGTCTCGCGGACCTTGTGGTCGCCATCGGTCTCGGCGTCATGACGAGCCCCGGTCTGCTGAACGTGATCCGTACGTCGCCGACAACCGAGCTCATGACGCGCTTTCCGATGGTTCTGGTCCCGACGTTCCTCGTGCCGCTCGCGATCATGCTCCACGTCGTGTCGTTGTGGCAGTTGCTCAGCACGTCGTGGGCGTCTCAGCCCGCGGCCGCGCTGGCGAGGGGCCGGTGAGGCCGTGACCTGGCCCGACACCCGGACCGTCCCGGGCAAGGAAGTAAGGACTCACCCCTTGGCGGAACTCGTCTCTTCCTCCTGGCGAGCGAGTCTCTCTTCCAGAGATTCTCCAGGAACCTCGTCGAAGTCCGGATCCCAGTCCCCGACGTAGATGGGGTTCCCGTCCGGATCGGTGGAGGAAAGGTAGTCGCCGGCCTCGGTCTTGAGGATCTCGGTGACTTCGACGCCATGCGTGCGCAGGCGCGCGGCAAAATCCTGGATGGGTGTGTCCTGCGACAGGACAAGGCCAATCTGAACGGCTCCCTTCGTTCCGGGGCTTGGCTGGTTGGGTTTCCAGGGATGTAGTCCGATGAGGAGCGTCTTACCAGCCAGAACGGTCGCCCAGTGGTTGCCGAACCGGTTTGTGAGCCTTAGGCCGAGCACCTCGGTGTAGAACCGGACGGCATTGTCCATGTTCGACACCTAAACGGTCGCGTTCCCTCCGTAGATCATGGCTGATACCTCCTACGTTTCCAGATACTCTCGCATGCGATGCGCGTCGCAAAGATCCAGTTGCCGGGCCAGCTCTCGATCGATCGCAGACGGGACGAGCCGCTGATCCTGCAGATCGTCCGGCAACTGCGGAATGCAATCGAGCATGGCCGGATGCCTCGCGGCGCGACGCTTCCCTCGTCCCGGGCTCTTGCGCGCACGCTCGGCCGTCTCGCGCAACACGGTGCTGACGGCCTACGACGAACTGAAGGCGCGCGGGCTGATCACCGACCGCCGCGGCGCCGGGATGCGCGTCGGGTCGGGCGCCATAAGAGGGTTCGACGTCCGGGGCGTGCTGCGCGAGGCGCAGTACCCCGGCATACCTCTCCGATGAGACCGGCCGCTTCGAGGTCTACGTCCAGTCGTTTCCGGTCGCGGGCCGCAAAGTTCAGGTGACCACGAGCGGCACCGCCGGCGCACGATCGTCTCAGCCAGTCACCTGGTGGCGCCGCGACGGCAGGCAGCTCGCCGTGCTGAACGCCGATAGCACGCGGATTCTGGGATTGGACGTCGAGCCTGGCGCGGACTTTCGGATCGGCTCCCCGAAAGTGCTCGCGACCGTCCGCCCGCAGATGATCACCCTGACCTGGACGGCGGATCTGCAGCGGGCGCTGACGATCGTCCCCGAAAGCGGGGCCGCGGCGTGGTCGCTGACGTTCGTCAGGCCGTGGACCGCGGCGATCGGACGCCGATAGCCGCGCCCTGAAACATATACATGACGAAGACTTTGTCAGGGCTCACCGTTGACGACGTCAAGCGGCGGATCGATCGCGGCGAGAAGGTGACGTTCATCGATACGCGCAACCCGATCGCGTGGGCCGCGTCGAAGGTGAAGGTTCCGGGAGCCGTCCGCGTCCCGCTGGATGAAGTCAGTGAGCTTGTCGCCACGCTGCCGCGTGATCAGCTCCTGATCGCCTACTGCACTTGACCGGACGACGGATTGAGCGCCCGGGTGGCGCATTTGCTTGCGAGACAAGGCTTCACCACCGCGTACCTGCGCGGGGGACTAGCGGCTTGGCTGGAAGCTGGGCTGCCCGTTGATCCTCGATCCTCTTGAGCTTCGAGAGGTCTCGCCGGATGTGGAATCGTGGCGGTCCTGGCAACAGTCCCGCGACGCTTGCCGCAGTTGCTGTGCTTCACCGCCTCGCTTGCTACACTACCGGCACTTCCGGGTCTTTTTTATATGCAGTTCCGCCGGCTGTGTTGCCTCTGGCTTGTTGTCGGCGCATGCCTCGTTGCCGGTCCGGCCGCCGCACGAAGAGCCACGGTGGTTGATCTGCTGGATCGATACGGATCCGGACAGTTCGAGCCTGTCGTCGCGGAACTCGCGCGGGTGACTGATTTCGACGACCTCCTGCAACAACTGAAGCGCGAAGCGCCGGCGTGGCTGGACGCGAACGGGCCGGCGGATCGCGATCGTCGCGAGCTCGTCGCAGCCACGTTCGCGCTCGAGGCCGCGCGTGCCGACGAGTTGTACGAGTGGGTGTGGATCCAAAGCCAGCCGGGTGTAGCGGTAACCGTCATGTACTGGAAGCCGCCGCCACTCCTGATCGAGTGGGGGTGCCAGTTGATGCGCGCGCACGAACCGCCACGTCCGATCGAGCGCTGGTGGCAG
Organism: Acidobacteriota bacterium; assembly: GCA_050264575.1. Classification (GTDB taxonomy): domain Bacteria; phylum Acidobacteriota; class Vicinamibacteria; order Vicinamibacterales; family SCN-69-37; genus DASQFI01. Next base: position 5,483 of record JBLNGH010000512.1, on the reverse strand, counting down.
TTGGCCGCGCTGGCAGTCGCGCAGCGCTCCGAGGATTCGCGGTTCCTTGTCGGCGACATCCGGATTGGCCGCGCTGGCGAGATCATCAACGTCCAGGACGAAATCAAGCATCTCGACCACGTCATGAAGCGGTTCCCTGCCGAGAGCCGGTTCGTGCTCGCGCAGGGCATCGCCCGCGATCGTTACTGGGAGGACGACGCGCTCACGGCGTATGCAGCGGTCGCCAACGACGTGGACGTCGGTGGAGAAGCGTCGATGAGGCTCGGCGCTCTCCATGTGAAGCACGAGCGCTTCGGCGAGGCGATTCTTCAGTTCGACCGCGCCGAGACACTGACGCGGGACCCGTACGTCATCTACCTGGCGCGCTACTTCAAGGGACGGGTCCTCGAAGAAAACAGCCGGTCCGACGAGGCGCTCGACGAATACCGCGGCGCCGCGGCCGCGTGGCCGACCGGTCAGGCCGCGACCGTGTCCCTGGCAGCGCTGCTTTTCCGCAATGGCCGCCGCGCGGAAGCGCACGAGCAAATCGGCCGGATGCTCGCCGCAGCGCCGAACGCCTTCGATCCCTGGCGCGAGTACGTGCATGCCGACAACCGGTTCTGGCCGCAACTGATCGGCCGGCTGCGGGCGGAGATCCGCAGGTGATGGCGCGGGTCATTGCCCGTTTCGGGCTGGTCGCCAGCCTGACCCTGCTGCAAGGGCAGAGGCCGCCGGCGAACCCGCAGCAGACATTCCGCGCGGGCACGGATGTCGTCATGGTGGACGTCTCGGTCAAGTCAGGTGACCGCGTCGTGACCGGTCTCGGACCCGAAGACTTCGTGTTGACCGACAACGGCGTGCGGCAGCGAATCGAGAGCGTCGAATCCACGGCGGTACCAATAGATCTGACACTCGTGATCGATCTCAGCGGGAATCCTGACCGTCCGTGGACGCGGCGGATCGATCATGCGAAGGTCGTGGCCGACGTTCAGAGAGAAGTTCAAGAGGTCACGAGCATCCTCCGCCCGACCGATCGCATCCGTCTGCTCGCAATCGACCAGTACGTCCAGCAGATCTGGCCGCTCCAGCAGGTTCCGGCGACGCCAATCCCGCGCGTCGAATTCGACGGTCTCGCGTCGGTCTTTGACACCCTGGCCGCCGCGCTCATGCATCCTGTCGAGCCTGCTCGCCGGCACGTCGTCATCGCGCGAACGAAAGGGGTTGACACGATCAGCGCGATCGACGCGAGAGCCTTGCGGGGGATTGCCGAACGATCGGATGCGCTGTTTCACCTGGTCATCATGGAAAACGCGCTCGGTGCCGACGCCGCGCTATCGGGGTTTCAGTCCAACCTGATCGGTTTGGTCGAAGCGACAAACCGATCGTGGCTGCCCCATCAGCGGCGTCTCGTTTCGTCCGGTCCGCCATATCAGCTCCTATCGGATGGCATAGCCGTGAGATCAGCAGTCGAAACGGCCGGCGGCGGCTGGCATCAGGCCAGAGCCTTCAGTGTGCCCTCGCTGACAGGAACCTTCCGCGAGACGTTCGAGAGTTTCCGGCAGGGCTACATGCTGCGGTACACGCCGCAAGGCGTGACGCGGAGCGGCTGGCACACGATTGCCGTCACCGTGCCCCGATCGCGAGGCTACACCGTGCGCGCCCGGAGGGGATATGGGATCGAGGACTCGGCGCCCGCGCCCGCGCCGACTGTGCCGGCGGTTCCGAAAACGCTCGCGGACCTCACGCTCGCCTACGAAGCCGGCGCCTTCCAAAGCGTCGCAACCGCGCTTCGACAGATCGCCGATCCGCAGCGGCTTATGCGCGATTTCGAGGAAGAAGGGAATCCGTGGCCGGCGGCCCCCCGGCGGGAAGCGGGATTCGCGATCGAATTGGCCGAGCCCGGGGTGTTCTCGCCGCGTACCGAAACGCGCGATCAGGCGTTCCGGCAGCTCAACCGATTCACCCGCCTGATCAGACAACCGCTCGGACCAGACGTGTTCGAGCGCCAGTGGTACTACACCGTGCTCACGCTGTTGCAGGGCACGATTAACCCGCCGGCGCTCGAGGCCTTCGCCGATCGCGCATTGGCTCGCTTTCCGGATGAGCCGCGGTTCCTTTTCGCGCGCGCCATCGCGGCCGATCAGCGATCGACCACGGCGGGTGCGTCGCGCGCCGCAGCCAGGGGCTCCAGTCAAACAGCCCTCGAGACAGTCCGCCGTCAGTACGAGGCACTGATCGGGATGCCGGACGTTGCCGCCGAAGCGCGCGTCCGGCTAGCGTGGCTGCTGCACCGCATGGGTCGGCATGACGACGCGCTTGCGCGCCTCGACGAAGTCGACGTCGAGCCCCTGGATGGATCGCTCAGGTATCTGCGGCACCTCTTTTCAGGACATGTGATGAACGCTCTCGGTCGCCCGGATGACGCCACGGTCGCGTACCGGGCCGCCCGTGCGATTGCGCCGGACGCGCAGTCTGCTCAAGTGGCGCTGATGAACGGCCTGCTCGCCCGGGGCGACCGCGCCGGAGCGGAGACGGTCGCCGAAGTGATCCAGCGCCAGCGATCGACGGACTTCGATCCGTGGTGGATGTACTGGCAGGGTCAGTACCGGTTGTATGGGCAGGCGATGGCCCGTATCAGGGAGATGGGCCGATGAACAGCGCCGGCCCGACAGTCTGGTTCGCGGCGGCATCGCTGATGGTTTGCGCCGCGGCACCGGGCATCCTGTCCGGACGCGCCCAGCAACAGCCGACATTCCGCTCTGAAATCAACGCGGTCATCGTGGACGCCTCGGTGCGCGATCGCTCGCGACGGGCGGTCACGAACCTGCGGCCGGCCGACTTTGTCGTGATCGACAACGGCGTGCCGCAGGAGGTGGACAACGTCAGCTACGGCAAGCTGCCGATCGACGTCACGGTCGCGCTCGACGTCAGCTACAGCGTGACGGGCGTGGTGCTCGAGCGGCTGCGCCGGGCCGTCGGGCAGCTCATGCGCGAGCTGCGCCGTGAGGATCGGCTGAAGCTCATCCTCTTCAACATGCACGTGACGCGCATCGTGGACTTCACCACGGACGCCGACGCCGTAGATCGGGCGATTCGCACGGCGACTGCCGGCGGCGCCACCGCGCTTCTCGACGCGATCAGCACCGCACTCGTGTCCGCGTCGGCGCCGGACCGGCGGCAGTTGATCGTGTTCTTCACCGATGGCAACGACAGCATCAGCGTCACGGCTCCGGACACGCTGACGATGGTGGCGCAACGGACGCGTGGAACGCTGACGTTGGTCATGCCGTCGCTGATCAACCGGCGGCCAGCTAGCAGCGCGACGACGGGCGCCAGCCGGCAGGTGTCGCTGAGGCCGCTTGCGCCAGTGCTGTCGGCCATCGCGGCCGAGACGGGCGGCACCGTGCTGCCCGTCGATGAAGGGACAGATCTCGCCGGCGCCTTCACCCGCGTGCTCGATGACTTCCGTTCAGCGTACGTCCTCTATTACAACCCGCGCGGCGTGGACCGCGGCGGATACCACAGGCTCGAAGTCCGGGTGAAGCGCGAGGGCGCCACGGTTCAGGCGAGAAGAGGGTACTGGTTCTGACGGAGAATTGTGTTCGCGTCACTTCCGTGCTGGACGGGTCTCTTGGTCTGCGAAAGGCTCCGCGATTTTCAACGCCATCGCCGCCACATCCGCAAACGAGGTGTTCGTCATCACGGCGACGACGAGGCCGCGATCGGGAAAGGTCATGAGCGACGTCGAGCCGCCGATGAAGTATTCGCCGTCATGGCCCACCATCCGCGTTTGTGCGCCACCGAGCGAAACCGTCTCGAGGTCCCAGCCAAGGCCGTAACCGGTTTCCCCGCCCGACGTCAGCCGCTGTGATGTCTGGAGCACCTTGAGCGTCGCCGGCCGCAGCAGCTTGCCGCTGTTGATGGCCATCCCGAAACGCACCAGATCGGACGGGGTGGACAGGAATCCGCCGGCTCCCGCGAAGCAGGAATAGTCGCCCTCGCGCGCCAGCTCGGGGCCGTAGCGGGGATCGGACGCGAACCTCGGGTAGTAGAACGTCGCCCGATCCGAGATCGGATCCGTTTCGACGTCCGGCCTTGTGTCGTCCATGTCCAGCGGGTCGAAGATCTGCGCGCGCATGAACGTGAAGAACGGCTCCTTCGCCGCGGCTTCAATCGACGCGCTCACCAGGATCCAGCCGTACGTCGAATAACGGTACTGGGTGCCCGGCTCGAACCGCAGCGGAGTCTCCGCAAAGCGCTTGATCCCGTCGACCGTCCGTTCGCAGCGCGCCGACAGCGGCTCCTCGTCACCCTCGTCACTCCTGACACCCGACACATGTCCCATCAGCTGGCGCAGCGTCACGGGCCACTGTTTTTTGGGGAACGCAGGAACGTACGTCTGGATCTGTTCGTCGAGCTTCAGCTGGTCCTTCTCGAGCAGCAAGCCGACCGCAATCGACGTGAACGCCATCGCGGCGCCGCCGATCCTGAAGCGGGTCTCTGACGTCACGCGCACCAGGTTCTCGAGACTCGCCCACCCGACGCCTTCTGCCCACACGTTGGCGCCACCGACGCCGACCGCCACCGAGAGGCCCGGCAGGTTCTGCTCGGTCAAATCGGCGCGGACGAGCCCTTGCGCTTCCTTGACCGCGCCGGCCCATCGCTTCGCTGGAGCGGCATTGGAAACGGACGGTATGTCCTGCGCGTTCGGGTGCAGCGGCCTCGCCGTGAAGCTGACGTATGCAAACAGGCCCAGCACTGCCAGGAGCAGCCCGCCGATGGCCAGGACCAGCAGCGCCAACCAGGTGTGCATCCGCTTCTTTGCCATCTCTCAGTTCCTCACCTTGACCGTCGGGACGTTGTCGCCCGTCTCCCAGTCGTTCAGCAGCATTGGTCGAGGAGATGCGCGATCGAGGGCTGGCAGAGCTCGCGTTGCGCCTGCAGGGACGAACGCCAAACTTTACAATGCAAAGTGACCTGTGTCAATGCAACGTATCCGCTGATCGAGACCCGCGTGAGCTCGCGCAGGTCGACCGCGGCGACGCGCGTCGCCGTCGCCTCTGCCATCGCATCCGGCTGCCGGCCTGAAGTGAGGTGATAGGATGCTTGATCCCGGACTGGCAAGGCCCCCTCATGATTGGACAAACCATTTCCCGATATCGCGTACGCGACCGCCTCGGCAGCGGTGGAATGGGCGTCGTCTATGAGGCCGAAGACACGTCGCTCGGCCGGTCGGTGGCGCTGAAGTTCCTGCCGGCCGAGGTCGCCCAGGACAAGACGGCGCTCGAGCGGCTCGTGCGCGAAGCGCGATCCGCCGCGGCGCTGAATCATCCGAATATCTGCGTCATCCACGAGGTCGGGGAGCATGAAGGCCGGCCATTCATCGTCATGGAGCGGCTCGAAGGCCAGACGCTGAGGGACCGCATCAAAGGCGAGGCGCTTCCCGCCGACGAGACGCTCGACCTCGCCATCCAGATCGCCGATGCGCTCGACGCCGCCCACGG
>JBLNGH010000511.1:0-3407 GCA_050264575.1 Acidobacteriota bacterium | reverse complement strand
CCGCCGCGCCAGACCTTGCGCCGGTCGGGCACCTGCCGGCGTTCCAACACGGGAGCCAGCGGGGGAACGTCGCCGAATTCTCTCACGATGTGCTTCATACCCGCTATGTATCGGTCGATGTCGCCGCGTCAGCAGCGGAGGAGAGGGGCTATCCTTCGTGGCGACGACGACGATGCTCTTTCTGCGGGCGCTCGCCGCATTCGTGGCCTTACCCGGCATGGTGGCCGGCCTCATCCCGTGGTTGATCGTGTCGAGCGACCGCCGCCCGAACGCCGGTTGGTTCGGGCCCGGCCTCGCGCTGCTCGGGGCGGGCCTCACGGTGCTGCTGTGGTGCGTGCGCGACTTCTATGTGGCCGGGAAAGGAACGCTGGCGCCGTGGGATCCGCCGGCTCGGTTCGTCCGCGTCGGACTCTATCGAGTTGTCAGGAATCCCATGTACGTCGGCGTGCTGCTGCTCGTCGGCGGCTGGGCCGTGCTCTCAGGATCGCCGGCGCTCGTCGTCTACGGCCTCGTGCTCGGGCTCGCGTTTCATGCGCGGGTCACGTTGTACGAAGAACCGTGGCTCGCGCGAAATTTTCCGGAGGAGTGGCGGCAATACGCGGAAAGGGTGCCGCGGTGGCTGCCTCGCGTCCGCCGGCGTCCACGGCGCCCGAACGACTAGCCAGGATAGTACAGAAACGCCTCAAATCGACCACTTGTGACGCTCCTGTCGCGTAACATTGCCGTGACGACGTTAGCCGCCGGCACTTCTCACCAGCTTCTTACCGCGATCGTACTTCTGAGCGGGAGATCCTTCGGGCCACAATGACCCGCTCGCGATCCATCAAGGTCCGCTCCTCTCAGTCCTGGAAAGGCGTGTAATGTTCAGCACGAGTACTCAGCACCACTACAACGACCCAGCGCCGGTGACGCCGTTCGGCGACCGCCGGCGTGAGACCGACCTCGAAACCATCGTCGGCGACAGCGACAGCCTGAACTACGTCATGTCGCGCGTCGATCAGGTGTCGGAAACCGATGCCACGGTCCTGTTCTTCGGCGAGACCGGCACAGGTAAAGAGCTGCTCGCGCGTGCGGTGCACCGGCGGAGCCGCCGGCGCGACCGCCCGTTCGTGATTGTCAACTGCGCGGCGCTGCCCGCGGCGCTGATCGAGAGCGAATTATTCGGCCGCGAACGCGGCGCGTTCACCGGCGCGCACGCCACGCAGGTCGGCCGATTCGAGCTCGCGAATCGCGGCACGCTGTTCCTCGACGAAGTGGGCGAGCTGCCGCTGGAACTGCAGCCCAAGCTTCTGCGCGTCCTGCAGAGCGGGCAGCTCGAACGGCTCGGCAGTCCACGCACGATCGAGGTCGACGTCCGGCTGATTGCGGCGACGAACCGGGAGCTCGTCGAGGAAGTGCGGCAAGGCCGATTCCGGCGCGACCTGTTCTATCGCCTGAACGTGTTTCCGATCACGGTGCCGTCGCTGCGCGATCGGCGGAGCGACATTCCGCTGCTCGTGCGGCATATGGTCGAGCGTCACGGCCGCGCGCTCCGGAAACACATCGACACCATTCCGCATACGGTCATGCAGACGCTCGAGTCGTACGACTGGCCAGGCAACGTGCGGGAGATCGAGAACGTCATTCAACGCGCCATCATCCAGTCGCCCGGCAGCACGCTCGAGTTGCGCGACGCCTGGATGCCGGAAGCCACGTCGGGCGGCGGGACGACGCTGGTCGAAGTCGAGCGCCGGCACATCCTTCACATCCTCGAAACCTGCCGCTGGCGCATCGAAGGCCAGGGCGGCGCCGCGCAGATGCTCGCGCTGAAGTCCAGCACGCTGCGGAGCCGGATGTTGAAGCTGGGGATCGCGCGCCCGAGGTGAGACCGCCGGGTCACCGGAACAGCCGCGTCACTCGATGCTGGACTTCGTCGAAGACGATGAAGGGTTCGCCGCGGAGCAGCATCCGGATCCCGCGGAACAGCTGAAAACAGCGGGAACTGAAGAACGCGTCTGCCTCGTCGACCGATCGCCATTCCGAAATCACGGTGAAGGCGTTCGGGTCCTCGGCGTCCGCGAAGAGCCGGCCGCGTTCGCAGCCGGCGGAGTTGCGCATTCGCTCGACCATCTCGTCGACGACACTGAGGATCTCAGGCCGTTTGTGAGGCTGCGCACGAAAGCTGATCCAGGCCAGGACCATGGCGGTTCGACTCGCGGTGTCGGCCTGCTGCGTTGCAACACATCTGCCGTACGCCGGTGGGGGATTTCGTATGGCCGGTCGAGCGTCGCCCGTGCGTTTCCGCGGAAAACCACGTGAAACGACCGTGCGATCCCGCGACAGGCCGCGAGATGCCGTGGTAGACGCCCTCACGCTCCCCGCGAACGATCCGTCGCGTGGTCGTTTGAGGCTCGGCTACCATTAGACAGGACCAACCGGACTTGGCAGGCTCAGGCGGCTACGGCGTCTACCTACCCCGACGCGGGGAACGAGAGACCCAGCGCCCGGCGAGTCCCTTGCGGAAGGTGAGTGTGGCAGCCCCCCTCGAGCCGATCGTCTACATCGTCGACGATGACGCCGACGTGCGTACGGCGATTCAGCATCTGCTGCGCTCGGTGGACATCCAGTCGGAGATCTTTGGCTCGGCCGACGCCTTCCTCGCGAAATTCGATCCGCAGCGCCTGGCGTGTGTGGTCCTCGATGTCCGCATGCCCCAGATGAGCGGCCTCGAGCTGCAGCGCGTGCTGATGGAACGCGGCGCGGACCCGCCGATGATCTTGATCACGGGACACGCCGAAATCGGCGTCGTCGTTCGCGCGATGAAAGCCGGCGCGGTCCAGGTGTTCGGGAAACCTTTCGATCATCAGGAATTCATCGACGCCGTCCAGCAGGCGCTCGATCAGGCGGCGCGCCGTCGCGAAGAGCGCGAGCACGTGCAAACGCTCCAGCAACGCTATGACACCTTGACGAGTCGAGAACGCGAGGTGATGGCGCTCGTGGTGGCCGGAAAATCCAACAAGCAGGCCGCGGCCGATCTCGGCACGACCGAGAAGACCGTCAAGTCACAACGCGCTCGAGTGATGGACAAGATGGCGGCCGCGTCCCTGCCCGACCTCGTCCGGATGGCCGACAAGCTCAGCTCCGCTCATCCTCCCCCCAAAGTCGGCGTCCTCGGGTATGGGACCAAAGGCCACAGTTCGAAGGACTTTGGTCCAATGGACTAGCAGGATCCCACCGAATATATTGACTCCCCTCAATTGGCTGGGCTTGGAGCGGTCACGCGCCCGGCTCGCCGTCGTCGAGAGCGATGAAGTACTTCCCCCCGTTTCGGTTCGAAGAGCGAACTGGCGTTCTATTGCGCGCTGGATCACCCGTGCGTCTCAGCCGGAAGGCGGCGGAACTGCTCGATTGCCTCCTCGTGTCTCCCG
>JBLNGH010000510.1:0-19811 GCA_050264575.1 Acidobacteriota bacterium | reverse complement strand
CTCCATCGTTCTCGCCGGCGCTTCACCGCGCCAGAACGGGATCGTGGGTGAGGCGCCGTGCGCGTCTTCGACGAGCACCCGGCCGGAGCCGACACGCTGGATGCGCCAGGACGTGTTGCCGAGGAGCATGATGTCGCCGGCCAGACTCTCGACGGCGAAATCTTCGTCGACGGTGCCGATCGTGTTGCCTTCGGGCTGCGCGACGACCGTGTAGAGCGCGGTCTCGGGAATCGCGCCGCCGCCGGTGATCGCGATGAGCCGGGCGCCCCGGCGCGCGCGCAGACGGCGATTGACGCGATCGCGATGCAGGTACGCGCCGTACCGTCCGCGACGGGACGCGATTCCGTCCGACAGCATCTGCACCACTTCCTCGAAGTCGTTCCGATCGAGGTGGCGATAGGGGTAGGCACGCGTGACCAGCCCGAACAGCGCATCCTCGTCCCAGCCGTCCGCCTCTGCCGCGCAGGATGCGACGATCTGCTGTGCCAGGATGTCGAGCGGCGCCTCAGGAATCACGAGGCGATCCAGTTCGCCATTCCGAATCGCGAGCACCAGCGCCGCGCATTCGATGAGCTCGTCGCGTGTCGTGACGAAGAATCGCCCCTTCGGAGTGGCGCCTCGCCAGTGACCCGCGCGGCCAATCCGCTGGATGCCCGTCGCGATTGCGCGTGTAGAGCCGATTTGACAAACGAGGTCCACGCTGCCGATGTCGATCCCCAGCTCGAGCGACGCGGTCGCGACGAGCGCGCGCAGCGCGCCGATCTTGAGTTGGTGTTCCGCGATGAGTCGGGTCTTGCGCGACAGACTGCCGTGATGCGCCGCGACCGCGTCATTGCCGAGACGCTCGGCGAGGTGATGCGTCACGCGCTCGGCCAGCCGGCGCGTGTTGACGAAGATCAGCGTCGATCGGTGCTCACGGGCGAGCGCGGCGAGCCGATCGTAAATCTCGCCCCACATCTCGTTCGAGGCGACCGGCCCCAACTCGCTGGGCGGCACTTCGATCGCGACGTCGAGCTCACGTCGAGGCGCAACCTGAACAATGTGCGGCCGGTGGTCGGCGGAGCGGCCGCTCAGGAAATCGGCCACCAGCTCGATCGGCTTCTGCGTGGCCGAGAGGCCGATTCGCGTCGGCCTTTGCCCGCAGAGCGCGTCCAGACGCTCGAGTGATAGCGCCAGATGGGAGCCCCGCTTGTCATCGGCCACCGCGTGAATCTCGTCGACGATGACGGTCGAGACGGTCTTGAGAATCGCGCGGCTTCGTTCGGCCGTGAGGAGGATGTAGAGCGACTCCGGCGTGGTGACCAGGATGTGCGGCGGCCGCTGCAGCATCGCCCGCCGCTCGGGCATCAGGGTATCGCCGGTGCGAACGGCGGTCCGAATCTCCGCGATCGGCTGCCCACGCTCGGCCGCGAGCCGGACGATCTCGGCGAGCGGACCGTCGAGATTCTTTTGAATGTCGTTGCCGAGCGCCTTCAGCGGCGAGACATAAAGAACCTCAGTACGGTCCTCGAGCCTTCCGTCGACCGCCGCGCGGACCAGGCTGTCGATACAGGCGAGAAACGCGGCCAGGGTCTTGCCCGAGCCCGTTGGCGCGGAGATGAGCGTGTCCCGGCGGGCGACAATGTGCGGCCAGCCCAGCGTTTGCGGCTCCGTGGGAGTATCGAACTTGTGGGAGAACCACTCACGAACAATCGGGTGGGCCCATGACAGGGATGACAGGGGCATCCACCAAGCGTATCAAGACGTGGCGTGCGTAACATAACAAGCCCACATTCTTCATGAGCGGGTATGGCCGGACATGCCATAATCGCGCCCTGCGGTTCCCCAGGCAGGTGTATGCGTCTTCACGTCCTTTCCGCGTGTCTCGTCGGATTGACGGTTTCGTTGTCGCCGCTGTCCGCCCAGACGCGCGTGCCGCCGCCAAAAATCCCGCAGCCGAAGTCCATCTACGAATTCCTTGATCGGTACGTGCACGGCGATTTCGCCGCCGCGCGCGAGTTTGCCGCGACGGTCACCGACAAACAGATTCGCGCCGTCGAGGACCAGGCGGGACGATGGATCGACGCCAACCGGGCGACGGTCGCGCAGCGGCGGTTGGCTGCGGCGACGTTCGTGCTCGATGTTTCGCACGAATGGCACGACACGGCCAACTGGCCCAATGCCGAGCGGCTGATCGCGTGGGCCTGCGGTGAGTTGTCCGAGACGCCCGGGCCGCCCCAGCCGGGCGAGCGGCTCTGGTACCAGGCATCAATCGCGCTCCTGAGCGGCGCGCAGGACTGGATGTTCCTGCTCGGTGGATCGAAGGGCCGGAGATCCGGCAAGCCAGGGGTCGACGAGGAGTTCGCGCGAGGCCACTTGTCGCATGCTCTCGCGCGGTTTCCGAACGAGCCGGTGTTCGCCTTCGCGTCTGCCGTCGCCGTCGAAAGCATGAGCTGGGAAGTCGGCGCCGCACGGGGCGACCCGAACCGGCGAGGGATGATTCCCGGGGAGATACCGCGAGATCCCGGCGCACGGACGACCGCGACGAGCGGGAACGGTGATACCGACGATCAGCGTCCCGCAGCGCCGCCCCGTTCGCGCGCCCAGAAGAATTTCATGCCGGGCGCGGCGGAAGTCCGGGATCTTGCCCGCCGATTCGTCAGGCTGAGCAGCGAGGCGCCGATAGCCGCCGAAGCGAATCTGCGAGCCGGCCTCCTCTCGTATCGACTTTCCGATCCGGACGGCGCCCTTGGTTATGTCGCGCAAACGGTCACGCTGACCAACGACGCCTACCTCGTCTATCTCAGCAAGCTGGTCGAAGGCGTGATCCGCGAGCGCCAGGACCGGCTCGACGAGGCCGCTGCGGCGTATCGCGCAGCGCTCGATGCCGTTCCTCGCGCGCAGTCGGCGACCGTGATGCTGACGTCGAGCCTGATGAGGCTCGGGCGCATCGCCGAGGCGTCGGCAGTTTCAGAAAGTTTTCTCGCCCCCGGACCGCCGGTCATCGACCCATGGCGCCAATACCGACTCGGGGAATTCCGCTCATGGCCGTCGTTGATGACCCGTCTGCGCGAGCAGTTTCGTTGACCCGCCGGAGGCAGTCGTCTTGGCTGCCTCTGATCGCGCTCGGCCTGCTCGCGTCGCCGGTTTCCACGCGCGGTCAACAGGAGCCCAAGGCGTTTCGCGCGGCCACCGACGCCGTGTCCGTCGCCGTCTCCGTGTTGAATGGACGAAGACCCGTCAGCGGACTCACGGCCGCGGACTTCGAGCTGCTCGACAACGGCGTTTCGCAGGACATCACCGCCGTCACCGAGCAGATTCCCGTCGATCTGACATTGCTCCTGGACGTGAGCCCGAGCACCGCCGAGGCGATCGGCCGGTTCAAGAGCGGCGCCCAGCAAATCGCCGCGATGCTTCGCCCCGTCGATCGCGTGCGGCTGATCACGTTCGCGACGGATGTGATCGAGGTTTTTCCGCTGCGGTCCGGCGGCGAGCCGATGCCGGTCGAGGCCGTGACGTCGAAAGGGGGCACGTCGCTGCACGACGCCGTCGTGCTGGCGCTCGCGCGCGCCCCGGTTGAAGGCCGACGCCATCTGGTAGTCGTGTTCACGGACGGCGAGGACACCACCAGCGTCACGAGCGGCGACTCGCTGGCGGTCATCGCCGGGCGTTCGGACAGCGTGCTGCATCTCGTCCTCTCGGGCGCCTACGGGACGAGCTTTACGAAACCGAAGACCATGTCGTCACTGCAGCGCGCCGTGGAAGAAACGGGAGGCGAGGTGTACCCGCCAGGCCGCTTCAACGACATCGTCGATGCCTTCAAGCGCGTGTTCGAAGATTTCCGGCAGAGCTACGTCCTGCGCTACATCCTGAAGGGCGTTCCGGGTGAAGGCTGGCACGAGCTGACCGTCACGCTGAAGAAGCCCGAGGCGAAGCGCTACACCGTCAACGCGAGAAAGCGCTATTTCGGCGGATAGTACAATGTGAGGCGTGACCGACCGCGAGACGCTCGACCTCGACGTGCTGATCGTCGGTGGCGGGCCGGCCGGGATGTCCGCGGCGCTTCGTCTGGCGCAGCTGCAGCAGGAGAAGGGCGGCGCGCCGCTGTCCATCGCCGTTCTCGACAAGGCGCGCGAGCCGGGCGCCCACATGTTGTCGGGCGCGGTGCTCGATCCCTCCACGCTGGGCGACCTGATTCCCGACTTTGCCGCGAAAGGCGCGCCGCTCGCGGCGGAAGTGCATCACGACGACGTCTACCTGCTGACGTCGGGCGGAAAGATTCGATTTCCGCTGACGCCGCCGCCGCTCCGCAATCACGGCAATTACGTCATCTCGTTGAACAAGTTCGTGAAGTGGCTCGCGCAGCAGGTGGAAGCGGCCGGCGTGGACATCTTCAACGGATTTGCCGGCGTCGAGATCCTGTACGACGGATCGAAAGTCGTCGGCGTCAGGACCGGCGATCGCGGAATCGACAAGCACGGTCAACGCAAGCCGACATACGAACCAGGGCCGGACATTCGCGCCGCCGTGACAATTCTTTGCGATGGCGTGCGGGGCAATCTCACCAAGCAACTCGTTCAGAAGCTGCACCTGGACGAGGGGCGGCTCCCGCAGCTGTACGCGATTGGGATCAAGGAGTTGTGGGAGTTGCCCGACGATCGAGTGGCGGCCGGCTCGGTCGCTCACACGATGGGGTACCCGCTGCGCATGGAGGAATTCGGCGGCGCCGCCATCTACGGGCTCCCCGAGCGCATGCTCGCGGTCGGGTTCGTCGTCGGACTCGACTATCGCGACCCGATGTTCGATCCGCATTTGACGTTCCAGCGTTTCAAGCAACATCCGTACATGGCCGGACTGCTCGACGGCGCGAAGCTGGTGCGATATGGCGCCAAGGCGCTGCCGGAAGGCGGATGGCACACGATTCCGCGCGTGCACACGGACGGTGCGCTCATTGCCGGCGATGCGGGCGGGTTCATGAACTCGATGCGGCTGAAAGGAATCCATCTCGCGATGCGCACCGGCATGCTCGCGGCCGAGACGGCGTTCGACGCGGTGCGGTCGGGCGACACATCTGCCAGCAGCCTGGCTCGGTACCAGGCTCGGATCGACGCGAGTGCGGTGAAACGGGAGCTGTATCCGGTGCGCAACGTGCATCAGGCCTTCGAGCACGGGCTCGTGGCGGGTCTGGCGTACGCGGGCCTGTCGCTCGTCACGAATGGCTGGTGGCTCACCGATCCGATGCCCGCGCACGCGGGGCACGAGCGTTTGCGCAAGCTCGATCAGTACTATCCGGGCCGGCAGCCGTCACCGGACCAGCCGGTGCATCCGGTCAAGATCGATCGCCGTCTCACGTTCGATCGGCTGACGAACGTGCACTACTCCGGCACGCGGCATCAGGAAGACGAGCCGTCGCACCTCATCGTGCATGATACGGACATCTGCCGCACGCGGTGCCGTGTGGAGTACGGCAATCCGTGCACGCGCTTCTGTCCGGCCAACGTGTACGAGATGGTGGACGACGGCGGGGGCGGCAAGAAGCTGCATATCAACGCGTCGAACTGCGTGCATTGCAAGACGTGCGACATCATGGATCCCTATCAGATCATCGACTGGGTGCCGCCCGAAGGGGGCGAGGGACCCCAGTACGACGGGATGTGACCCTGCGACGCCGACAGCAGTTCCAGGCGGCGGCGATCGCCGCGCTCGGCACGCCGCTCATCGAAGCCCTTGGCGGCACCTACCACTGGCACGAGCACGGCCGCGCGCACCTCGATGCGATCACCCGCGGCGGCGGCGCGCCGATTTTCGCCTTCTGGCACGGGCGAATCCTGGCGGCGACGCTGTACTTCCGCGATCGCGGCATCATCGTGATGACGAGCGAGAATTTCGACGGCGAGTGGATCGCGCGGATCATCCGGCGCTTCGGCTACGGCGTCGCGCGCGGATCCACGTCGCGCGGCGGCGCGCGCGCGCTCGCGCAGCTTCGGCGCGACATGGCCGCCGGTCATCCGGCGGCGTTTACGGTCGACGGGCCTCGCGGTCCGGCGCGGGCCGCGCAGCCCGGCGCGCTGTGGCTGGCTGGGAGCACGGGCCATCCCATCCTGCCGTTCCACATCGAAGCGGCGAGATTCTGGACCGTGAACAGCTGGGACAATCATCAAGTCCCCAAGCCAGGCAGCGACGTCGCGATCGCGATCGGTGAACCGCTGCTCGTGCCCGACACGGCAGAGGAGACGGTCGAGCGGAAACGCGGCGAGCTCCAGCGCTCACTCACGACGCTCGAAGGGCAGGCGAAGTCGATGGTTGCAGAGTCAGAGATGTAGGCCGGCCCTTCAGGGCCGGCGTTTCGTGGTCGGGGCTGACCACCGCCGCCAAGGCTTCGGTGGTCCGCCGTAGCTTTAGCGAAGGCGGAAGCCCCGACCCACATGTGCCCGAGATGATTCTTTACAGCAGTCCCCGCTTTGCCGAACACACGCCGCCGCCCGGTCATCCCGAGCGGCCCGAGCGTGCGGAAGTTTTCGACGCCGTCGCGCGGGAGTTCGCGCGTCGCGGCGGCACCGTGCGAGAGCCGAGGCCGGCCACGCGCGAGGAGCTGGAGCTCGTGCACGAACCGGCGTATCTCGACGCGCTGGACGCGCTGGCGGGGCAGCCGGCGATGCTCGATCCGGATACGTACACGAGTCCCGAGACGCACGAGATTGCGCTCCTCGCGGCCGGCGCGACGATCGATGCCGCCACGCACGCGTGGACGACAGGCGAACCGGCGCTGGCGCTGGTCCGGCCACCCGGTCATCACGCCGAGCCGGATCGCGCGATGGGATTCTGTCTGTTCAACAACGTCGCGGTTGCCGCCGCGGTTCTGCGTGCCGCCGGCGCCGCCCGCGTTGCCATCGTCGATATCGACGTGCACCACGGCAACGGCACGCAAGCGGCGTTCTACCAGGATCCGACCGTGCTGTACGTGTCGAGCCATCAATATCCGTACTATCCCGGCACCGGTGCGGCCGGCGAGGTCGGCGACGGCGCCGGGCGCGGCTTCACGGTAAACATTCCGCTTGCGGCCGGTGCGACCGACGCGGAGATCGAAGGCGAGTACCGCCGCATCGTCATTCCCGCCCTCGATCGGTTTCAGCCGGAAGCACTGCTGGTTTCGGCGGGATTCGACGCGCACTACCTCGATCCGCTGGCGGGGTTGCGCATGACGACGGAGGGCTATTCGCGCCTGGTGGCGTTGTTGGATGATGCGGCCGCGCGGCTCTGCGATCGACGGATCGCTTTCACGACAGAAGGCGGGTACCACTTGACGGCGCTTCGGGACTGTCTCGAGGCGATCATAAAATGACGGGGACGGTCATCGACGTCCCCGCTCAGGACGCGTCAAGGCGCTTGGTCGCGCCGGAGGCGCCTCCACGGTTCGAAGTGTGAAGTTCGAAGTTTGAAGTTCAAAGTTTCTCTTATGGAGTATCGGCCGCAGGAAATCGAGCGCAAGTGGCAGGATCGCTGGACCCGGACGCGCGCGTTCGAGGTGACCGAGGACGGATCGCGCCCGAAATTCTATTGCCTCGAGATGTTCGCGTACCCGTCCGGGCACGCGCACGTCGGGCATGTCCGCAATTACATCATCGGCGACATCATGGCGCGCACGATGCGGATGCGCGGCTACAACGTGCTGCATCCGTTCGGCTGGGACGCGTTCGGCCTGCCCGCGGAGAACGCGGCGATCCAGAACAACGTCCACCCGGAGAAGTGGACGCTCGAGAACATCGCGCACATGAAGGGGCAGCTCCAGCGGCTGGGGATCAGCTACGCGTGGGAGCGCGAGGTGGCCACGTGCCTGCCCGAGTACTACCATTGGAACCAGTGGCTGTTCACGCGCATGTTCCGCCGCGGCCTCGCCAACCGCAGACGCTCCAACGTGAACTGGTGCGAGAAGTGCCAGACCGTGCTGGCCAACGAGCAGGTCGTCGACGGCGGCTGCTGGCGATGCGGAACGCCCGTCATCATGCGCGAGCTGGAACAGTGGTTCCTCCGCATCACGGCCTACGCCGACGAGCTGGTGGACGCGCTCGGCCACATGGATACGTGGCCCGAGAAGGTCCTCACCATGCAGCGCAACTGGAACGGCCGAACCGAGGGCGCGCGGGTGCAGTTTCCCATCGTGAGCACCGGCGACGCGATCGAAGTCTTCACCACGAGAATCGACACGATCTACGGCGCGACGTTCGTCCTGATTGCGCCTGAGCATCCGCTCGTCGAACGGTTTGCCGCGGAGTCCGACGATCCGGACGGATTTCGTGCGTCGGCCGCGAAATTTCGCGCCCAGGATCGCACGGCACGCATGACGGGCGAGGTGGAGAAGGAAGGATTCGACACCGGACGCGCGGCGATGAATCCGTTCACCAACACGCCGGTGCCGATCTGGGTCGCCAACTTCGTGCTCTTCGAGTACGGCACGGGCGCGGTGATGGGCGTGCCGGCCCACGATCAGCGCGACTTCGAGTTTGCGACGAAATACGGCCTGCCGATTCCCCCCGTCGTGCAGCCGGACGACGACAAGTCAGCCGACGGCAACCCGTTCGACGGCGAAGGGACGCTCGTCAATTCAGGACCGTACACCGGCTTGTTCTCCGCCGACGCACGGAAGCGGATGACCGAGGACGTCGAGAATCGCGGAATCGGCCGCGGCGCCGTGCAGTACCGCCTGAAGGATTGGGGCATCTCGCGCCAGCGCTACTGGGGCACGCCGATTCCCATCGTGCATTGCGTGGACCACGGGCTGGTGCCGGTGCCGGACGACCAGCTGCCCGTGGTGCTGCCGAAAGTCGTCGAGTTCACCGGCCGCGGCGATTCACCGCTGGCGCACGTGCCGGAGTTCGTCAACACCGTGTGCCCGACATGCGGCAAACCCGCGAAGCGCGAGACGGACACGATGGACACGTTCGTCGACTCGTCCTGGTACTTCTACCGGTTCTGCGATCCGAAGAACGAGACGATGCCCTTCGACCCGGCGAAGGTGGCGTACTGGGGTCCGGTCGATTTCTACAGCGGCGGCGTGGAGCACGCGATCCTGCATCTGATCTACTCGCGGTTCTTCAGCCGGGTGTTCCGGGATCTGGGGCTGGTGACGATCGACGAGCCGTTTACGAGGCTGCTGACGCAGGGAATGGTCCTCAAGGATGGCGCCGTCATGTCCAAATCCAAGGGCAACGTCGTCGATCCCGACGACATGACGACGACGTTCGGCGCCGATGCGCTGCGGCTCTACGTGATGTTCGTGGCGCCGCCCGAGAAGGAAGTCGAATGGTCCGACACCGGGCTCGAAGGATCGTTCCGGTTCCTCGGCCGCGTCTGGCGCCTCGTGGACCATCTCATTCCAGCGCTGCCGGCGGTCGATGGACAGGGAAATCCCGGAGGACCTGGCAGCCAGGTCGGACTTGGGAACCAGTCCGCCCTACGTTTGGCCGCCCTGCGTCTGGCGGTCCTGAACGAAAGCGAACGCGCGCTTCGACGGAAAACGCACACCACGATCAAGAAGGTGACGCAGGACATCAGCCCGCGCATGCACCTCAACACCGCGATTTCGGCGTTGATGGAGCTGGTGAACGACATGTACACGTTCTGCGATCGGCTCGGCATCCGGCCAACGGGCCGCGACGATCAGCCGCCGCCCGTGATTTACCGGCCGGAGACCGGCGCCGTCCTGCGTGAGGCCAGCGAATCGCTCGTGCTGATGCTCGCGCCCTTTACGCCGCACCTCTCGGAGGAACTGTGGACGCGCCTGCGGCCGGAGACCGCTCTCGAGGCCGCCGATGGATCGCTCAACGGCGTGGTCGCCGCCGGATGGCCGGCCGTCGACGAAGACGCCGCGCGCGCGGAAGAAATCGAAGTGCCCGTGCAGGTGAACGGCAAGCTGCGCGCCCGCATCACGCTCGACGCGGAGGCGAGCGAGGCCGACATTCAGGCGACGGCGCTCGCCGCGCCGCACGTGAAGCCTCACCTCGCGGGCCAGGACGTCGTCAAAGTGGTCGTCGCCAATCGGCGGCTCGTCAACATTGTCGTACGCAAGAAAGCAGGGTGAGACATGTGGCGGCTTGGTCTCGTTGCCGTAGCGATTGCGGCGTCTTCGTGCGGGTACACGCTCGCAGGCCGCGGTGGATCGCTCCCCGAGCACATCAGGGTCATCGGCATTCCGCAATTCGAGAACCGATCGAGTTGGCCGGACATCGACCGGATCGTGACGGAGCGCGTCAGTGAAGAGTTCCGCGGGCGTGGAAAGTATCGGACGATTCCGGAGGCGAACGGCGCCGACGCCGTCCTGAAGGGCGTCATCCTCAGCGCGGTGCCGACGCCGACGACGTTCACGAGCAACAACCGGCAGGCGTCGGGCTACGTGATGACGGTCATGCTCAGCGTCGAGTTCAAGGACATCAAGAACGACAAGGTCATCTGGGCGAACCCGTCGATGATCGTCCGCGAGGAATACGACATTCCGACGGGCGCGGGCAGCGACCCCGCGACGTTCTTCCGGCAGGATGCGAACGCCGTCGAACGGCTCGCGAAGAATCTCGCACGGACGCTCGCGACGTCGATCTTCGAAGCCATGTAAGACATGCCGTCGCTCGATCCTGGCGCCCTCCGCACGCTCATCGCCGCGCGCCGTCTCGGCAGCCTGCACCTGCTCGTCGGCGAAGACGTGCGTCTCGTCGGGCAGACCGTCGACGACATCGAAGCGACGATCGACGCCGCCGATCGTCCGTTTGCCGTCGATCGGGTGTTCGCCGGCGAGACCGGCGGCAGTCCGATCGACATCGCGGCCGCCGCTCGAGTCTTTCCCATGCTCGGGGAGCGCCGGATTGTCGTCGTCCTGCGCGCCGAGCGGTTTCTGAAGCCAAAGCGATCGCCGAAGGCGGTCGAGATGATCGAGACGGAAGAAGAGGCCGAGGAGGCCGCGATCGAGTTCGGCCCGCTCGAAGATTACCTGGCGAGCCCCGCGCCGTTCACGACGGTCGTGTTCGTGGCAGCCGGCATCGACCGGTCGCGCCGATTCAGCAAGCGCGTCGTCGAGAAAGCGCAAGTGACGGAATTCGCCGGATTGACGTCACCGATGGGCATGGGCCGGCGCGACGCGCGGGCGGCGGTCACGCTCGCGCAGGATCAAATCGCACGCGCCGGACGGACGATCGATCAGCCGGCGCTTCAGCTCCTCGCGGATCGCGCCGGGGGCGACATCACGAAGCTGCGCGGGGATCTGGACCGCCTGCTGCTGTACACGGAAGGTCAGGACCGCATCTCACGGTCGGATGTCGACGAAATCGCGGTGGCCGGCTTGTCGGTCGAGGACGAATGGGGCGTGGTGAACGCCATCGCCGACGGCGACGCCGCGCGGGCGCTGCGCGAGACGGCCGTCAGGCTCGAGCGCGGCGACTCGGTGCACATGATGGTCGGCCAGCTGCGCTGGTGGGTGTCGTCGAAGCTGTCGCAGATGAGACCGGACCGCGTCAAGCCTGCGCTCGAAGCGCTGCTGCGGACCGATCTGGCGCTCAAAAGCTCAGGCGGCGACGAGCGCGTGCTGATGGAGCGGTTGGTGGTCGACCTGGCGCGTCAAAAGAATTGACGCTCTACTTCGCCGCAGCGAGCTGCTTGCTGAGCCGCGACTTGTAGCGTCCCGCGGCATTGCGGTGAATAATCCCGCGGCTCGCCATCTTGTCGATGATCGATACCGTTTCGCCGAAGCTCGCCTTGGACGCGGAGGCGTCGCCGGCGTTGATGGCGCTGCGAATCGCCTTGAGTGATGTCCGGAGCTTGGCGCGGAGTTCGCGATTGTGAGCCGTTCGTTTGAGAGTCTGGCGATGTGCCTTCACCGCCGACGCGTGTCTAGTAGCCACTGCAGGTCCTCGTTTCGGTCAGCAAAACACCAAAGTATACCATTCACTCCGGATCGCCTTCCTTGGCGCGGCGCAGCCGGCGGCGCTCCCGCCGATCGGGCGTGCCCTCGGCGGCGTACCGCCGCCGTGGTCCTGCCAGCTTCAGCAGGTCCAGCATGGCCTGCTCTTCGGCCGAAGGCGGCGGGGTGGTGTCTTCATAGAGCGCTCGGGCCTCGGCTTTCGGGATGTGTCTCTCGGTTGTCCCACGGACGACGACGCGCTGGCGCCGGCCGAGCGGACGCGTAATCTCAATTACATCTCCCGGCCTGATCTCGCGGTGCGGCTTGGCCGACTGCCCGTTCACGTCGACCTTGCCGCCCTTGCATGCCCGCTGCGCCTCCGACCTCGTCTTGAACAGGCACGCCACATCCAGCCAGACGTCCAGGCGGAGGGGGACGGGGCTTTTTTCCACAGGAATTAACAATTGGGGACGGAGATCCCTGGAAACTCCGGTGACCTCCGTCCCCATTGTCGTTGATCCTGTGGAAAAAAGCCCCGTCCCGCTACACTACCGGGTCATGCGCAGGTATGCCCTTCTGGTCGTGTTGCTCGTGTCGGTGCCGCTGGTCCCGGGACCGCGCGCCCAGACCGCCGCCGGCCGGATCACGACGCCGCAGCAGGAATTCGGGCACAACTTCGGCGACGACTACTTTCTCGCCAATTACAAGCAGATCGCGGCGTACTGGCAGAAGCTCGATCGCGAATCGGATCGGATGACCGTCGAGTCGATCGGCAAGACCGCCGAAGGCCGCGATCAACTGATGGCGATCGTGACGTCGCCGCAGAACCACCGGAATCTGGCGCGCTACAAGGAGATCTCACGACGGCTGGCGCTCGCCGACGGGCTGACCGACGAGCAGGCGCGCGCGCTCGCCACAGAGGGGAAAGCCGTCGTGTGGATCGACGGCGGGCTCCACGCCAGTGAATCGCTCGGCGCCCAGCAGCTCGGCGAGATGGTCTACCAGATGGTCAGCCGCACCGACGACGAGACGATGCGGCTGCTGGACGACGTGATCATGCTCTTCATCCACGCGAACCCCGACGGCAACGACCTCGTCGCCGACTGGTACATGCGCGCCGCCGATCCGAAAGAACGTTCGCTCGCCGGCCTGCCGCGGCTGTACCAGAAGTACATCGGCCACGACAACAATCGCGACTTCTTCGCGTCGACACAGGCTGAGTCGGAAAACATGAATCGCGTGCTGTACCGCGAGTGGTTTCCGCAGATTCTCTACAACCATCATCAGAGCGGACCGTCCGGCACCGTGTTGTGGTCGCCGCCGCTCCGCGATCCGTTCAACTACAACCAGGATCCGCTGCTCGTGCTCGGCATCCAGACGATCGGCATCGCGCTGCACACGCGGCTCGCGGCCGAAGGAAAACCCGGCGCGACGATGCGTTCCGGCGGCCCCTATGACGGCTGGTGGAACGGCGGATTGCGCAACACCGCGGCCTTTCACAACACGATCGCGATCCTCACGGAGATGATCGGCAATCCGACGCCGATGCGCGTGCCGTTCGTCATGAACCGCCAGATTCCGACGAGCGATCTCACGTATCCCGTCCCGCCGCAGGAATGGCATTTCCGGCAATCGATCGAGTACTCGGTCGCGTGCAATCGCGGCGTCCTCGACATCGCGTCGAAGATGAAGGAGAACTTTCTCTACAACCGCTATGTGATGGGAAAAAACTCGATTGAGCGTGGCAGCCGCGACACGTGGACGGTCCGCCCGCACCGGTTCGCTGCCGTTCAGGAGCAAATCGGAGGCGGCGGTGGCGGACGCGGAGGCGGCGCCGCGACGCAGGCAGCCGACGACGCGATCTGGACGGCACTGCACAAACCGGAAGATCGCGATCCCCGGGCCTACGTCATTCCGTCGTCGCAGCCGGATTTCCCGACGGCGACGCGGTTCGTCAACGCGCTGCTCGAAACGGGCATCGTGGTCAACCGCGCGAAAGCGGACTTTACCGCCGCGGGCAAGACGTATCCAGCCGGCTCGTATGTGATCTTCACGTCGCAGGCATTCCGCCCGCACGTCATCGACATGTTCGAGCCGCAGGATCATCCCGACAACTTCCCATACCAAGGCGCGCCGCCCATCCAGCCGTACGACAACGCCGGCTGGACGCTGGCGTTCCAGATGGGGATCGAATTCGATCGGATCCTCGACGGATTCACTGGACCGTTCGATCCGGTTCCGGATTGGAACCTGAAGGCGCCGGCCGGCACGCTGCCGTCCAGCACGGCGTCGCTCGTGACGATGAGTCCGGTGCAACTCGACGCCTTTGCCGCCGCCAACCGGCTGCTCGCCGCGAACGAAGACGTGTATCGGCTGCCCGATGGCCGGTTCCTGGTCGCCGTCAAGCCCTCCACACGCGCGTCGCTGCAGAAGATTGCCGCGGATCGCGGCGTCAACTTCTCCGTACCGGCCGGAACGATCCGTGTACCGGACACGAAGCTTGTGCGGCCGCGAATCGGACTGTGGGATCAGTACGGGGGATCGATCGACGCCGGATGGACTCGGTGGATCCTGGAGCAGTTCGAATTCCCATTCGATCGCGTCTTCGCGCCGCAACTGGACGCCGGCAATCTCAACGCGAAGTACGACACGCTGATTTTCGTCGAAGGCGGCATTCCGGCCGCCGGCGCCGGACGCGGCGGTGGCGCCGGCGCGGCGGGCCGAGGGGGCGGAGGTGCCGGCGGACGAGGCGGCAACACGCCCGCGAATCTCCCCGATGAGTACAAGGATCAGATCGGCGCGGTCACAGCCGAGCGCACCATGCCGAGCATCAAGCAGTTCATCGAGAACGGCGGGACGGTCGTCGCGCTCGGCACATCCGCCAGCAATCTCGCCGCGTACCTGAATCTGCCGTTCGACAATCATCTCGTCGAGAACGGCGCGAGGCTGCCGTCGACGAAGTTCTACGCCCCGGGATCGGTCCTGCGCGCGCGCGTCGATACGGAACGCCCGGTGGCGGCCGGCATGAAGACCTACACGGACTTTTTCTTCGACAACAGTCCGGTCTGGACGCTCGGCAGCGAGGCGGCAGCCAAAGGCGTCAAGCCGATCGCGTGGTTCGACTCGACGACGCCGCTGCGCAGCGGTTGGGCCTGGGGCCAGCAGTATCTCGAGAACGGCGTGATTGCGGCGGAAGCTGTCGTCGGCAAAGGCCGAGTGCTGCTGTTCGGCGCGGACATCCTCCAGCGGGCGCAGCCGCACGGCACGTTCAAGCTTCTCTTCAACAGCATCTACACACGATGACGGAGGCTCGCATGAAGACGCTCGCTGTCGCCCTTTGCGCCGCCCTCGCCGGGGCCGGCGCCGCCGCCGCCGTCACCGCGCAGACGGCCGAGCCCGTCGACCTCGCCGTCGTCGCGAAGATTCGCGACGAGGGGCTGAACCGATCGCGCGTGCAGGCGACGTTCAATCAGTTCGTCGACGTGATCGGACCGCGGCTCACCGGATCGCCGGAGCACAAGCGCGCGGCCGAGTGGGCGCGCGACGAGCTGGCTCGCTGGGGTCTGGCGAATGCGCGGCTCGAGCCGTTCGAGTTCGGCCGTGGCTGGACGCTCGACAAGTTCGTGCTCGAAATGGTCGAACCGCGGTACATGCCGC
Organism: Acidobacteriota bacterium; assembly: GCA_050264575.1. Classification (GTDB taxonomy): domain Bacteria; phylum Acidobacteriota; class Vicinamibacteria; order Vicinamibacterales; family SCN-69-37; genus DASQFI01. Next base: position 4,291 of record JBLNGH010000510.1, on the reverse strand, counting down.
TCGTCGGGTATCCGGAGGCGTGGAGCCCGTCGACGAAGGGGGAAATCGTCGCGTCGGTGGTGTCGCTCGCCGGCAAGACCCCCGAAGACGTCGAGAGCATGCAGGCGAAGCTCCAGGGCACGGCAATCATGACGCAGCCGCTCGTGACGAATTTCATTCGCGCGGATCGCGTGCAGCCGACGGAGCAGCCCGACCAGCCGCCCGCGCCCGCGGCGGCAGGCGGGCGAGGGGAGGGCCGCGGCGGCCGGCAGGGCGGCGCGCCGGGCGGGACGCCGACACCTCAGCAGCGCATCGACGCCGCCATTCGCGCCGGCGGAGCGGGCGTTCTGCTTCGTCCGAGCCGCGGCGAGCACGGCACGCTGTTCGTGCAAGCCGGCCGCGATGCGCCCAACGACCTGCTGCCGAAGGTCGTGCTCATCGGCGAGCACTACAACATGATCGCGCGGCTGCTCGAGCGCGGCGTGCCGGTCAAGCTGCGCGTGAACGTGCAGGCGCGCTTCCTCGACGCCGATCGCAACACCTACAACGTCCTCACCGAGATGCCCGGCACCGACGCCAGGCTCAAGGACGAAGTCGTGATGCTTGGCGCGCATCTGGACTCCTGGCACACGGCCACGGGCGCCACCGACAACGCGGACGGCGCGGCGGCGTCGATGGAAGCGTTCCGGATTCTCAAGGCCATCGGCATCCAGCCCCGCAGGACGCTGCGTCTCGCGTTGTGGAGCGGGGAAGAGCAGGGGCTGCTCGGATCGCGGGCGTACGTCCAGCGGTACCTCTCCGGGGACGCCAACGCGGCCGCGCGTGACAAGCTCGACGTGTATTTCAACATCGATCCCGGCAAGGGTCCGATCTACGGCTGGTATCTCGAGGGCAACGCGGCGGTGCGGCCCATCTTCGACGCCTGGCTCGCGCCGTTCGTCGACAAGGAACTTGACGCGCGCCGGAACGTGATGCAGGGCATCGGGAACACCGATCATCTCAGCTTCACCCGCGAAGGGATGCCGGGATTCAATCCGATTCAGGACTACGTCGGATATGACGTACGCGAGCATCACACGAACGTCGATACCGCCGATCGCGTGAAGGAGCAGGATCTCAAGCAGACCGCGATCATCCTCGCGTCGTTCGTCTACCATGCGGCGATGCGCCCCGAAAGGATTCCGCGTGCGCAGTGATGATCGCGCACGCCAAGTTGGCCGCCGGCTGGTGGTGGCGACCTGCCTCGCGGCGAGCCTTGCCGTCGCCGGCCGTGCCCATGCGCAGACCTGGGGCGTCAAGGGCGGCCTGAATCTGGCCAACATCGACTTCGAGGATCTCAAGACGTCGGCCAAGTCGAGCGCCGTCGCGGGCGCGTTTTTCAGGCTGCGGCTGCTGGGAATCCCGCTGCAGATTGAAGGTCTCTTTGCGCAGCGGCGCATCTCGTTCGAAGACAACATTCGCGACGACTTGAACTTCTTCGAACTGCCCGTGCTCGTGCGATATCGCATCGCGACGGGCCGCGGCGGTCAGGCGGTGCACGTCCTCGGCGGCGGCGTCCTCGGCGCGAGATTGAGCGCGCACGAAGTGATCAACGACGAGTCGGAGGACATCAAGGACTTGTACAAGCCGCTTGATTTCGGTCTTTCGATTGGCGGCGAGGTCACGCTGACGCGCCACTGGCTCGCCGACGCCCGCTACGTGTTTGGACTCATGGACGCCTACGACAATCCCGACCGCAACGGCAAATTCCGGACGTTCCAGCTCACGGTCGGGTACGGCTGGTAACCAGTAGACGCTGGACAACTCGCCCCGCTGGGTCTGACCCCGGTTTGACCCTGGTCTGACCCCGGTTTGACCCCGGTCTGACCCCGGTCTGACCCCTACCTACTCCTGCCGCAGCGTCGTCGCGGGGTCCACGCGGAGCGCGCGACGGGCCGGAACGATCATCGCGAATAGTGCGAGCAGTCCGGCGCCGGCCACCAGGGCGGCGACCGTGAGGCCATCGAAGACGGGTTGCGACAGCGCGAACTGCCGGAGCGCGCCGGAGAGCAGCCAGAAAACGGCCACGCCTGCCCCGAGCCCCACGCCGACCGGCCACGCGCCCTGCCGGACGACGAGCCGCAGCACGCCGCCGCTGTCGGCGCCGAGCGCCAGCCGGATGCCGATCTCCTTCGTGCGCCGTGCGACGGCGAACGTCACGACGGTATACACGCCGAGCGCGCTGAGGACGACCGCAAGTGATGTGAACGATCCGAACAACGTCAATCCGAGACGATGGGATGTGGCGGCGGTTTTGACCTGGTCGAGCATCGTGTCGACTCGCGTGATTGGGACGATTGGATCGACCCGCCGGACCAGAGCGGCGCTCTCACGCGCCGCGGTCTCCGGTGGCTGGGCGGAGCGGACGAACAGGTGCTGTCCGTCGAACTCCGCCATGTTCCCGTGTTGTGAGAGCGGCACGTAGATCATCGGTTCGGCCTGACGCTCGAGGCCGCGACGAACGTCCCCGACGATGCCGACGACCGTGGCCCATTGCTTGGTGCCGAGAGTCGGATCGAGTGCGACGCGTCCGCCGACGGCCCGTCCATCCGGCCAGCCTTTCCGGGCGAAGGCCTGGCTGACGATGGCGACACGTTCCGACGGCTCCGAATCTGACGCGGCGAACGTGCGGCCCGCGACGAGTGGAATCCCCAGGACTTCGAAGTAACCGTCGGAAACGACGTTGGCGTCCGGATTGAGCACGTCAGATCCTGCATAGCCGTCGACTTCGACCAGCCACTGCATCCGGCCTTGCAAAGGCAGCGCGACAGACCAACCCGCGGCCTGAACCCACGGCGCGCTCCGGAACGTCTCGAGCAGCCTCGACTGCAGATCGATCCGCTGACCGCGGCTGTATCTCACCAGCGCCGGATCGATGGTCACGCGCGCCGTATGTCGGGTATCGAAGCCCAGGTCCACGGTCAGCGCCTGCCGGACGGCGCGTGCGAAGGTAAGGCTGCCGCCGGCCAGTACCACGCACAAGCCGAGCTGGACGGCAACGAGTACCGATCGCAGCGGCTGACGCGCTGATCCCCGATCGCCGGCGCGCAGCGCCGTCGTGAGTGTCGCGTGCGACGCATGCCACAATGGCGCGCAGCCGCACACGATGCTGGTGAGGAGTCCCAGTCCAATCGCGATCGCGAGCACGGCCGGGTTCAGCGTGAGATCGAGATCGGCAATCGCGATGCGGCCAGGCAGGCTGAACGTTCCCAGCAAGGACGCCGTCACGCGGGCGACGACGAGGCCGGCGACGCCGGCGGCAGCTCCGATCAGCAGGCTCTCCGTGAGCAGCAACCGCAGCGTCCGGAAGCGGCTCGCGCCGAGCGCGGTGCGTACGGCGAATTCACGCCGGCGGCGTTCCGCCCTGACCAGCAGCAGGTTGGCGACGGTGGCGCAGGAGAGCAGGAGGGCCACGATGGTGGCGCCCGTGAGCACCGCGACGAAACGCCGAAGTTCTTCCGACGAGTCGAGACCAATCGCGCGCGCGACCGCGGAAATCAGGACGATGCGCGGCGCGGGTTTCGACGTCTTCCCGGGCGGGTGCACCTGACGGTAGAGGCCATCGACTTGATCCTCCGCTTGCGCGGGCGTGATGCCATCTCGAAGCCGGCCGGCGACCTGAAGCCAGACGACGTTCCGCGCATCGAGGAGGTTCGGCCGCGAGAGAAAGCCCGTCGCCAGTTCCGGCAGGACCGAGATCGGCACGAAGACCTCGGGCGCTTCACGCAATGACAGCCCACGGAACGCGCGTGGGACGATGCCGACGATGAGCACCGGCTTGCGGTTGATGTGCAGCGTTGATCCGACAACCGATCCGTTGCGCTGGAAGACACGATCCCAGGCACGTTCGCTCAGCACGGCCACGACCGGGCCGGCGCGCCGATCGTCGGCGTCGCCGAGCAGCCGCCCGGCGACCGCGCGCTGGCCGGTCAGCCTGAAAAACGCGCCGCTGACGCCCGCAGCCTTCAGCGCCAGCGCCTGGCCGTCGTGCTCGAGGCCGAGATCGAGACCGGTCCAGGCCCCGAGATCGGAGAAGACCTGCTGGCGTGACTCGAGATCGCGGAAGTCGGCGTGAGACCACGACCAGCGCGATTGCACGATCCGATCGACGTCCGGAATCGGCAGCGGATGAAGCAGCGCGGCGTCCGCGAGGCTGAAAATCGCGGTCGCGGTTCCGATCCCGAGCGAGAGAGTGAGCACCGCCGCCACGACGAACATCGGCGAGTACGACCAGAGTCGAACCGCTGACTTGATGTCGCCCCAGAAACCGAGC
>JBLNGH010000509.1:0-23283 GCA_050264575.1 Acidobacteriota bacterium | reverse complement strand
GTCACGCCGTGCTTGGCGAGCGCCACCGCAGCCGACGCGGCCGTCTGCTCGCTCGGGCATGAGCAGTACGTGACGACGGGACGCCGGTCGGCCCGCTCGCGCACTTCGCTCGCGCGCTCCTCGATGACGGGGAGGGGGACGTTGATTGAACCTGGAATGTGCCCAACTTTGTACGAGAGCTCGTCCCGAACATCGACGACGAGGATCGATCCGGACGCATGCCGGGCGCGAAAGTCATCGAGCTTCAGGCGCGGGATGACGAGCGGACCTGAGTTCGCGCTTGGCTGCTGCGCGTTGGCCAGCTGCACAGCCGCACAAGCGACTGCGAGCGCAACCATGGTTGTCATGTGACGACGAGGCACGTTGCTGCTCCTTTCGAGTTGATCCAGCCGGGCGCGGACGCCGAAGTCGCGGGTCGAGTGACTGCGGCCGTACGGAGCCTCGCTCCTAGCGCGCAGTCGTCCGTCGCTAACGGTGCACTCCGACCGTCAGCCTCGCGCGCTCGACTGGGTGCAGCACCTCTATTCATGAACCGCGCCACGTCGAATCTGCGACGACGCGAGCGTTTCGCGAGACGCGTTGCAGAAACTGCAAATGAGCGTCGGGTGTGAGTACGCAGGATTGCCGTGCCATCTTCGCACCTAGCGAAGTGGCGCGTTGGCGGCCAGCGGTTGGCAATACACAGGCGGCCTCGACGTCGCGACGAAGGACCGGGCGAGATCCACGCGATCTACAATCAGCACATGAACTCTCTGCTTCGCCGCTGGCCGGTCGTCCGACAACTGCTCGACGGCGGCGACGGCACCGGCGCCGAAGCAATGACCGAGCGCACGCGGACGCTCGGGCTGCGCATCGCGGACGCGTCGGTGTCGCGATCGATCTGTCCGTACTGCGCCGTCGGATGCGGGCAGCTCGTCTTCCATCGCGACGGCAAGCTGCTGGCGATCGAAGGCGATCCGGAATCGCCGATCTCGGAAGGCCATCTCTGCCCGAAGGGCGCCGCGAGCTTCGAGCTGCTGACGCACGCGGCGCGCGAGACGAAGGTGAAGTACCGGGCCCCGCACGCCGCCGATTGGCAGGAGCTCGATCTCGAAACGGCGCTCGACATGGTGGCCGATCGCGTGTGGGAGACGCGCGCCCGCGGGTTCACGGTCTCGCGCAACGGCCTGCCGCTCATGCAGTGCGCCAACATCGCCCACCTCGGCGGCGCGACGCTCGACAACGAAGAGAACTACCTGATCAAGAAGCTCTTCACCGGCGGCCTGGGCATGGTGGCGATCAGCAACCAGGCCCGGATATGACATAGCTCCACGGTGCCCGGTCTGGGCACCTCGTTCGGGCGCGGCGGCGCGACGACGGCGCAGCAGGATCTCGTCAACGCGGACGCGATTCTGATCATCGGGTCGTCGATGGCCGAGGCGCATCCCGTCGGCTTCCGATTTGTCGTCACGGCGCACGAGCGCGGCACGCTCGTCATTCACGTCGATCCGCGGTTTTCGCGCACGTCCGCGCTTGCGGACGTCTGGCTTCCGCTTCGGGCCGGATCGGACATCGTCTTTCTCGGCGGGCTCGTGAACTACGTCCTCGCCAACCATCGCGAATTTCACGAGTACGTCGTCGCGTATACCAACGCGTCGCTGCTCGTCCGCGAGGATTTTCACGGCCCGGAAGATCTGCAGGGCCTGTTTTCGGGGTGGCAGCGCGACCGGCAGGCGTACGACACGAGCAGCTGGCAGTTCGAGGCCGACGAGAATGGCCGCGCGCGTTCGGATCCCACGCTCCAGCATCCGCGATGCGTCTACCAGCATCTGATTCGGCACTTCTCGCGCTACACGCCGGAGATGGTCGAGCGCGTGTGCGGCATTCCGCGCGATCGATTTCTCGACGTCGCAGATCGCTACACATCCTGTTCCGGACCGGATCGCACGGCGACGATCTGCTACGCGGTCGGGCTCACGCAACATTCGGTGGGCGTCCAGATCATCCGGACTGCGGCCATTCTTCAGCTGCTGCTCGGAAACGTCGGCAGGCCGGGCGGCGGCATTCTGGCGCTGCGCGGACATGCCTCCATCCAGGGATCGACCGACATCCCGACGCTTTACGACATGCTGCCGGGTTACCTGCCGATGCCGGTCTTCGGTCCGGAGTCCTCGACGCTCGGCCGGTACACCGTGCGGACGCGCACGCCGACCGGCATGTGGAGCTACTTCGACGCGTACATCGTCAGCCTCCTGAAGGCCTGGTACGGCGACGCCGCCACGCGTGAAAACGAGTTCGGATTCGCCTGGCTGCCGCGGATTTCGGGTGACCACTCGCATCAAGGCTACTGGCTGGAGATGGCCGACGGCCGCATGGACGGCCTGTTCGTCATGGGTCAGAACCCCGCGGTCGGCGGGCCCAACGCCGCGCTCGAGCGGCGCGCGCTTGCGCACCTGAAATGGCTCGTCGTGCGCGACATGGTGGAGGTGGAGACCGCGAGCTTCTGGAAGGATTCGCCCGAGGTGAAATCGGGCGAGACGTCACCCGACCGGATTGCGACCGAGATCTTCTTCTTTCCTGCCGCCGGTCACGCCGAGAAGGCCGGCTGCTTCACGAACACTCAGCGCCTGCTGCAATGGCACGACGAGGCCGTGACCGCGCCGGGCGATTGCCGCAGCGACGCCTGGTTTCTGTTTCACCTTGGCCGACGGCTCAAGGCGAAGGCCGCGGCCGACACACAGCCGGCGAATGCCGGCCTTCGCGCGCTCACGTGGGACTATCCCGTCGCCGGGACTCATGACGAACCCGAGATCGAGGCGGTGCTGCGCGAGATCAACGGACGGTACGCCGGGAGCGGTCTGCAACTCCGCGGATTCCACGAGCTCGTCGCGGATGGCGCGACCGCCTGCGGCTGCTGGATCTACTCCGGCGTGTTTCCGTCCGCCGATGACAATCGCGCGCGTCACCGTCACGCGAAGGGCGCGTACGGCCACGGCTGGGGATTCGCTTGGCCCGCCGATCGACGCATCCTCTACAACCGCGCGTCGGCGCGACCCGACGGCCGTCCCTGGAGCGAACGCAAGCGCCTGGTCTGGTGGGACGAGGCATCGGGCGAATGGACCGGGTACGACACGCCTGATTTTCCGCGCACGCGTCCGCCGACGGTCGGCGCGCTGCACGACTCACCGGGATCGACGGCGGGTGCGGCGGGCGATCTCTTCGCCGGCGCAACCGGCGGGCCGTTCATCATGCACGCCGACGGGCTCGGCTGGCTCTGGGTCGCCAATGGATTGCGAGACGGTCCGCTCCCGGCGCACTACGAGCCGCTGGAATCGCCGACCGTGAACGCCCTGTACGGACAGCAGTCAAATCCAGTCGCCGATCGGCGCGAGCGCCCGGACAATCCATGGGCCGCCATCGCAGATCCGGCGTTCCCGCACGTGCTCACGACGTACCGCTTGACGGAACACCATACGGCGGGCGGCATGTCGCGGACGCTGTCGCGACTCGCGGAGCTGCAACCCGCGCTCTTTTGCGAGATCTCGCCGGAGCTCGCAGACGAGATCGACGTCGTGAATGGCGAGCGTGTCCGCATCATCACCGCGCGCGGCCGGATCGAGGCCCGCGCGCTGGTCACGCGCCGCCTGAGGCCGCTGACGATTGCCGGGCGCACGATTCATCAGGTCGCGCTGCCCTGGCACTTCGGCCAGCGCGGACTCGTGACCGGCGACATCGCCAACGATCTCATCGCGATGTCGGAGGAGCCGAACGTGCGGATCATGGAGTCGAAGGCGCTGATCTGCAGGGTTGAGAAGGTCAGACCCATGTAGGCCGGGCCTTCAGGCCCGGCGCCGTCGGCGGGGCTGAAGCCCCGCCCTACACGAGTCATGATCAACAATTAGCCTCTCGAATGCCCACGACCGGCTTCTTCACCGATTCCACCGTCTGCATCGGCTGCAAAGGGTGCGAAGTCGCGTGCAAGGAGTGGAACGGCGTCCCGCACGATGGCTTTGCGTGGACGGGGCACTCCTACGACAACACCGGCACCCTGGGCCACTCGACATGGCGGCACGTCAAGTTCGTCGAGCGCGTGCGTGACGGCGCCATGGCCTGGGACTTTTCATCCGACGTCTGCAAACACTGCGAGCACGCCGGGTGTCTCGAAGCGTGTCCCACAGGAGCGATCGTCCGCACGGAGTTCGGCGGCGTCTTCATTCAGCCCGACATCTGCAATGGATGCGGCTACTGCATCGTGACATGCCCATTCGGAGTCGTCGATCGCCGGCCCGATGACGGGCGCGCGTTCAAGTGCACCTTTTGCTATGACCGGCAGAAAGCCGGGCTCGAGCCAGCGTGCGCGAAAGTCTGTCCGACGCAGTCGATTCAATTCGGCGATCTCGACGCGCTGCGCCGGCGGGCCGAGGAACGGGTCCGCGAGCTGGAAACGCGCGGCATCACCGATGCCGTCGTCTACGATCCCCGTCACACGAGCGTCGGCGGCACGCACGCGATTTTTCTCGTGCGCGGCAACGTCACCGAGTACAACCTTCCGCCGGATCCTGAAGTGCCGACGACGGTGCTTCGAACCGCCTGGCACGCGGCGGCGCTCGCGTCCGTCAGCCTGCTCGGCGTGATTGTGATCGCATTCCTGATCGGCGGCGGATCCCCGCTCGCTCCCTGATCCGATGGAAGGGGCACCCGATCGACCACCGGTGGACCGGGAAGCGAGACTCGATCGACTCCGTGAGGATGCCGCACAGCGTGGCGCGGCGCTCGAACCGGTCGCGGGCTACTACGGCCGGCCGCTCCTGAAACCGGCGATCTGGACGTGGGAAATTCCGGCGTATCTCTTCATTGGCGGCGCCGCCGGCATCTGCGCCGTCATCGGTGTGGTGGCTGCGCTCTCCGCCAATCCGGGACTGGCACGCGACGCCCGTCATCTTGCGGCGACCGGCGCGGCGCTGTCGCCGCTGCTCCTCATTTCCGATCTCGGACGGCCGGAGCGCTTTCTCAACATGCTGCGCGTCTTCAAACCGCAGAGTCCGATGTCGGTCGGCGCGTGGATCGTCGCGATCTTCTGCACCGCCGAGTTCGGCTCTGTGGCTGGCCATCTCCTCGGGACCTTTACCGGGACGACAATCGGCCAGTTATGCGATGCGGTCGCCGCTTTGGCTGGTCTCCTCCTCGCGACATACCCGGGCGTGCTCATGGGAGCGACAGTCATCCCTGTGTGGAACCGCTTTGCGCGCGTGCTGCCGTGGCACTTCGCGGCCTCGTCGCTCGGCGCCGCGGCTTCGATGCTGGAGCTCGTCGGAAACCGTGAGTCGGCATTGAATGTGCTTGGAATTACGGGAGCGATCGCGGTGACCGCCCTGGCCGTGTTGACCGACTTCCGCCGGGATCCAGTGTCGAAGCCGCTCGTGTCGGGGATGAGCGGCGTGACGTCGCGGCTGGGCGACGTGTTCAGCGGTCCCATCCCGTTGGTGCTCCGGCTGGCGGTGGGCATGGTGCCGGCAGCCAGGCTCGTCGCCGCGACGTTCGCGGTCCTGGGATCGCTTTTGACCCGGTTCGCGTGGGTGGCCGCTGGGAGAGAATCATCGAAGGACCCCGAGTTGGTCCTTCGGAGCCCATCCCGATGATGCTTCGACTGTTGATCGGATCGACTTCCATGATCGCGCTGGCGGCGGGCGTCCCTGCCGGCCAGGAGAAAGTCGATCTGTCCGTCAAAGCCATCGTGGCGTCGGCAACCCGATACGTCGTCGATTACGAGACTAAGTTCAAGTTCGTGGTTGCCGACGAGGCCTACACGCAGACGACGTACGACGGCCGCGGAGAGCAAACAGGAATCCGGCGGATGTCCGGCGAGATGTTCCTGACGTTCATCCCGGCCGACGAGGCCTGGATGGCCGTGCACGACTTCGCCGTCGTGGATGGCGAGCCGGTACCCGACCGCGAAGACCTGCGCGCGCTTCTGCAGAAAGGCGAAACCGCATCCGTCGTCAGGCGCGTCCGCGAGCGGAACGCCAGATACAACCTGGGCTCGATCATCCGCAATGTCAACGAGCCGACGCTGCCGCTCCTGATCCTCGAGCCGAAGCGCGTGAAAGGGTTCTCGTTCAACCGGGAAGAAGTGCTGCAAACCGACGGCCGGACGACGGTGCGGCTGTCGTACCGCGAACGCGACCGGCCCACCCTCGTGCGGAACATCCGTGGCGGCGCGCTGTTCTCGAGAGGAGAACTGACCGTCGGCGCCGGCACCGGCCGGATCGAGCGGACGATCATGGAGTTCTCACAGAACGGCATCACCGCGAGACTCACGACGACGTATGCGCATGACGAAAAAGTCGAGATGTGGGTGCCCGTATCGTTCACCGAGCGGTACGAAAGCCGGGGGGAGGATCGCGAAGTGATCGTGTGCGAGGCCGCCTATACGAACTTCAGGAAATTCGAAGCGACGGCGCGAATCAAGCGCTAGGCATGCGTGAGCAACCGCCAGATGGACCGCGCGGAGAAGACGCGATTCGGGAGATCGCGCTCGTTGATCACGCCGGTCAGCCGATCGTGCACCCATCGGCTTTTGTTGGCGCGGCGCGCGACGTAGTCGGCGACGAACGGCCGCGCCACCCATTTTTCCGCCGTCGTGTAGGCGGCGAACCGGGCGCTGTAGCGCCGGGTCATTGCCTGCGCGAACTGCGGACCGACGGCCGCCGGATCGCCGTCGCTCGCTTCGACCAGATCGGAGGCGAGCATCGCGCTCTCCATGGCCTTCCCGATCCCCTCCCCCGTCACCGAGTACGTCGTCCCGCCGGCCTCGCCGACGATGGCCAAGCCGGGGCGGCCGAGCATGGATCCCATGAGCCCCGTCCGCAGCGGCGCGCCCCGCTGACGCTCGACGGCCTGCATCGGCCCGAGCATCGCGCCGAGCCGGCCTTTGCCGCCGAGCAACGCATCGAGGCGAGAGCGGAGGTTGATCCCCTGCGAGCGCAGACTCTGCCCGGACAGCGCGCCCACGCCGACGTTCAGCACGCCGCCAGGCGCAGGAAACGCCCACGCGTAGCCCGGCAGGAGATCACGCTCGAGTGAAATCACGAGATCGGTCACATCCGATCCGCGAGTCAGCCGCGCGTACGTCCGCACCGCCAGGCCTGAGGGGCCGACCCGCGCCTGCTCGTCGAATTTCCTGAGCACGCCGCCTTCGGCGCCGGTCGCGAGCAGCGTGAGCGGTGCACGGACGCGGAATGCCGTCTCCGACCCGGGAGGCCGCGCGACAACGCCGACCACGCGATCGCCTTCGCGGATCGGACGGTCCACGATCAGCTGTCTGAACTCCGCCCCGGCGGCGAGCGCGCGCTCGAACAGCAGCTGATCGAACTGACGCCGTGGCAGGACGAGAAAAGTGGACTCGAACCGGACCTCAACGCCGCCCGGCGAGATCGTCAGCAGCCGGTTCGTCCGGTACGCGACGGTTCTTACCGATTCCTCGAGACCGAGCTGGCGGAGGATCGCGAGCGCATCGGCGATCAGCCCGTCTCCGCACGTCTTGTCGCGGGGAAACGCTGCGCGATCGACGAGCACGACGCGGCGTCCGGCCTGCGACAGCCTCAGCGCGGCCACCGAGCCGGCGGGACCCGCCCCTACGACGATGACGTCGCAGTCAAAGACCATAACGAAAAACCCTTGTCGGTACGTCGGTACCTGTCGTACCTGATGTACCAGACGTGCCGACAGCGTTTCTTGCAGGTGCTCTTCACGCTTTGATCCAGCGGAGGAGCTCCGGCAGATTCGGCGCTTTGCCCTGCATCAGGATGCCGATCCGGAAGATGCGTGAGGCGGCCCAGACGATGGCGACGGTGGTCGCGACGGCCAGAACGAGCGACAACAGCACCTGCCACACCGGCGGGCTCGGCGTGATCGACATCCGGAGCATCATCGTGAACGGCGTCATCGTCGGAATGAACGACATCGCGACGGCGAGCGTCGAGTCCGGCGCGCGCATGACGACGAACGACCCGATGTAGGCGAGCACGACCAGGATCATCGCCGGCTGCAGCAGACTCTGCGCATCCCGCAAATCGGAGCAGGCCGACCCGAGCGCCAGAAAGATGGATCCGTAAGTGAGCGCCGCGCAGACGAGGAAGAGCAGAAACCACGCCACGAGCGGGACACTGATCAGATCGAAGCGGCCCATCTCGAAAACCATGTACATCCCGCCGGTGAAGTACACGAGCGCCAGGAGCAGCGCGACGGCGCCGACACCCAGCAGTTTGCCCATCAGGAGCTGGAATGGCGTCACCGAGCCGAGCAGGACCTCGTTGATCTTGCTCATCTTCTCTTCGATGATGGCGTTCAGCAGGTGCTGCGCGCTCGTCATCACGGCGAGAAACATCAGCGTCAGCAGGAACACGGGCACGCCGAATCGCTTCAGCTCGTCGGTCTCTGGCGCCGCAGTGATGGTCCCATCGGAACTCCGCTCGACCAGCCCGAACGTCTCGAACCGGGCCGGCTTCGTCAACGTCGTCACCCTCGCCTGATCGATGCCGGCGGTCCGGAACCGGCGCCTGGTGATCTCGGCGTTGAGCGTTTCCTCGATCCAGTCCGGCAGCTGCTGGTACGCCGTGTTCTGACTGTAATACTTGATGGCGGCGTCGCCGCCGGGCTCGAACACGTCCGCCGGAATTTCGAGGACGGCGAACAGCTTCTCTTCCCGCATCTGATCGGAGAGATCGACCTTCACGTCGTCCAGCGACTGGCCGTTCACCTCGAAGCGGCTCGGCAGGAAGTGCGGTCCCGTGCGATCGTCGCCGGTCCCGGACTCCTGGTTGAAGTGTTCGGCCTCGCGCGCCAGCACGTCGTAGAGCCCGCCGGTGCCGTCGATGACGACAAACCGCCGATCCTCGCGATCGATGTGCCGCTGCGCGTACTCCATGAAGACGAAGAACACCGATATCAGCGCCGGCATCATGAAGATGCCGACGATGAACGTCTTCGAGCGGACGAGGGTCAGAAACTCCGACTCGGCGACCGTGAGGATACGGGTCACGTTCCCGCCACCCGGACGAAGATGTCGTGCAGCGATGGCTTGGTGATCTCGAAATGCCGCACGTCGGTGCATGCCACGAGCTTCCTCAGGAAGGCCTGGGGATCGCCCGTGAGCCGCACATCCTGATAGTTGCCGTGATCGTTGATCGACTCGATCTCGGAGAGACCGTCGAGAACGGTTGCGCTGCCGGCGAGGCGCAAACGGATCGTGTCGTGTCCGTAGCGCGCCTGAATGTCGTCGAGCGTGCCGTCGAGCACCTTGTGCCCCTTGAAGATCATGAAGATGCGATCGCAGAGGCGCTCGGCCGTGGACATGTCATGCGTCGAGAAAACGATCGTCGTGCCCTGCCGGCGAAGCTCGAGCACGACGTCGCGCAGGGAGCTCGTGTTCACCGGGTCGAGGCCGGAGAACGGCTCGTCAAGGATCAGAAGCTTCGGCTCCGAGACGATGGCGCCCAGGAACTGAACCTTCTGGGCCATGCCTTTGGAGAGTTGGTAGATGCGCTTGTCGGCCCAGTCCTGGAGCTGCAGCCGATCGAGCCAGCGGTTGATGACCGGATCGACCTGGGCCAGCGTGCGTCCCTTGAGCCGCCCGTAGTACCTGAGGAGCCGGCGAACCGGCATCTTCTTGTAGAGGCCGCGCTCTTCGGGCAAATAACCTACCTCGTCGCGCGCGGAAACGGCGCTGTGTCGGCCGAGCACGCGGATCTCACCCGAATCCGGCAGGATGATGTTCATGATCATCCGGATCGTCGTGGTCTTTCCGGAGCCGTTCGGTCCGATGAAGCCGTAGATCGCGCCTTCAGGGACGTCGAGCGTCAGGTCGCTCACGGCGGTGACGGCGCCGAACTGCTTGGTGACGCCTCGGATCTCGATGGCACTCATAGGGAAGGACGAGGCGATCGGGCGCGTCTCGAGCGGGGCCGACGGCCCGTGATTATGGCGCAATCCCACGGCGCGCATGCCGCGTGTACCTGCCGGACGCTGCGGTCGCAGTCATTGACAGGATTGTGAAAGATTTCACATTATATAGGCCGCCGGAGCCGACGCGCCGGGCCAGTCGCCCACCTGGCGCGCGGATCTCGGGAATCCCCCGAGGTCCTTGCCGCCGATCCCATGTAGGCTAAGGGCGCTCCGCTGCTCGTATGAGTCAGATTTTCCCCCGCAGTGCCAACGCGCTCGCCCGCGCAAGCCTCGCGAGCGTTCTTGGTCTCGTTCTCGTCGGCGCCTGGGTCATCTGGATGCTCATGCGCTCGTCGTGGGTCACCAAGCAGCACGAGTTTGTCGAGCAACCCGTCCAGTTCAGCCACGCGCACCACGTCGGCGGCGTCGGCCTCGACTGCCGCTACTGTCATACGTCGGTCGAGAAATCTTCGTTCGCCGGGATTCCGCCGACCAAGACCTGCATGAACTGCCACTCGTACCTCTGGACGAACGCCGCGATTCTCGAGCCCGTGCGCGCCAGTTTCCGGAACGACACGCCGCTGAGCTGGACGCGCGTCCACGACTTGCCGGACTTCGTGTACTTCAACCACCAGATTCACGTCCGGCAGGGTGTCGGCTGCGCGACCTGCCACGGCAGCGTCGACAAGATGCCGCTGATGTACCAGGCGCAGCCGCTGCTGATGGAATGGTGCCTCGACTGCCACCGCGCGCCGGAAAAGTACCTGCGGCCGCGCGAGCAGGTCTTCAACATGGCCTACCAGCAGCCGCGCGGCGACACCCCGGTCGAGTTCGGCGGCGAGCGGTACACGAGCCAGCAGGCGCTGGGGCTGCGGCTGAAAAAGGACTACAACATCTCCGGCATCGCGCACATGACGAGCTGCTCGGTGTGTCACAGATGAGCATTTGTGATTTGGTGATGTGCTGATGTGGAGATTTGAGAGCATGCGTGTCATGAACTTGCAGTCAAATCACCACATCACCGCGTCACCACATCACCAGATTCAGGGTGGTTTGCAGTCATGACTTTGGCTGATATTCGGACGCGACTCGCCGGGCTCGAAGGCCGCGCTTACTGGCGCAGTCTCGAAGAGCTGTCCGATACGCCGGAGTTCCGCGGCTACCTGCACCGCGAATTCCCGGCGCAGGCTTCGGAATTCACCGATCCGGCGGGACGGCGTCAGTTCCTGAAGTTGATGGGCGCGTCACTCGCGCTCGCCGGGGTCAGCGCGTGCACGCGGCAGCCGGAAGAAAAGATCATCCCGTACGTCCGTCAGCCGGAAGAGGTCATCCCCGGCCGGCCGCTGTTCTACGCGACGGCGATGCCGCTCGGCGGATACGGCTACCCGCTCCTCGCGGAAAACCACATGGGCCGGCCGACGAAGCTCGAGGGCAATCCCGAGCATCCGGCCAGCCTCGGCGGCACGGATCTCTTCGGCCAGACGTCCGTCCTCGGGCTCTACGATCCGGATCGGTCGCACACGATCGTGAACGACGGCGAGGTCAGGACGTGGAGCGCGTTCGTGAGCGCGATGCAGGCGGCGATGTTGTCGCGCCGCCCCATCAAGGGCCAGGGACTGCGGCTCCTGACTGGTCCGATCACATCCCCCTCGCTCATCGAGCAGATACACAAGCTCCTGGCGTCGATGCCCGAGGCGAAATGGCATCAGTGGGACGCGGTGTTCGGCGCCCGGCAGGGCGGCGCACCGGCGGCGATGCCGCTGTACCACTTCGACAAGGCCGACGTCGTGCTCGCGCTCGACGCCGACTTCCTGGGGTGCGGCGCCGGCGTCGTGCGGTACAGCAAGGACTTTTCGTCACGGCGCCGAATCACGACACCCGAAGCGCAGGTCAACCGGCTGTACGTCGTCGAACCGGTCACGACGATCACCGGCTCGAAAGCCGATCATCGTCTTGCGATCAAAGCGCGCGATGTTCATGCGTTCGCCGCCGCGCTCGCGAGCGCGCTCGGCGCCGCCGGCGCCCCGGCCGCATCCGCGCCGGCAGCAATTGCGCAGTGGCTCGCGGCCGCCGCCCCCCACCAGAAGGCGAAACGCGGACGTTCCGTCGTCGTCGCCGGGGACACGCAGCCGGCCGCGGTTCACGCGCTCGCGCGCGCGATGAACGAAGCGCTCGGCAACGTCGGCGCGACCGTGACCTATCACGCGCCGCTCGCCGCCTCGCCCGACGACGGCACCGCCTCGATCTCCGAGCTCGCAGCAGACATGCACGCGGGCAAGGTCGACGTGCTGTTGATCCTGGGCGGCAATCCGGTCTTCACCGCGCCGGCCGATCTCAAGTTCGCCGACGCGCTCAAGAAGGTCAGCCTGCGCGCGCACCTGGACCTCTATTACGACGAGACGGCCGACCTGTGCCATTGGCACATCCCCGAAACGCACTTCCTCGAGTCGTGGGGCGACGTGCGGTCGTTCGACGGAACCGTCTCGCTCATCCAGCCGCTGGTCTCGCCGCTGTATGACGGCCATTCGGCGATCGAAGTCCTGGCCGTCATGAACGGCACGCCGGGCCAGCCGGCGATGGATCTCGTCCGCGATTACTGGACGCGCGCGTTCTCGGGTCAGACGACGCCGGCGTGGCCGGTCCGCACGGCCGACGGCAACGCGTACGCAAACGCCGAGACCTTCTGGCGTCACGCCCTGCACGACGGGTTCATCGCGAGCACGACCACGTTGATGTCCTCGGCGAACGCTCCCGCTGCGGCGGGTGCCCAGCCGGCCGCGCAAGCCCCGGCGCCGACGATGACGGGAATGGAGATTCTCTTCCGGCCGGATCCGAACGTGCTCGACGGCCGCTTCGCCAACAACGGCTGGCTGCAGGAACTGCCGAAGCCGCTGTCGAAGGTCACCTGGGACAACGTCGCGTACATCAGCCCGAAGACCGCGGAGTTCCACGGGATTCCGATCGCGCGCGCCGGCAACCGCTCGAACGACGTCATCGAGATCAGCTATCAGGGCCGCCAGGTCCGCATGCCCGTCTGGGTCCTGCCCGGCACCGCCGACGATGTCGTCGTCGTGCATTTCGGATACGGACGACGCCGGTCGGGGCGGATTGGCACCGGGATCGGGGTGGACACGTTCGGACTGCGGTCGTCGAAGGCGCCCTGGTTCGACGGCGGCGCGGAAATCAGACGCACCGGCGAGACGTACCTCGTCACGTCGACGCAGAACCACTTCGCGATGGAGGGACGGAATCCGGTGCGGACCGTCGACTCGGCCGACTACCGGAAGGATCCGAAGATCGTCGAGGGGCTCGGGCACGAAGCGCCGCCGAAGACGCTGACCCTCTATCCGATCTACGAATACAACAACCACAAGTGGGGCATGTCGATCGACCTCAACGCCTGTACCGGGTGCGGCGTCTGCATCGCGGCGTGCGTCGCCGAGAACAACATCGCGGTTGTCGGCAAGGAGCAGGTCGATCGCAATCGTGAGATGCACTGGCTGCGCGTCGACACCTACTTCGAAGGCGATCCGGCGGTGCCGTCGGGCATCTACCATCAGCCGGTCCCGTGCCAGCAGTGCGAGACCGCGCCCTGCGAGGTCGTCTGCCCCGTCGCCGCCACCGTCCACAACGACGAAGGCCTCAACGACATGGTCTACAACCGTTGTGTCGGCACGCGGTACTGCTCCAACAACTGCCCGTACAAAGTGCGGCGCTTCAACTTCCTGCTCTACTCGGACTACAACACGCCCGAGTTCAGGGCGCAGCGGAATCCCGACGTCACGATTCGCAGCCGCGGCGTCATGGAGAAGTGCACCTACTGCGTGCAGCGCATCAGCCACGCGCGCATCGACTCGAAGACGACCGGCGAGCCGATCAAGGACGGGCAGATCAAGACCGCCTGCGAGCAGGCGTGTCCCGCCGACGCGATCGTCTTCGGCGATTTGAACGACCCGCAAAGCCGCGTCGTGAAGCTGAAGCAGCAGGAGCGCAATTACGGATTGCTGGAGGATCTGAACACGCGGCCGCGAACGAGCTATCTCGCCGTGGTCCGCAACCAAAATCCCGAGCTGAAAAAGACGTGAATTGGCGATGTGTGATTGGTGATGTGGTGAATTGATGCACGATTCCCAATTTCCGCCGGGTGATTTCAGGGCGCCGCTGCCGACGATCGCGCCGGGGCACAGCTTCCGGTCGATCAACGACAAGCTGACGTCAATCGTCCTGACCAGGAATACGCCGCTCGTCTGGTTCATCGTCACCGGCATCGCGTTCATGTTCCTGATGGGCCTGACCGTGGCCATCGCCTACCTGCTCGCGAAGGGGATCGGGATCTGGGGCAACAACATCCCGGTCGGCTGGGCGTTCGACATCATCAACTTCGTCTGGTGGATCGGAATCGGCCACGCCGGGACGCTCATCTCGGCGATCCTCCTGCTCTTCAAGCAGGACTGGCGCACGTCGATCAACCGGTTCTCGGAGGCGATGACGCTCTTTGCCGTGTTGTGCGCGGCACTCTTCCCGCTGATTCACACCGGCCGTCCGTGGCTGGCCATCTACTGGCTCTTCCCGTACCCGAACGCGATGACGCTCTGGCCGAACTTCCGGAGCCCGCTCATCTGGGACGTCTTCGCGGTCTCGACGTACGGATCGGTCTCGCTGCTGTTCTGGTCGACGGGTCTCATCCCCGACATGGCGGCGTTCCGCGACAAGACGGCCAACCCGTTCCTGAAGAAGCTGTTCGGCGTGCTCTCGCTCGGCTGGCGCGGCTCGGCCCGGCACTGGGCGCGGTACGAGAAGGCGTACCTCCTGCTCGCGGGGATCTCGACGCCGCTCGTGCTGTCGGTCCACACGGTCGTGAGCTTCGACTTCGCGGTCTCGGTCCTGCCGGGCTGGCACGCGACGATCTTCCCGCCCTACTTCGTCGCCGGCGCGATCTACGCCGGGTTCGCGATGGTGCTGACGCTGGCGATTCCGATCCGCGTGATGTTCGGCGTGCAGGACTTCATCACGATGCGGCACATCGAGAACTGCGCCAAGATCATGCTGGTCACCGGGCTCGTCGTCGTCTACGGCTACATGTCGGAGCTGTTCTTCGGCTGGTACAGCGCGAACGACTACGAGCACTTCATGCTGAAGAACCGCACCTGGTTCGGTCCGTACGCCTGGACGTACTGGCTGCTGCTCCTCTGCAACTTCCTCGTGCCGCAGCTGCTCTGGTCCAAGCGGCTGCGCCGCACCATTCCTGTCGTCTTCATCGTGTGCATGTTCATCAACGTGGGCATGTGGCTCGAGCGCTTCGTCATCATCGTGACCAGCCTGCATCGTGACTTCGTGCCCTCGTCCTGGGAGATGTACTACCCGACCCGGTGGGACTTCCTGACGCTCTTCGGCACCATCGGGCTCTTCACGACGCTGATGTTCCTGTTCGTGCGGCTGCTGCCCATGATCGCGATCTTCGAGATGCACTCGCTGCTGCCGCAGTCGCGCAGCAAGCCGGCCGGAGAGGAGGCGACCTCCTGATGGCGCACGATCCTGAGGCCACCACGCTGTACGGATATCTGGCCGAGTTCGACACGCCCGGTCAGCTGCTCAAGGCCGCGAACAAAGTCCGCGAAGCGGGCTACAGGAAGACCGATGCGTACTCGCCGTTCCCGATCCACGGCATGGAGGACGCGCTCGGGTTCCGGGAGCGGGCCGTCGCGCCGATCGTCCTCGCGGGCGGGCTGACGGGTCTCATCGTCGGCTACGGACTCGAGTACTGGACGATGGTCATCGCGTATCCGATGAACGTCGGCGGCCGGCCGTACCACGCGTGGGTCAACTTCATCCCGCCGGCCTTCGAGACGACGATTCTCTTCGCGGCGTTTTCGGCCGTGTTCGGCATGTTCGCGCTGAACGGGCTGCCGCGTCCGCATCATCCGGTCTTCGGCGCGAAGCGATTCGCGCTCGCGAGCTCCGAAAAATTCTTTCTCGCGATCGAGGCGACGGATCCGAAGTTCGACGCCAAGACGACGCGCGAATTCCTGGCCGGTCTCAGCTCACGAGAGGTGGTGGAGCTTGAGGACTAACCCTCACGGGAGGGCAAAGGGCAGAGGGCAGAGGGCAAAGGTGCGGAACCTTCTGTCGCGTGGCCTCTTTCCTTCAAAGCTTTTCCCTGTGCTCTCGGCCCTCGGCCCTGTGTCCTTCGCCGGGCAGCAGCGGGTCACCCAGCTGCCGACTCCAGCGTCGCGCTTCACGTCACCGTTAAAGAAGCCCGCCGCGAAGCGGCGCACCGGGCCTTTGTCCTTTGCCCTTTGCCTTCTGACGTCCGCGGCGCTGGCTGGCGGCTGTCGGCAGGACATGCACGACGCGCCGCGGTACGACCCGCTCGAAGCCAGTACGTTCCTCCCGAAGGGCAGCTCGGCGCAGCCGCTCGTGCCGGGCACGGTCGCGCGCGGGCAGTTGAGCGACGACGAATTGCTGCAGACGGGCAAGATTGCCGGCGCCGCCGCCGACGCATTCCCGTTCCCGATCACGCGCGCGGATCTCGACCGCGGCGAGCAACGGTTCAACATCTACTGCTCGCCCTGCCACGGCCGCACCGGCGAGGGCAACGGCATGGTCGTGCAGCGCGGGTACCGGCAGGCAGCCTCGTATCACAACGACCGGTTGCGGCAGGCGCCGGTCGGCTACTTCTTCGACGTGATTACGAACGGCTTCGGCGCGATGCCCGACTACCGCGGTCAGGTCACGGTCGAGGATCGCTGGCGGATCGTCGCGTACCTGCGCGTCCTGCAATTGACGCACTACGCGACGGCCAAGGAGTTGTCGCCGGCGGACTTGGAGAAGGTGAAGACCGGCGGCACCGGCACGCCGGCCAAGGCGCCGGCGGGACACGGCGGGCAGTAGGGTCAGACCGGGGTCAAACCGGGGTCAAACCGGGGTCAGACCGGGGTCAGACCACAGGACAAGGATCGAGATGGCGCAGTTGAACGAAGCGACCTTGATGATGCGGCCGACGGCTGAAATCAGCCGGATGGCCACGCGTGCGATCGGGCTCGGAGCGATCGGGCTGGCGCTCGGGGTGATCGGGTTCCTCACCGACGAAAGCGCGCGGCACGTGTTCCTGCAGTCGTACCTGATCGCGTTCGTCTTCTGGTTCGGCATCACGCTCGGATCGCTCGGCGTGCTGATGATCCAGCACCTGTCGGGCGGCGCCTGGGGGCTCGTCTCCCGCCGCGTGCTCGAGGCCGCGACCCGCAACCTGCCGCTGATGCTGATCCTGTTCATCCCGATCGCGCTCCAGCTTCCCACGCTCTACGCGTGGGCGCGGCCCGAGGCCGCGGCCGATCACATCCTGCAGATGAAGCGGCCGTACCTCAACCAGACGTTCTTCTACTTCCGCGCCGTACTCTTCTTCGCCATCTGGGGCACGCTCGTCTTCTGGCTGAACAAATGGTCGAAGGAGCAGGACCAGGAACCGGCGCTGCCGCCGGGGCCGAAAGACCGCCGCTTCCGCGTGCTGTCGGGACCGGGGCTGGTGCTGCTGATGATCACCATCACCTTCATGAGCGTCGACTGGGTGATGTCGCTCGATCCGCACTGGTATTCGACGATCTTCGGAATCCTCACCGTCGGCGAGTACGGCCTGTCGACGATGGCGTTTTCGATTCTGGTGCTGGCGTGGCTGGTCCGGTTCAAGCCGATGTCCGAGATCGCGGCGCCCGATCACTTCCACGATCTCAGCAAGCTGATGTTCGCCTGGGTGCTGCTCTGGGCCTACTTCAGCGTGTCGCAGCTCATCATCGTCTGGTCCGGCAACCTGCCCGAAGAGATTCCGTTCTACCTGGAGCGCTTCCGCGATCCGTGGCGGCCGGTCAGCATCGCCGTGCTGCTCGGACATTTCGTCGTGCCGTTTGCGCTGCTGCTTTCGCGGCCGCTGAAGAGAACGCCCAATCGGGTCGGCCTCGTCGCGCTCTTCATCCTGATCATGCGTCTCGTCGAAACGGCCTGGATGATCGGGCCGATGGTCCGGCACGAAGGCGGATCGGGCCTGCACTGGCTCGACTTCGCCCTGACGCTGGCGATGGGCGGTTTGTGGTTGTTCGTCTTTCTCCGGAATCTGGCCGGCCGCGCGCTCGTGCCGGCACGCGATCCGTATCTGAAGGATGCTCTGGCTCATGGCGGACACTAATCACGCCCACGCGCCCGCAGCCGCTCCCATCGCGCCGACCGAAGGCGACGGCGTGAGCTACAGCGGCATCTTCTGGTTCATGGTGATTCTCGCGGCGACGACGGTGGTATGCCAGGTTCTCATTTGGGGACTGTTCGTGCTGTTCGACGCCAGACGTGCCCCGACCGACGAGCGTTCGGCGATGGCGGCGCCCGTTGCGGAACCCAGAATCGACGGCGGCCGGATTGTCTCCGGCCGCGAGCTGCCGAACCCGGCCATGCTGGTCAGCGAGCCGACCGAGCTCGACGCGTTCCGCCGCCGCGAAGACGCCGTCCTGCACGAGTACGGGTGGGTCGATGAGCAGGCCGGGACCGCGAGGATTCCCGTCGAACGCGCCAAGGAGCTGCTGCTCGAGAAGGGATTCCCGGTCCGGCAGCAACCGGCGGCGACGCCCGCCGGGAAGTGAGTGCAAGACATGACTAAGGGCTTTTCAGGGAATGTAGGCCGGCCCTTCAGGGCCGGCATGTGCCCGGGGCTGAAGCCCCGGCCTACAGGTGTTTGCGTATTGCTCGTGCTGCTTGTGCTGTCGGTCGCGTTGCCGGCCGCCGCGCAGCCGCAGGCGCCGCGATCCGTTCCGCCACCGGGCAAGGCTGCGACCGAGCAGATTCCAATCCTTCGCGAAGTCGGGATCGATCAGAAGCTCGGCGCCGAACTGCCCCTCGATCTCATGTTCGTCGACGAGAACGGCCGCGACATCAAGCTCGGCGATCTGTTCGGCAAGCGGCCGGTCGTGCTCGCGCTCGTGTACTACGAGTGCCCGATGCTGTGCACGCAGGTGTTGAGCGGCCTCGACAGCTCGCTGCTGCCGCTGGCGCTCAGCGCAGGAACGGATTTCGATGTTCTTGTCGTCAGCTTCGATCCCGGCGAGACGCCGGCGCTCGCCTCCGAACGGCGGAAGACGTTTCTCGAGCGGTACCGCCGCGCCGGCTCGGAACGCGGCGTGCGGTTTCTGACGGGTCGCCAGGAGTCGATCTCGCGGCTCGCCGATGCGGTCGGCTTCCGGTACGCGTATGACACGGAGACCGATCAGTTTGCGCACCCGGCCGCGATTACGCTGCTGACGGCCGACGGACGCGTGTCCCGCTATCTCTACGGGATCGAGTTCGCGCCACGCGACCTCAAGCTGGGCCTCGTCGAAGCATCCGAAGGGCGCATCGGGACCGCGATCGACAGCCTGCTGCTGTTCTGCTACCACTACGATCCGGAGACGGGCAAGTACGGGATGGCGATCATGAACCTCATCCGGCTTGGCGGCGTGCTCACAGTCGTCGCGCTCGGAGTCTTCATCTTCGCCTCGCTGCGGCGGGAACGGCGCGCGCTCGAAACCGAGCGGCCCAGGCACGCCACGCACCCGGGAGGCGCGCTGTAGATGTCGAGCAGCTTCCCCCTGTTTCCGCCGAACGCGTCCTCGGTCGCGACCGAGATGGACCTGCTCTACCTGTTCATCGTCGCGGTGTGCGCCTTTTTCACGGTGCTCGTCACGGCCCTCGTCGTCGTCTTCAGCATCAAATACCGCCGGCGTCATCCGGCGGAGGTCGGCCACGACATCCACGGCTCGCTCGCGCTCGAGCTGACGTGGACAATCATCCCCCTCATTCTCGCGCTCGTGATGTTCGGCTGGGGCGCCGACCTGTTCTACCGGCTGGCCAAGCCGCCGCGCGACTCGATGGAGATTCTCGTCGTCGGCAAGCAGTGGATGTGGAAAGTGCAGCACCCGGAAGGCGTGCGCGAGATCAACGAGCTGCATGTTCCCATCAACCGCAACGTCCGGCTGACGATGGGATCCGAGGACGTGATTCACGATTTCTCGATTCCCGCGTTCCGCGTGAAGATGGACGTCGTCCCGGGCAAGCTGACCACACTCTGGTTCAAGGCGACGGTGCCGGGCACGTACCATCTCTTCTGCGCGGAGTACTGCGGCACGAAGCACTCCGGCATGATCGGGCAGGTCGTCGCGATGACGCCGCAGGACTACGAGGCGTGGCTCGCGGGCGGCCGGCCGACGGGCACGGCGGCCGAAAACGGCGCGCGGCTGTTCACCGAGCACGCGTGCGTCACCTGCCACAAGCAGGATCCGACCGGGCGCGGACCGTCGCTCTACGGCCTCTTCGGCAGCCGGGTGGCGCTGGCTGACGGACGTACGGTCACCGCTGACGAAAACTACCTGCGCGAATCGATCATGAACTCGCAGGCCAAGGTGGTGCAGGGGTATCAGCCGATCATGCCGGCGTTCCAGGGCACGGTGAGCGAGGAGAACCTGCTGCAGCTCATCGCGTACATCAAGACGCTGAAGCCCGTGGCGCCGGCGAAGTGAGACGCGGAGGCTCGAAGGCGCGGAGGCGCGGAGGGCCCCGCGAGCACTGAAAAAGAGTAACGACGATGCACGACACAGCTATCAAGCGGCAGAGTTACCTCGACGCGCCGTACGGCATTGCGGCCTGGCTCCTCACCCGCGACCACAAGCGGATCGCGATGATGTACCTCATCTCGATCACGATCATGTTCGCGCTGGGCGGGTTCTTCGCGTCGCTCGTCCGTCTCGAACTGCTGACGCCGAGAGGCGATCTGCTGACGCCGGATCTCTACAACAAGGCGTTCTCGATGCACGGCATCATCATGGTCTTCTTCTTCCTGGTGCCGTCGGTGCCGGCGACGCTCGGGAACTTCCTGATTCCGATCATGTGCGGCGCGAAGGACCTCGCCTTCCCGCGCATCAACCTGATCAGCTGGTACCTGTACATCATCGGCGCGCTCATCGCCCTGGGCGTCATCGCCAGCGGCGGCGTGGACACCGGGTGGACGTTCTACACGCCGTACAGCACGGTCGGGTCGCAAACCCCGGTGACGGCCGCGATCTTCGGCGTGTTCATCGCCGGGTTTTCGTCGATCCTCACCGGCTTCAATTTCATCGTCACGGTGCACCGCATGCGCGCGCCGGGGCTGACCTGGTTCCGGTTGCCGCTGTTCGTGTGGGCGAACTACGCCACGAGCCTCGTGATGATTCTCGGAACGCCCGTCGTCGCCATTACGGTGCTGCTGGTCGGATTCGAGCGCACGCTCGGGCTCGGCGTGTTCGATCCACGGCTCGGGGGCGATCCGGTGCTTTTCCAGCACCTGTTCTGGTTCTACTCGCACCCGGCGGTCTACATCATGATTCTTCCCGGAATGGGCGTCATCAGCGAACTGGTCGCCGGTGTGGCACGGAAGCAGGTCTTCGGCTACAGCTTCGTCGCGTTTTCGAGCCTCGCCATCGCGATTCTCGGCTTCCTCGTGTGGGGTCATCATCTCTTCGTCAGCAGCCAGTCGATCTACGCCGGCATGGTCTTCTCGATCATCACGATGCTCGTCGCGGTGCCATCGGCGGTGAAGACGTTCAACTGGACCGTGACGATGTACAAGGGATCGGTCACGTGGGAGTCGCCGACGTACTGGGTCATCGGGTTCGTCGGACTCTTCCTGATCGGCGGACTGACGGGCCTGTTCCTCGCGACGCTCGGGCTCGACATTCATCTGACCGACACGTACTTCGTCGTCGCCCACTTCCACTACATCATGGTCGGCGGCATGGTCATGGCGTTCCTGGGCGGCCTGCATTTCTGGTGGCCGAAGATGACCGGCCGGCTGTATCCGGAGGGTTTTGGCAAGGCCGGCGCCATCCTGGTCTTCACCGGGTTCAACCTCACCTTCGGCCCGCAGTTCATTCTCGGGTACATGGGCATGCCGCGCCGCTACCATGCGTATCCCGACGAGTGGCAGGTGCTGAACGTCCTCTCGACGGCCGGCGCGTCGATTCTCGGGCTCGGCTATTTCCTCATCTTCTGCTACCTGACGTGGTCGCTCTTCAAGGGCGAGCGCGCGTCGGACAACCCGTGGGGCGTCACGGGACTCGAGTGGGAAACCACGTCGCCGCCGCCCACGTTCAACTTCTACACGGATCCGATAGTCACGGAACCGCCCTATCACTACAAACCGGTTCCCGGACGGGAGGCGACCACCATTGGCTGAGCCCTCGACTCCGCTCGGGCCTGGTTCGACGCCGCTGCCGGCGGCGCCGCATGGCGCGGCGGTCGCCGTCGATCACGCGCATCACCATCCGCGGCTGCAGCACCACTTCTATTCGATGGAGCAGCAGCTCGAGGCCTCCATCCTCGCGATGTGGGTGTTCCTGGTCACCGAGATCATGTTCTTCGGCGGCCTGTTCATGGCGTACCTCGTCTACCGGACGCTGTACCCGCAGTCCTGGCTCGACGGCAGCTCGACGCTCAACGTGCCGCTGGGCGCCCTGAACACCTTCGTCCTCATCTGCAGCAGCTTGACGATGGTGATGTCGGTCCGGTCGGCACAGGTCGGATCTCGCCGCGGTCAGATCGTCTGGCTGATAGGAACGATTCTGTTCGGCACGACCTTTCTCGTCGTCAAGTACTTCGAATACTCCGCGAAGTTCGAGCACAACCTGGTGCCCGGGCCGCATTTCAGCACGGAGTACATCGTCGAACATCTCGGCCGCACGGGCGTCGACCCGCACAGCACGCAGCTGTTCTTTTCGCTGTACTTCATCATGACGGGCATTCACGCCGCGCACATGGTCGTCGGCATCGGGCTGATGATCGTCATTCTGATCATGGCGTGGCGCGGGCGCTTCACGCCGGACTACTACGGACCCATTGAGGTCTCCGGCCTCTACTGGCACTTCGTCGACATCGTCTGGATCTTCCTCTTCCCGCTGCTGTACCTGCTCGGTCTGCACGGCGGCCACGGAGCCTGAGCGTCCGCATGTCTCACACGGCACATCCCATCCCATCCGTCAGACTCTACGTGACGATCTGGATCACGCTTGGGGTCCTCACCGGCCTCACGGTCCTGGCCGGCTATCAGGACTTCGGCTTCGCGAACACCGTGATCGCGCTCTCCATCGCGGTCACAAAGGCCTCGCTCGTCGTGCTCTTTTTCATGGGCGTGCGCCACAACACGCCGCTCACGAAGGTCACGGTGATTGCCGGTTTCGTCTGGCTGTTCATCCTCTTCGGCCTGGGCATGAGCGACTATCTCACCCGGCACTGGATCGGAGTCCCGGGGAGATAAGATCAAGAGAATCGATCTATCGGTCGATCGATCTAGCGATCGATGGAAAAGCGCCGGGGGGGTCG
>JBLNGH010000508.1:0-8766 GCA_050264575.1 Acidobacteriota bacterium | reverse complement strand
GAAAGTCAGGGGACGCGATCACGACAGCCGCGAGGCTCGCCGGTGACAAGGGTTGGCTTGCGCCGTTCT
This sequence comes from Acidobacteriota bacterium, assembly GCA_050264575.1. GTDB lineage: Bacteria > Acidobacteriota > Vicinamibacteria > Vicinamibacterales > SCN-69-37 > DASQFI01. Next base: position 8,697 of record JBLNGH010000508.1, on the reverse strand, counting down.
CGAGCTGAGACAACGTGGCGGGAGACACCGAGGTGCCGAGCAGCCGCCGGGCCGCCGCCTCGCCACTGCCCGGCAGTTTCGCCGCGTCGACCTTGACGCCCTCGATGGTGCCGGCCGCAAGCGCCCCCGCAAAGTTGATGCGGCCGAGGAATCCGGCCGAGCTCGCCCAGGCATTCGCTCTCGTCGAATAGCCCGTCGGCTCCGCTTTGCCGTACAACGGCTGCCCCAGCTCGGCAATGCGCTGGCCGAGCGCTGTGGGATCCGTCACCTCCGCGCCCAGCGCTCGAACCGCGCTCAGCACCATCTCGAACGGCGACTTGAGCTTGGCCTGCCACGCGCCCTCGGACAGGAATTCGCGCGACGTCAGCATGGTTTCCATAACCGCGCGGAGATCTCCGCCGGTGGCGGTGAAGGTCTTCGCCATGCGGTCGACGAGCGACGGCGGTGGATCGTCCGCGACGAATCGTTGGGCCAGCTTTCTCGAGATGAACCTGGCCGTCGACGGATGACGAGCCAGGATGTCGAGGACCTGGATGCCGTCCTGCTCGCCCCCGCCGGCGGGGATCGTATGGCCCAGGACCTTCTTTTCCTTGCGATCGTGAAACGCCGGGTTGAACTGAAATTCGGCAATCCGGTTGGGGTCGTAGATCGTCCAGCCGGTGAACGCGCGCGCGACGGCAATGACGTCGTCCTGCGTGTAGCCGCCGTCGACACCCAGCGTGTGCAGCTCCATCAACTCGCGCCCGTAGTTTTCGTTGAGCCCCGGACGCCGCGCGTTGCTCGGAAGCGGCGGAAGGTCATCGCGTGGAGCCTGCGACTGCCAGTTGTCAAGGTAGAACAGCATCGCGGGATGGCGAGCGGTGGCCAGGAGCAGGTCGCGGAACCGGCCGAGGACGTGCGGCCGGATCGCATCGCGCTCGTAGCTCGTGAGCAACATGCGCGCCGGTCCCTTGCCGTTGAACACGTTGAAGTGATTCAGCCAGAAATCGACGAGCACTTCCTCGAGCTGGCGGTTCGAGTAGCGCGCGCGGTACACCCGGCCGTCGATCAGCTCCTGATTCACGAACATGGGCGGTTGCCGCGCCGCCAACGCTTCGCGCTGCAGTTCGGGAATGCCGGTGAGCGCAGGCGGTGGGAGGACGCGCAGCACCTGCTTCCGGGTCGGGGCGTCGAACGACATGAGCAGCGCCCGCCGCTCTTCCACGGTGCCCTGCTGCGTGACGCGCCGCTGCTCGGCCGTCAGCAGGTTATTGAGGCTTGGCACCGCAGACCGCACGAGCATTTGCCGGCGAGCATTCTCGGCTTGTCGTGCCTTCTCAGCCAGCTTCTGCAGATCAGGAAGCCCCTCCAGCATTTTTGGCGTCAGCGCCGCCAGCACCGGACCGACGTTTTCGCCGGAGATGGCACCGATGACGGCCAGGCGCTCTTCGGCTGTTCCCGTGGACAGCTTCTGCAACTGGTCCGCAGACACCAGCTGTTCGAGCTGGCGCGGGGGAGGCGCGACGCTCGCAAGCACCGGCGGGGCCGGCGGCTGATACGTCTCATAGATCTGCCAGGTGGCGAGCTGCAGCGTGGCCAGCGGCCGCAGCCGGGCGTCCACGACCGGATCCTCGGCAATGAGCTGCGGCTGCAGCTGCTGCCGAATCCATTTCTCGACGCCGAGACGGCGGACTCGATCGACATCGCCGGGACGGGGACCGAACGCCAGCCGATTCAGGACGTGAAGAACTTGTTTGTCTTTGGAGAGCTTCTGATCGAACCGGCCGGTGGCGGCTCCGGGCACGGATCCGGCGGCAACGGACAGTGCGGCGACACCCAGGACGAAACCCAGACGCCTCATAGCGCCCTCTCGGCAACCGGAGTTTACGCTTGTTCCAGACCCGTTAGACGCCGCCGGGCCGAAATCGGACTGCAAAGCAGCGGCGGTTTTCTTTGGAAGGATGCGGTACGTGCGCGGGGCGATCGCATCGTCATCACGACGAGGCCGGAGCTCGGATATGGCGGGCGTACGGCCGGGCATCCCGGCCAATTCGACGCTAGTGTTCGAACGAGATTCTCGCGGTCAACCGCGGTCGTTCGTCTTCAGGCCGCCGCGAACGCGGCGAATCGAAAAGAGCCGGGCAACTCTTCGGGGGGCTGCGCGCCCTCTCAAGGCCCGTTTAGCTACCGCGCGGCTCCCGGGCGTACCGGGCTTGATCCGCTTTCGTGGACATCTTCCGAAAGGTGGATACGATGTCCCGCATGTCCTCAAGCCAGTCCGGCCGCCGCACTCGCCGGCGGTTCTCTGACGAGTTCAAGGAAGGCGCCGTTCGCCTCGTGCTCGACGAGGGGAAGACGGTCGGTGCCGTCGCGCGCGAGCTGGACCTGGCGGCGTCGGCCCTCGGCCTCCGGGTCCGGCACGCGAGAGCAGAGCGCACGCAAGGCAAGAGCGGGCTTCCTATCCTCGACAATTGCGTAGAATGGCGCCGATACGAGCCATGGCGCTCGCTCCTGGTGCGCGCCTCGCGGGGCTGCATCATCAGCAGCGAGATCGATAACCAATCCTTCGCACCGTCCCGGCCAGAGTCGCCCGTGCGGCGCTTTCGCGGCTGGACTCTGCCCGCTGACCTGGCCGTCGTTATTGCGCTCGCGATCTCGCTTTCGGGCTGTACGGGTTACCGCCGCGTGAACATACCCAACCGCCAGTCTCCGGTCGCGGCGATTTCCTCTCAGGTGGCTGTCGGTGATGTCGTTCGCGTGGTGCTCGTCAACCGGCAGCGCCTCGAGTTTCGGGTTGCGGCAGTGGAACCCGACGGCATTGTCGGCAAGGATGGCCAGCGCGTGAACTACGCAGACATCGCCGCGCTGGAGCGCCGCACGACGGACAAGTTGAAGACGACGCTGCTGATCGCGTCGCCTGTCCTGATTTTCGCAGCAGCTTTCGGGGTGGCGGCACTTGTCTTTGCATTCGCCGGCCATTAGACCACGAAACCGCCGGCACCCCGCCCGGCGCGCCCGCTCACTACTGGACAATTGTACTTTTGGTGTCGAGGAGCCAGGACGTTTCCAAAGCATCGAGTTGTCGCCCAACGGCACACAAGCGGCAGTCACCATCCTCGACCAGGACCAGACGCGGACAGCACTCGACATCTGGATCGCCGATGTCGAGCGCGGTTCGCGGATGCGCCTTACGTCCGACCAGTCCGTTCGCTCCCTTCTAATCTGGTCCCCCACCGGCGATCGGTTGGTGTTCGCTTCGAACCCTGATGCCCAACCGGGACTCTACGTCAAGCCGTCCAGTGGGCGTGGCAGCGAGCAACTACTCATTCCGTCGACCAACCCTTTGACTCCGACTGATTGGTCGCGGGATTCGTTGATCTATCGGCAGGAGGCGGCAAAACCGGACTCGACTTATGGGTCCTGCCACTGTCTGGCGAGCCGAAACCGCAACTATTTCTTCAGACGGAGTTCGGGGAGAGCCGTGGTCGGGTTTCCCCCGACGGCCATTGGATGGTCTATCTCTCGGATGAGTCCGGACGACCTGAAGTGTACGTCACCACATTTCCGCAGCCTGGCAGGAAGTGGCCGGTCTCCAGCGCCGGTGGCGCCTCTCCTCGATGGCGGAGTGACGGAAGCGAGATCTTCTATGTGGCTCCCGACAGAATGCTAATGGCTGCGGAGGTGAACGGCCAGGGCGTTGACTTCAAGGTTCGCGCCGCGCGGCCGCTGTTCGCCGTTCCGACGACGCCAGGAGGCTACAGCTACGATGTTGCCAAGGACGGCCAGCGATTTCTCGTGGACGGTGCCAGGCGGCTACGCAAGTACAGAGTTTCTCGAGGTCGTCCTCAACTGGCAAGCAGAGTTGAAGCAGCGCGTGCCGGTGAAATGAAGCCAAGCGCGCCGTACGCGCGCCGCGGCCGTCAGGATCGCGTCGGGAAATGACGTTCCAGGTTCAGAGCGAGCGAACTGTGTGAGTGAGCCACGCGAACGGAGTGAGACTTGGCTAAGTGCTTTTCAGGGGAGCCGAGTCGAACGAGAGAGCGTGTAAGGGGTCCGGGGACGAAGTCCCCGGATCAAAATTGGTCGGGGCGAGTGGATTTGAACCACCGACCCCTCGGTCCCGAACCGAGTGCTCTACCAGGCTGAGCCACGCCCCGACAACCCATCTATCTTATCCTGACTGACCGCGAACCAGCCGGAAAGCTCGAAACCCGGAAAGCTCGAAAGGCAAAGCTTTCAGGCTTTCCGCCCACTCACTTCCTGCGTGATCCCCTCGAGCACATCCAGCAGATCGTGCGCCGTGAGATCCGGCTGCAACGGCGTCACCGAGACCTGCCCGTCGCGAATCGCCTGATGATCCGATCGCTGATCCGGCTCCCAATCGTCCTGCGCCTCTTCGATCCAGAAGTACGGACGCTGGCGCGGATCGAGGCGCCGATCGACCTTCGTGATGTGATTGCGCTTCGCCTGCACCGTCACGCGAACACCGCGGATTGGACCTTGTGGGACATTGACGTTCAAGAACGTGCGATTCGGCAGCGGCCGCTCGAGCAGCGCGCCGGCGAGCATCGTCGCAATCGACGCGGCAGGACCGAAGTCCCACTCCGCTCGCGTCCACTGCAGGGACACCGCGATCGCCTGGTAGCCAAGCAGCGCCCCCTCGAGCGCGCCGGCCACCGTGCCCGAGTACGTGACGTCGTCGCCGATGTTGAGACCTTTGTTGATGCCGGAGACCACAATGTCCGGCTTGCCGTCGAGCACCTCGTCGATGGCAATGTTGACGCAGTCGGTGGGCGTGCCGTCCACAGAGTAGATGCCGTCGGCGACACGATCGAGGCGCAGCGGCCGCCGTAGCGTCAGCGCGTGTCCGACGGCGCTCGCCTCGGTTTGCGGCGCCACGATCGTGACCTGTCCGAGCCGCCGCAGCGCTTCACCCAGCACCTGAATTCCCGGCGAGAAATGACCATCGTCATTCGTCAGCAGAATCTTTCGCATGCTGGATCAATTGTACCCGCTCGACCCGCTCAGTATGGAAAGTCTACGCACGCACGAACCAGCGACGCCGGTACATGATCTCGAGCATTGCGTAAAGAACGAGGAGCGCGGCGATTGCGAACATCAGCGACGCATTCTTGGGCGACGCCAGAGGCTCGAAAACGTGCGCGTAAATCCAGCGATAGAGCGTCACCGTCTGACCGGTCGGCTCGGTCACTTTCACGAGCAGCAACGTCTTCACGAGCCAGCCCGAGACGACGAAGAGCACGAGCGCGTTGACGCCCATGACCACGAACGGACGCGCAAGGCGACGATGCTGCCGCAGGTCCACCAGCCAGTAACAGAACGCGAGAAGGATCGACGCGAGCCCGCTCGTGAAGAGCACGTACGAGCTCGTCCAGAGGTTCTTGTTGATGGGAAACGTCAGTCCCAGGAGTTGTCCGGTCGAGGTCACCGCGACGCCGGCCGACACCAGAATCGTCACCTTCCTGGTGGCGTCCCGATCCGACACGAGCACGAGGCCGGCAACGACGCCGGTGAGCGCTGTGGCGATCGCGGGCACCGTGCTCAACAAGCCTTCCGGATCCCAGGTCTTCGACTGGCGCCACAGGTGCGCTTCCCCGAGCAGCGTTCGATCGACCCACGCGCCCAGGTTTCCGGATGGACTGAGATCGCCGGCCTGCCCGCCCGGCACAGGCACGAAGGTGAGCAGAATCCAGTAGAGAACGAGCAGCACGGCCGCAACGATTAAGACGGCTGAGATGCGCGTGCGCTCGTCACGTCCCGCAACGGCGCGGTAGACCAGAACCGCGGCGAGATAACAGACCGCCAGTCGCGCCAGCACGCCCATGATGCGGACGGTGCTGAAATCGAAACGCGGATAGAGCGCGAGCAGCAGGCCGAGTCCAAAGATGACCGCCGCCCGGCGGACGATCGGGCCGAGCGCGCCGGTGCTCTTCTTCGACAGCACGATCGCCACGCCGACGATGAAGACGAAGAATGGAAAGATGAGATCGGTCGGCGTCCAGCCGTGCCACTCCGCATGGAGCAGCGGCCAGTAGACGTGATCCCAGTCGCCCGGCGTATTGACGATGACCATCGCGGCCATCGTGGCGCCGCGGAACACATCGACGGAGTTGAGGCGATTCGAGCCCATGCGCCCGCCGCGGATTTGGAGACCAATCCGCGCTACGTAACGCACATATAATCGCCGACCTGGGGATTCGGTGGTCAAAGTTCAGATTGGGCTGCTTATAGCGCTGGTGGCCGTGCTCGCGGCCGTCGAGATGGGCGAGCGTCGCGTGCCGGCCGCCCCGCCACACAGGGCGCACCCGCTGTCGACGGAAAGCATCACCAGCATCCCCGGCATTCTGGTCGGGCACTTCACGCTGAAGGAGCGGCCGACCGGATGCACGGTGATTCTGGCGCAGCCGGCGGCGACGGGCGCGGTCGATGTTCGCGGCGGCGCGCCCGGTACACGAGAGATCTCGCTCCTCGCGCCCGAGAACTCGATCGACAAAGTGGACGCGATCGTGCTGGCGGGCGGCAGCGCGTTCGGCCTCGACGCCGCGAGCGGCGTCATGCGCTTCCTCGCCGAGAAAGGAATCGGCTACGAGACGTCCGCGGGAGTCGTGCCCATCGTGCCGGCGGCCATCCTGTTCGACCTCGCGGTCGGTGGACGGCCGGAGATCCGGCCCGACGCCTCGTGCGGCTACGAGGCGGCGCGCCAGGCCAACTCCGGACCGGTTGAGGAAGGCTCGGTCGGCGCGGGCGCCGGCGCCACCGTCGGCAAACTGCTCGGCGTCGGGCGCGCGATGAAAGGCGGCGTCGGCACCGCCGCGCTCACCGTCAATGACCTGATCGTCGCCGCGCTGGTCGTCGTGAACGCCAACGGCAGCGTCATCGATCCACGAACCGCGAAGCCAATTGCCGGCGTTCGCCACGAAAAGAAGCAAACGCTGGAAGATCCCTTCGCGCTCGTTCGTCGAGGCGTCGCGTCCTCCGGCCCCGCGCGCGAGAACACGACGATCGGCGTGATCGCGACGAACGCGCGGCTGACCAAACCGCAGGCCTTGAAGATCGTCGAGATGGCGCACGACGGTCTCGCGCGCACGATCGTGCCGTCGCACAGCCCGTCCGACGGCGACACGCTGTTCGCGCTGGCGACCGGCGAACTGACGCACGACGTCAACGTCGGCGCCGTGGGCGCGCTGGCCGCCGAAGCGGTGGCGGAAGCAATCGTGCGCGCCGTCCGCGCCGCGCAAGGCCTGCCCGGCTACCCCGCGGCTTCCGAGATCCGCTGACGTGCCCGTGCGGTGACGCTTCTTCTCCTGCTCACCGCGTATTCGATCGGCCTGATCGTCCTGGGCACGTGGGTCGGCCGCCGCGTCCGCGAAACATCCGGATTTTTCATCGCCGACCGCAGCCTCGGGACGGGGCTGCTCTTCTCCACATTTCTCGCGGCGAACATCGGCGCCGGATCGACGATCGGCGCGACCGGCTACGCGTACACGAGCGGGCTGGCCGCCTGGTGGTGGAACGGCAGCGCGGGGCTTGGATCGCTCGTGCTCGCGTTCTGGATCGGACCCCGCGTGTGGCGCGCCGCGGCGCGTCACGACCTGATGACCGTCGGTGACTTGCTCGAACATCACTTCGGCGGCGCCGTCCGGGGCCTTGCCGCAGCCATCATCTGGATGGGCAGCTTCGCCATTCTCTGCGCGCAGCTGAAAGGCGCGGCCGAGGTGCTCGGTCTGGGCGGCGTGCCGTACACGCTCGGCGCGGCGCTCTCGGCTCTTGCGACGACGGGCTACTTCGTGCGTGGCGGACTGCTGAGCGCCGCGTGGGTCAACCGCGTGCAACTGGTCGTGAAGCTCGTGGGTTTCGCGCTCGCGGCGCTCTTCGCGTCGGTCGCCGCCGGCGGCTCACCGGCCGTGCTCGCCGATCCCGATCATCTTGGATTCTGGCGCGGCCCGAACGTCGGCTGGCCGACGCTCTTTTTGCTCGGTCCCGCCTTCTTTCTTTCGCCCGGCCTGATCCAGAAAGCGTACGGCGCGAAAGACACCCGGACGCTCACGCGCAGCGTCGCCTGGAACGGCGTCGCGTTGATGATCTTCGCCTGCCTGCCGGTGATGATCGGACTGGCGGCCCGCACGCTTCATCCCGATCTTGCGCGGCCGGAGATGGCGCTCCCGACCGTGCTGTCCCAGGACGTGCCGCCGGTGGTCGGCACGCTCGGGCTCGCGGCGATCTTCTCAGCCGTCATCAGCTCGGCCGACGCCGTGCTCTTCATGCTCGCGACGTCCGGCGCGCGCGATTTCTATCGCGGCGTGTTCCGGCCGCGCGCCACCGATCGCGAGGTCCTGCGGGTCGCGCGCATCCTGACCTGGGTCGGCGCCGTCGTCGGCTTCTTCCTGACCTTCGTCTTCGACAGCGTCGTCAGCGCGTTGACGATGTTCTATTCGCTGATGATCGTCACGCTGTTCGCGCCGATCCTGGGCGGGCTCTTCTTTCCGCGCGCGGGCCGCTGGGCGGCGCTGGCCGCAATGATCGTCGGCGTCGGCACGCTGGGCACGACGCACGTAGCGACCGAAGGAGTCGGTTACGGCTGGGCCTCGCCGAGTTTTCTCGGGCTCGTCGCGAGCGCGATCACATACTTGATCCTCGCGTCATTCTGAATCCGTTTTCATTTAGCCGTGGCGTGATGAAAACGGCTCGAGCGGTTTT
>JBLNGH010000507.1:0-2737 GCA_050264575.1 Acidobacteriota bacterium | reverse complement strand
GGCGATGCGCGGCACGGCGGGGTGGGAACACGACGCGTTTCGGAATGTCGTGTCGGTCGTCGTGCGGCTCGCGCCGGGGACGAGCGTGGACGCCGCCGAAGCCCAGGCTTCGAGCGTCATTGGGCGAGGCATCGGCCTCTCAGGGGTGATTGGCGCAGAGGTCGCGGCTACCGAGCGGCGCGTCGCGTGGTGGCTGACGGGCGTGTCGATCCTGCTGCTGGTGATTGGTCTGGCGAACACCGGCACGCTGCTGGTCGTGCGGGCCGCCAAGCGCCGTTACGACCTCATCGTCCGCGCCGCACTTGGGGCGTCGCGCCCTCGGCTGCTCGCCCAGGCCTTCATGGAGGCAGCGCTCCTCGCGATCGCCGCGACGGCGTTGTCGCTGGCCACCGCCAGCTGGTTCGACGAAGCCGTACGGCGCGTACTGTTCCCGAATCTGGTCGGCAGATCCGGACTCACGGCGTGGACGATGGCCACGGCCGCGCTCGCCGGTGTCGTCATGATGGCCGTGGCGGGTGTGGCCAATGCGTGGCAGTTTCCAGTGCTTCGCAGGCCGGGGGCGATGACGTCAGCTGCCCGCCCGGGCCGTGCGAAATCGAGGATGCTGACCGCGCTGCTGCTGGTGCAGACGACGCTCTCGGTGCTGCTCCTCGCAGGCGCGGGCATGATCGGCCTGAGTTTCCATCACCTCGCGTCGCAGGACTTCGGCATGCGCATGGACGGCGTGATCGTCGCCGAGTTCGAGGCCGGGCCGGCGACGGACATGGCGCGCGGAGAGCTTTTCGAGACCGCGCTCGAACAGGTCGCGGCGCTGCCGGGCGTCGAGATCGCGACGCTCGTGGACGCGCTGCCGTTCGGCGGATTCAACGTGCCGCCGATCAGCGTGCCCGGCCGGGCGGAACCGCCATCGGTTGACGGTCAGCTGCCGCATCTGCTCGCCGCGACGCCGGAGTTCATGCGCATTCTGGACGTGCAGGTCGTCGAGGGCCGTACCTTCACGGCCGCCGACGGGCGTGGCGCGCCGGTCGTCATCGTCAATCAAACGATGGCGCGGGGCGTCTGGCCCGGCGAAAGTGCGATCGGCAAATGCATTCGCATCGGCTTCGATCCGGATTTCGATCCCTCGCTCGGCACCGGTCCAGAAATGCCGTCGGCCAAAGTGCCGTGCCGCGAGATCATCGGCGTCGTCCGCGACGTTCGTCAGCGCTCGCTGGTGCCGGTGGACAACGAGGCGCGGCTCATGCAGTACTTCGTGCCGTTTGCGCAGATTCCGCGGCCGCCGTTCATGACAGGGCCCTTGACGGCCCGGGGCATTCTTCTCAGAAGCAGGTTGACGGCGGATGAATTGTCGCCGGCGATTCGGCGGCTGATTGTCGGACAACGGACGAATCTGCCGTTCCTGCGCGTCGTGCCGTACACGCAATTCCTCGATCGGCAGATGCGGCCGTGGCGGCTGGCGACGACCCTGCTCGTCTTGTTCAGCGCGCTGGCGCTGGCGGTGGCGGCGATCGGCCTCTATGCGGCCTTCGCGCACGCCGTCGCCGAACGGCGCGCGGAGATGGCGATTCGCCTGGCCATCGGCGCCCGGCCCCTCGGTATCGTGCGGATGGTGCTTCGCGAAGCGCTCGTCGTCGCGGCCATCGGCGCCGCCGCCGGATGCGCGACCGCTGCCGTCGCCGGCCGCTGGCTGGAATCGCTGCTCTTCGAGACGGCGCCGTCGAATCCGCTCGTGCTCGGATCGGCGGCGGCGGCGATGCTGATCATCGCCCTCTTCGCGACCCTGCTGCCGGCGCGCAGCGCGTCGAAGGCGGATCCGAACGTCTTGCTCAGAGTTCAGTGATGAGCTGATCCTGCGAGTTCGGAAGACCTCAGGTTTCGTGAGGAACATCTCGATCATGAGCAACCTATCGACAACGAAACCCGAGGTCAGCGGTCGAGGGTGATGCCGATGACGATGAGCAGCATGTCCGTACGCGAGCGGTGCGGGTCGAGGATTGGAGGTCCCGTGTCGGCCCAGCGAATGCCACCCTCGGTGAGGTACGTCGCCTGGGCGCCGTAGAGATAGCGCAGCGATAGATCGAGCTTCACGCTCCCCGACTTGCCGAGGCCGATCATCACGCCTCCGCCGACGCCGGCGCTGAAGACCAGATCGTCGAGGTTCGTAACCGAATCACCGTCGTCTGAGCACGAATAAGAACCATCCAACGATGAGCAGGATTCCTTGGCATCCACGCTCGTCGTAGTGGTGAGATAGCTGAAACCGACCAGCCCGTCGACGTAGGGACGCACGCGTCCGGCGCGCTTCTGCGCGCGGGTACGCCCGTGGAAAAGGAATACGTCGTTCGATGTGTCGACGCCAACCGTCAGATCGGGAAGACCGCCCACCGGCAACATGCGGTCCTCGTTGCCGTAGTTGAGATAGGAAGCCTCCACACCGAGGCTGAGAGGGCTCTCGCCGAGACGGAAGCCGAAATGGCCGCTGATACCGCCGGCGATCAGGATGTTGTCTTGGAAGTCACCGACGGGTACGCCGATGATGACGCCGATACCACCATGGATTCGGCCCGGCTTGTTCTGATCCCTGACCGTCTCCTGCGCGGAACCAGCCGCCGGGCTGTCCTGGCGTGCGTCGGCCGCGGCTCCGACGCTGAGCAGCAGCGTGGTGAAGACGGCGACGGTCGATGGTTTCATGACACGCCGGGAAGCACACCACGTACCAGAGGCCAGCTCTGGAAAC